>NZ_JBHWCC010000001.1:0-457757 GCF_042735715.1 Streptomyces sp. NPDC059582
GGCCCCGGGGCGGGGCCGCGACCGCCGAGTCGGCGGACCCGGCCCGCCCCGGGGGCCCGGTGCCGGAGGCGGCGGTTCGGCCTCCGGGGGTGGCTACCGGCGCGGACGCTCGAAGGTCAGCAGCAGCCCCTCGACGGCTCCGGGACCTATGCGGCCCTTGACGTCGGCGGAGGTGATGGCCTTCAGGCCCCAGCCGTCCTCGGCGTGCTTGTTCAGCACCTTCTCCAGCTTGTCGCTGTCCAGCGCGTCGCCGATCAGCGACTCCCGGAAGGTGACGACCTTGTACTCGTACGTGTAGGGGCTGCTCATGGTGGCGAAGTCCTCCTGCGGTCCGGCCGGGCCGGGTTGTGGTGTGGTGACCGGGGCCAGCCAATCATCCTCGGCGGCGCCGGACACCGACGGCCCCACCACGGAGGGCATCAACCGGTGATCCGGCTGTCGTGTCACCGGGACCGTGGGCGGGCAGGGACGTAGCGTTGCCCGCGACGGAGAGGAAGGAACCGACGGTGAATCCCATGGTGGCGTGATGTGTTGGAGTGCGACGGCCGATCTCGTCGCGGGCGCCGGTGTCACGGCGGTCGGCGCGGCCTGTGCGGCGCAGGTGCGCAGGCCCCGGGATCTGCCCCTGGCCGCCCTGCCGTTGCTGCTCGGAGCCCACCAGATCACCGAGTCGCTGCTCTGGGACGCGGGCAGAGGCAGCGGGCCCGCCACCGTCGTCTGGGCCGTCATCGCCCTGCCCCTGCTGGCGGTGTGGGTGCCGGTGGGGGTGATGTGCGCCGCCCCGCCGCACGCCCGCCGCCGACTGCTCCTCCCGCTCGCCGCCGGAGCCGCGACCTCCGCGGTGCTGGCACACGCCGTGGCCACCGGCCCGGTGAGGGCCGAGATCCGCGGTCATACGGTCGGCTACGTCCTCGGCCTCTCCCACGCGCCGCCGCTCGTCACGGGCTATCTGCTGGCCACCGTGGGCTCGCTGCTGCTGTCCGGTGACCGACGGCTGCTGGTGCTGGGGATCCTGGTCGCGGTGGGCGCGGCGGTCTGCTGGGCCTTGTGGCGGATGGAGTTCATCTCGACCTGGTGCGCGATCGCGGCCGTGTGCTCGGTGGTGCTGTTCGGCTGGGTGCGTGCGCGCCGGGCCGCCCCGGCGCCACTGCCTGGGCCGCTCGCGGGCGTCTGACCACTCCCCGGCTCGCCCCGGCCGCCCTCCGCCGACCGCGGTGACGGAGGTGCACGCCGCCCGGGCCCCCGCACGAGGGCCCGGTCCGTCGTCAGCAGATCCGGGGCAGTTGCTCCCCGATCGGAAGGTCGACCACGCGCGTGCCGCCCAGCCCGGTACGGGCCACCACCATGCCCGGGTGCTCCTCGACGGCCTCGCCGATGATCACGGCGTCCGCGCCCAGCGGGTGGGCGCGCATCGCCGCCAGGACCGCGTCGGCGTGCTCACGCGGCACAAAGGCCACCAACTTGCCCTCGTTGGCGACGTACATGGGGTCCAGGCCCAGGATGGCGCACGCGTTGGCCACGGCCGGCGGGACGGGCAGGTCCCGCTCCCGGACGACGACACCCGCGCCGGAGGCCGCCGCGATCTCGTTGAGCGACGCCGCCAGACCGCCGCGGGTGGGATCGCGCAGCACGTGCAGATCCGGGGTGACCGCGAGCATGGCGTCGACGAGACCGCCGAGCGCCGCGCAGTCGCTCTCCAGCTCCACCCCGAACTCCAGGCCCTCACGGACGCTCAGGATCGCCACGCCGTGGACGCCGATGGCCCCGCTGACGATCACGACGTCGCCGGGGACGACCCGCTGCGGCCGCAGGTCGACACCCTGCGGGATGAGCCCGATCCCCGCGGTGTTGATGAAGATCCCGTCGCCGTGACCGGCCTCCACCACCTTGGTGTCGCCGGTCGCCACCTCGACCTGGGCGGCGCGCGCCGCGGCGCCGAGCGCCTGGGCCACCCGGTCGACCACGTCCAGTTCGACGCCCTCCTCCAGGATGAACCCGCAGGACAGGTAGGCCGCGCGGGCTCCGCTCATGGCGAGGTCGTTGACGGTGCCGTTGACGGCCAGATCGCCGATGCTGCCGCCGGGGAAGAAGAGCGGTCGCACCACGAAGGTGTCGGTGGAGAAAGCCAGTCGTACGCCGCCCAGGGTGAGGGCCGCGGCATCGCCCATCCCGGCGAGGACCTCGCCCCCGTAGGCGGGCGCGAAGATGTCCCGCACCAGTTCGGCGGAGAGTGCCCCGCCGCCGCCGTGGCCCATGACGACCCGGGGCCGGTCCCGCAGCGGAGCCGGGCAGGACCAGGCTGCGGGGTCGAGGGTGATCTCAGACAACGGGGCTCGCCTCCCGGGGCGCGGTGGGGATGTCCAGTCGCCGGTAGAGGTAGTACGCGGCGCAGGCGCCCTCGCTGGAGACCATGGTGGCGCCGAGCGGGGTGCGGGGTGTGCAGAGGGTGCCGAACGCCTCGCACTCGTGCGGCTTCAGCAGGCCCTGCAGGACCTCGCCGCTGCGGCACTCCTTCGGTTCGAGGGTGCGGATGCCGGTGACGGAGAAGCGGTGCTCGGCGTCGTAGGCCCGGTACTTCGGGGACAGCCGCCAGCCGCTGTCGGGGATGACGCCGATGCCGCGCCAGGCGCGGTCGGTGACCTCGAAGACGTCCTCCAGCATGGCCTGGGCGGCCGGGTTGCCCTCCGGGCGGACGGCGCGGGCGTAGGCGTTGTCGACGGTGTGCTCGCCGCGTTCCAGCTGGCGGACGGTCCGGCGGACGCCCTCCAGGATGTCCAGCGGCTCGAATCCGGTGACGACGATCGGCACCCGGTGGCGTTCGGCCAGTTCCGGATACTCCCGCACGCCCATCACGCTGCACACATGACCGGCCGCCAGGAAGCCCTGGACCCGGCAGCTCGGGGAGGTCATGATCGCCTCGATGGCGGGGGGCACCCGGACGTGGGACACCAGCAGGCTGAAGTTCCGGATGCCGAGCTTGCGGGCCTGGTACACCGTCATGGCGTTGGGCGGCGCCGTGGTCTCGAAGCCGATGCCGAAGAACACCACCTCGCGGTCCGGGTTCTGCTGGGCGATCCGCAGGGCGTCGAGGGGCGAGTAGACGACGCGTACGTCGCCGCCCTCGCCGCGTACCTGGAACAGGTCCCGGCCGGTTCCGGGCACCCGCAGCATGTCGCCGAAGGAGCAGAAGATCACCCCGGGGCGGGAGGCGATCTCCAGTGCCTTGTCGATGACCTCCAGCGGGGTGACGCAGACGGGACAGCCCGGGCCGTGGATCAGTTCGACCTGGTCCGGCAGGAGTTGGTCGATGCCATGGCGGATGATGGTGTGGGTCTGTCCGCCGCACACCTCCATCAGAGCCCACGGCCTGGTCACCGTGGAGTGGATGTCGTCGAGGAGCCGGCGGGCCAGTTCCGGGTCCTGGAACTCGTCGATGTACTTCACTTGGACGCCTCCTCGACGGCGTGCCCGGGCATGGGCGGGGTGGCTCCGCCCGCGGCGGCTTCCCAGGGGTCGCCGAACTCCTCCTGCAGCATGCCGAGCGTGGCGAAGAGTTCCAGCGTCCGCTTCGCCGACTCCTCGTCCAGCCGTTGCAGGGCGAAGCCGACGTGGACGATGGCGTACTCACCGACCTGGAGGTCGGGCAGGTACTCCAGGCACACCTCCTTGACCACGCCGCCGAAGTCGACGTTGGCCATCCGGGTACCGTCGCGTTCCTCGATGTCCAGCACTCGGCCGGGTACCGCCAGGCACATGGGCCTCTCCTCGCTGTGGGTCGTGTGCGTCGCCCGGTGCTACCGGGGCAGTTGTCGGTCGGTGCCTTCCGGGAGGGCGCCGGCGCGGGCGGCCACCACCAGCTGGCCGAGGGCCAGTCCGCCGTCGTTGGGCGGGACCAGGTGATGGCGCAGGACCGTGAACCCGTCCGCGCGCAGCGCCGTGGCGCAGGCCGAGGAGAGCAGGGTGTTGGCGAACACCCCGCCGCTGAGGGCGACCGTGTCCAGCCCGTGCCGCTCGCGGGCCAGGACACACATCGCGTGGACGAGAGCGCCGACGGCCCGGTGGAAGCGGGCGGCGACGAGGGCCGGATCCGTACCCGCCCGCAGGTCCTCGACGATCTGCGCGAGGACGGGCGCCGGGTCGGCCCGTACGGGGCCGTCGCCGTCCGGCTCGGGAAGCCGCAGGCCGAACGCGTAGGCGGTGGTGTCGGTGTCCTGTGCGGGTGCGCGCAGGGCGGCGGCCTCCAGCTCGACGGCCGCCTGGGCCTCGTATCCGGCCCGGTGGCACACGCCCACGAGCGACGACACGGCGTCGAAGAGCCGTCCCATGCTGGAGGTGGGGACGCAGTTGAGGTCGCGCGCCAACTGCGTGCGCAGCACCCGGCGTTCGTCCGCCGGGCAGGCGGTGACGCAGGCCAGGTCGTCGGACCAGTCGATACCTGCCGCGCTCAGGTGCGCGAGCGCCATGCGGTACGGCCGGCGTACGGCGGTGTCGCCACCGGGCAGCGGGACGTACGCGAGCTGCCCGAACCGGGTGAAACCGTCGTAGTCCGCGAGCAGGATCTCCCCGCCCCACACCGCGCCGTCGTCCCCGTGGCCGGTGCCGTCGAAGGCGACGCCGATCACCGGACGGCCGCCGTCCAGCCCGTGTTCGGCCATGGCGGCGGCGATGTGGGCGTGGTGGTGCTGGACGCGTACGACGGTCCGTCCGGCCGCGTTGCGGTCGGCCCACCCGGCGGAGCGGTAGCCGGGATGCCGGTCGGCCGCCAGCAGCCCCGGCCGTACCCCGGTGATCGACTCCAGGTGTGCCGCGGCGCGCTCGAAGGCCCGCTGGGTGCTCAGTTCGTCCATGTCGCCGATGTGCGCGGACAGCCATGCCCGGCGTCCTTCCCCGACGCAGAACGCGTTCTTCAGATCCCCGCCGACGGCGAGCGCGGGGCGCACCGGCACCGGGAGCGACAGGGGAAGCGGCGCGTAGCCCCGGGCGCGCCGGATCACGAGGGGTTCTCGGTCGCAGATCCGTACGACGGAGTCGTCGCACGGCACGCGGATCGGCCGGTCGTGGGCGAGCCAGGCGTCGGCCAGGTGCGCCAGCCGTTGCAGCGCCTCGCCGTCGTCGGTCACGATCGGCTCACCGGCCACGTTGCCGCTGGTCATGACCAGCAGCCGGGGTCCTTCGGGGTCGCCGGGCAGACCGAGCAGCAGGTGGTGCGCGGGCGTGTACGGCAGCATCACGCCGAGGTCGGGGCTGCCGGGCGCGACGGCCGCGGCCGGGTACGGAGCCTGCGGCTGCGGTGCCGGGTCGGTGCGGCGGCGCAGCAGCACGACGGGCCGGGCGCCGCCCTCCAGCAGGGCCCGCTCCTCGGGACCGATGCGGACGAGGTGCCGGACGTCGTCCGCGCTCCTCGCCATGACGGCGAACGGTTTGTCGCCGCGGGCCTTGCGGCGGCGCAGCAGGGCGACGGCGTCGGGATTCGAGGCGTCACAGGCGAGGTGGTAGCCGCCCAGGCCCTTGACCGCGAGGACGGCGCCCTCCGCCAGCAGGGCGCGGGCGTCGGCCACCGGGTCCGTCCCGGCGACGGTCGCGGCCCGCCCGCCGGGAGCCGGTCGCGGCACGAACAGCCGAAGCCGCGGACCGCAGGCGGGACACGCGACCGGCTGCGCGTGGAAGCGGCGGTCGGCCGGATCCGCGTACTCCCGGGCGCAGTCGGAGCACATCGCGAAGCCCGCCATGGTGGTGTGTGCCCGGTCGTACGGCACACCCGTGACGATCGTGAAGCGTGGTCCGCAGTGGGTGCAGTTGACGAACGGGTGGCGGTGGCGGCGGTCGGCCGGGTCCGCCAGTTCGCGCAGACAGTCGGCGCAGGTGGCCGTGTCCGGCGAGACCAGGGTTCGGGCGGGGCCGCCGGTGTGTGAGGCCAGGATGGTGAACGCGGTGCCCCCCGCGACCGGTACCTCCCGGTGCTCGACCGACTCGACCCGGGCCAGCGGTGGCGCCTGGACGGCGATCCGCTCGCAGAACCGGGCCACCGCCGTGGGCGCTCCCTCGATCTCGGCGACGACGCCTTCCGGGGTGTTGGTCACATGGCCGGACAGGTCGAGGGCGGTGGCGAGGCCGTAGAGGTAGGGCCGGAAGCCGACGCCCTGGACCACGCCCCGGACGGTGACGCGACGGCGCTGCGGCGGGTCGCCTGCCACCGCGGGCGCGGACGGCGCGGTGCTCACGGGTGGGTGTGGGCCACGGCGCCGGTGTGCGGGTGGGAGTGCGGGGGCGAGTGGTGGTGAGTGTCCGCCGTGCGAGCCATGACGGGTCGGTGCACGGGCGCGCCGTCCGCCGCCGCCAGCGCCCGGTCGAGCAGCGCGCCGACTCCCCGGCCGCGCCGGGCGGAGGTCAGCACCACCTCGACTCCGGGGTTGACCTGCTCGACGTGCGCGCGGAACGCCGCCTCGTCGAACTCGACGGCCTCGGCGATGTCGGTCTTGGTGACCAGTACCAGGTGGGCGAGACCGAAGGCGGTGGGGTACTTCAGCGGCTTGTCCTCGCCCTCGGTCACCGAGGCGAGGACGACGCGCAGTGTCTCGCCGAGGTCGTAGGTGGCGGGGCAGACGAGGTTGCCGACGTTCTCCACGAACAGCAGCCGGGTGTCGTCGGGCAGCCATCCGCGAAGGTGCCCGGCGAGCATCTCGGACTCCAGGTGGCACAGACCGTCGGTGAGGATCTGCTTGACCGGGACGCCCGAACGCGCCAGCCGCGTCGCGTCGTTCTCGGTGGCGAGGTCCGCGGTCAGCGCCACGACGGGCACCGACCGTCGGCGTGCCAGCAGCAGTTCGCTCTCCAGCAGCGCGGTCTTGCCGCTGCCGGGGCTGGAGAGGATGTTGACGACCGCGGTCCCGCGCGCGGTCATCTCCGCGCGCAGGTTCTGCGCGCCCGCGTCGTTCCTGGCCAGTACGGCCTGTTGCAGGTCGACCACACGGCACATGGTTTCAGCGCTCCTCGGGGATCGGTTCGCGGTCTTGTGCGTGCGACCGGCCGTCGTCCCAGTGCACGCTGACGATCTGCAGTTCCCGGCCGGCCAGCAGATCGGTGTCGGTCCCGCCGCACTCCGGACAGCTCAGCCGGGGCGGCATGCCGACGGCCCACTCGTGTGCGCAGGGTGCGCAGCGGGCTCGGCCCGGTACCGCGTCGGTGACGAGCTCGGCGCCCTCCAGGAGGGTCCCGGCGCAGGCCAGTTCGAAGGAGAAGGAGAGGGAGTCGGGTACGACACCGGCCAGTTCGCCGACCTGGAGGCGTACCGATCGCACCGCCGTGACCTCGCCGGCCTGCCGTGCGGCCTGCTCGACCTGGTCGATCACCGCCAGCGCGATGGACATCTCGTGCATCGGTACCCGTTCTCCCGCGGGCCGGTGCCGTGGCTCGGCCCTCGGCCCTCATTACAGGCGAGGGGCCGGTGCCCGGGGGCCCGGCACGCCGTCACGGAGTGGCGGGGTCCGCCGTTCGACGTAACGGCACGGCGCACCGGACCGGGCGCCGTGTCCGTCGCGCGCCGACGGGTCACATCCTGCGGATCCGCAGGTAGCGCATGATGTCGGGAAGGACCTGCTTGACGAGGGCGGCGACGACGACGGCACCCGCTCCGCCCATGATGGCCTTCTTCATCCCGTGCTCTCCTGTCATTTGGCGACTCGTTCGGCGGCCTGGCCGGCCGTGGTCCGCGGCGCGGACTCTCTCGGCCCGTCGGCCGACAGCAACTCCTCGATCAGCCGGACGGCCCGCGGTACGGCGTCGGAGACCGGGCCGCTGAGACCGATGCCCTCCTCCACCGAGGAGGGTTCGCATCCGACGATCAGGGTGCGCCGGGGCGGCTGCCCGCCGGTTCCGGCGCAGAGCGTGCCCAGCAGCGCCAGGACGGTGTCGGGGGTCATCCGGTGGCCGTCGAGCGCGGGGGTCCCGGCGGGGTCGTGCGCCGCGCTGCCGTCGTGCTCGATCACGTACAGCGTGCCGGGTGCCTCGCCGCGTGCCGTGGCGTCCACGAGGACGAGGGTGTCGTAGCCGTCCAGGAGCTGGTAGGCGAGGTGCACTCCGCGTACGCCGATGTCGGCGACCTCGATGTGCGCGGGCAGGTGCCGCTCGGTGAGCCGGCGCGCGGTCTCCACGCCGAAGCCGTCGTCGCCGAGGAAGATGTTCCCGATGCCCGCGACCAGGGTCTTCGCAGCCGGCGGTGGGGAGGTGGTCACGCGTCCTCCAGCGGTGCGACCTCGTCGGGCTGGAAGTACAGGAACCGGCCCTGTTCACGGCGGATGTCGGCGCCCGGATCGCCCTCGACCGTGACGGCCAGGTGCACCCCGCCGTCCACGTCGTGCAGCACCGCCTCGACCGTCGCGCTGCGGCCGTGCAGGAAGAGGTCCTGCGCGTCGGTGCGGCGCAGGCCCGGGCGGAGCAGTACGCGGCTGCCCGCGCCCAACGATCGGCCGTCCACGACGACGCGGTCCCGCGCCGGGTCGAAGCCGGCGTCGCTCGCCGGGTCCCACCACGGGGTGTCCTGGCGCTGCACGCCGTGTTCGTCGGGGAACCCCGGGCCCGCGGCGCCGACCGGGTTCGCCGGGCCGGGCCCGGTCACCTCGCGCAGGCCCCGTACCGCCCCGTGCAGGCGTTCCAGGACCTCGGGGGGCATCGAGTCCGCCAGGTCGATCACCGCGGCGGCCCGTTCGTCGGTCCCGCGGGCCTCGCGCTTCTCCTCGTCGGTGAGGGCCGCGGTGCGCAGCGCCAGGATCTCGTCGATCTCGGTGGCGTCGTAGAGCGCTCCCGGGCTTTCCGGGGCGATCGCGGGATGGTCGTCCAGGATGATCGGCGAGGACAGCACCAGGTCCCCGCGGCCGGGTTCACCGGCGAGCACGGGCCAGGTGTGCAGGTTGCGGCAGGACGCGACGGCGCCCTTCGCCCACTCCGGCGGATCCGTCATGGACAGGAACGACCCGGCGCTCAGGCCCATGAGGAGGTGTGCGGCGACCAGACAGTGCGGGAGCGCCGCGTCCCGGTCGGCGGTCCGGCCCTCCGGGGGCGTCCAGGGGTTGGTGTTCTCGACGACGGCGGTCAGCCGCATCGCCCGGTAGGGGCCGTCGAGTTCGCGGGCCGACAGCCGGACGGTGCCGCGGATCTCCTCGCAGCGGCGGACCAGGCGGCCGACGGTCTCACCCGACGGGTCGAGGACGGGCTCGGTCTCCTCCCGGGCGGGGCGGGTGAAGGGCACCGTGACGCCGTCGCCGAGGAGGTCCTCCACCGGCGCGACGACCTCGACGTGCTCCTCGCTCCCCTCGTCCCAGGGGACCAGGACCCTGTCGTCCAGGCGCAGTTCGGGCACCGTGTCGAAGCCGCCGTCCGGGCGGATCCGCTGCACGACGCGCCGCCGGGCGTGCAGGAAGCGCAGTTCGACCGCCAGGGCCGCGCCCGCCTTCGGCTCCATCAGGCACTCGGTGTGCTGGAATTCGTGCTCCTCGCACTCGGCGCCCCAGGCGGGCGGGACGAGCACCCCGAACTGCCAGCGCAGCCGGTTCTTGGCCGCCGAGGCCCGGTACGGGTAGAGCACATAGCCCTCGAAGAGAACGGCGTCGGCGACCTTGCGGGCCAGGGCGAACCGTTCCTCGACGGCCGGGGTGAACGCGGTCACGGTCACGGGGCCGTCCTTCCGGTGCCGCGCGTCAGCGCCGCGAACGGGTCCGTACGCGGCGCGTCCGGCCGGGCATGGCCGGCCGTGCGGTCGGCGGTGCCGCTTTCGTCGAGGAGCGCCAGCAGGGTGGCCTCCCAGGAGGGCAGTGCCCGCCGTGAGCGGTAGGCGAGGAGGGCGTCCATGGTGTCGCGGGGCAGCCGGATCCAGCCGCAGCCGGGGAAGTGCTGTTCGACCATCTCCCGCCATGCCGTGACCGGCATCCTGAAGGAGGTCTCCCGGTCCCACGGCACCGGCTCGACCCGGAACCCGGCGGCCCCGGTGAACGCCGTACCGGAGAAGAGCATCAGCAGCGGGACCTCGCCGCCGTCGAGGGCGTCCAGGTAACGGGTCGCGGCGACGTCCATGTCGTACGTGCAGGGCACGACGAGGTCGGTCTCGGTCTCGCCGGTGAAGCTGGGCACCATCACCGAGACCTGCGCGAACTGCACCGGCTGGAGGGTGCTGCCCCAGCGTGAGCGCTCACCGAACAGGTCCTTCAGTCCGTCGGCCTCGGCGGGCTCGTAGCCGCGCCGGGCCGGCTCGATGCGGATCTGGCAGCGCAGCGCGAGGGCGTGCACACGGGCGTCGTCGGCGGCGGTGACGCGCAGCCGGAAGACGAGGGTCGGTCCGGCGGCGTACCGGTCGGCGCGCACTCCGGTGCACGCGAAGGAGAACTCCGTCACGACCGGCCCGCCTCGCCGACCGCTCGCGCCCGCTTCGCGACGTGCGCGAAGAACGCGTCGAGGGCGGACCGGGCCTCGGCCCCGCCGTCGAAGCCCTGCCACAACAGCCGCATACGGCCCACCAGTTCGTAACAGATGTCCACGGGTACGAGGTAGCACTCGCAGCGGCCCTCGGTGCGCCGCAGCAGCAGGGCCTCCACGTCGGGTTCGAGCAGTGCGGCGAGGCGGCTGTCGCCGAGGACCGCCGTCCAGACCGCCGGTTCGAGTTCGCTCTCGGTGGCCCCGGCGGGGCTCGGGTAGAGGGCGACGAGCCGGTCGAGGGCCGCGTTGCGGAAGAAGAAGGCGACGCCGACCGGGATCTGGAGCGAGTCCCACGCGCTGTCGTCGAGGCGGTGCTCCGGGTCGGTGAGATACCGGTCCGGGACCGCGCGGAAACGGCCCGCGGCGGCGCCCGGCTGTTCCATCAGCAGGGCGCACGCGGTACAGGCGCAGACGAGGGCCCGCTGCTCGATGTCGACCAGGTGCCGGTGGTCCGCCTCGGGCACCGGCGCCGCGCACAGCTCGCAGCGCTCCGGCCGGGGCGGCCGCTCGGTCAGGAACCTGCGCAGGCCGCCCGCGGCGCGCGAAGCCGGTCCGGGGGGCCGGACGAGGGGTGTCGGGGATGCGCTCATGGTGTCTTCGCCGCCATGGGGGCGCTCTTGGGGCGGTCGCCGATCTGGAGCAGCGCCGGTCCGGCGGGGGCGGCGGCCTGGATGTCGACCGCCGTCACCTCCGGGGCGAAGCAGGCGAGGGCGTTCTCGACGGCCTGCCGGGCGGGCGGTGCGGTGGCGGCGGCGCAGCCGCATCCCGAGCCCGCCGCGGCGGCCCGCAGCCGCAGGGTCCCGCTGGGCTCGTCGAAGTCCACGACTTCCAGGTCCTGGTCCCGTACGGCGCCCAGGGCCCGGGCGATCCGCGCGTCCAGGTCCTCGGGATGGAGGTCGTGCAGGACGAGCAGGCTCGCCACCAGTTCATCGCCGAGCAGGGCGGCCAGCGGGTCGCCCGCGGGGCGCCGGTCACCGGTCGCCGACAGCAGCTCGACGACGCGGGACAGGCCGGAGCCGTAGAAGTCCATGAGGGACCGGACGAGTTCCTCCGCCGCCGCGGCGGCGGCCCCGTCCCCGGTGGCCGCCAGCCGGTCCAGCACCTCCTCGACCCGGCGTCCGGTCTGTTCCGCGCTCACCGCGTGCACCGCCTCGTTCCTCGCCTCCACCGCGCTCAACCGCCCAGTCCGCTCAGCCCGGTGGGTACGTGCATCTTCTGTACGGTCTTGCCGCCGCCGACGTACATGTGGACGCCGCACGGCAGACAGGGGTCGAAGCTGCGGACGGCGCGCATGATGTCGATGCCCTTGAAGTTCTCCGGGGTGTTCTCCTCGAAGATCGGGGTGTTCTGCACGGCGTCCTCGTACGGGCCCGGGGTGCCGTAGGAGTCGCGCACGCTGGCGTTCCAGGGGGTGGGCGGGTACGGGTGGTAGTTGGCGATCTTGCCGTCCCGGATCACCATGTGGTGGGAGAGGACGCCTCGGACGGCCTCGGTGAACCCGCAGCCGATGCTCTCGTCCGGGACCTCGAACTTCTCCCAGGTCTGGGTGCGTCCGGCGCGGACCTCGGCCAGCCCCTGCTCCGCGCAGTGCAGGGCGACTGCGGCGGCGTACGCCTGGAAGTAGGTGCGCGCGCGGTTGCGTTCCAGCGCGTTGGACCACTTCGGGATCTTCCACTCGAAAGTGGTCTCCGGCTTGGTCATGGTGCGCGGCAGGTTGATGACCACGCTCTGGCCCGTGGCCTTCACGTAGCCGATGTCGACGAGCCCGGACAGGGCGGTGGACCACAGGCGGGCGATGGGACCGCCGCCGGTGTCCAGCGCGAGGTGGTCCTTGCCGTCGAACCAGCGGGGCGACATGACCCAGCTGTACTTGTCGTCGAAGTTCCGCTTCTGCGGGGCGGGGATGGTGTGCTGGTTCCACGGGTGGCGCGGGTCGACCGGGTTGCCGAGCGGATCGTGGGTGACGAACTGCTCCTGCCCCTGCCAGTCCTCGTAGTAGGAGCTGCCGAGCAGGATGCGGATGCCGAGGTTGATCTCGGTGAGGTCGTTGGTGACCAGCTTGCCGTCCACGACGACACCGGGCGTGACGAACATCCGCCGGCCCCAGTCCGTCATGTTGGCGTACGTGAAGTCGCAGTACTCGGGGTCGTTGAGCGCGCCCCAGCAGCCGAGCAGGACGCGCCGGCGGCCGACCTCCTCGTACCCGGGCAGCGCCTCGTAGAAGAAGTCGAAGAGGTCGTCGTGCAGCGGCACCACGCGCTTCATGAACTCCACGTACCGCATGAGGCGGCTGAGGTAGTCCGTGAAGAGCTGCACGGAGGCGATCGTGCCGACGCCGCCCGGGTAGAGCGTGGAGGGGTGCACATGGCGCCCCTCCATCAGGCAGAACATCTCCCGGGTGTAGCGGCTGACCTGGAGGGCCTCGCGGTAGAACTCGCCCTCGATGGGGTTCAGCGAGCGCATGATGTCGGCGATCGTGCGGTAGCCGTGGTCCGCCGCGTGGGGTGCCTCGGTGCGCTCGGCCAGTTCGAGGACGCCGGGGTTGGTCTCCTTGACCATCTTCTCGCAGTAGTCGACCCCGACCAGGTTCTCCTGGAAGATGTTGTGGTCGAACATGTACTCCGCGGACTCGCCGAGGTTGATGATCCACTCGCCGAGGTGCGGGGGCTTCACGCCGTACGCCATGTTCTGCGCGTACACCGAGCAGGTGGCGTGGTTGTCACCGCAGATGCCGCAGATGCGGCTGGTGATGAAGTGCGCGTCCCGCGGGTCCTTGCCGCGCATGAAGACGCTGTAGCCGCGGAAGACCGACGAAGTGCTGTAGCACTCCGCGACCCGCTTCTGCTTGAAGTCAATCTTGGTGTGGATGCCCAGGCTGCCCACGATCCGGGTGATCGGGTCCCAGGCCATCTCCACCAGGCCGCTGCCGTCGCCGGCCGCCTTTGTCGTCGGTGCCATCTCTGTGTGCCGTGCCCTTCGTTGCGCGCGAGTGGGGGGTGAGTCGGGTCAGGGGCTCACGTACCGCGGGGGCTCACCACGGGGGCCGGTATCCGGTGGTGATGCGTTCCCCGGTGTGGCGCCACTTGGGCTCCTTGTCCAGGGTCCGGGCCGTCACGGACCGCAGCTTGCGGATCACGGCGCCATAGGCACCGCTCGCGGTGCTGGACACCTTGGCCCCGGGCGGTTCGTCCATGAAGGGCATGAACTTGTCGGGGAAGCCGGGCATGGTGCACGCGATGCAGATGCCGCCCACGTTCGGGCAGCCGCCGATGCCGTTCATCCAGCCGCGCTTGGGCACGTTGCACTTGACGACCGGACCCCAGCAGCCGAGCTTGACCAGGCACTTCGGCGAGTCGTACGTCTCGGCGAACTGGCCCTGCTCGTAGTACCCGGCGCGGTCGCAGCCCTCGTGCACGGTGGCACCGAACAGCCAGGTCGGGCGCAGCTTGTCGTCGAGCGGGATCATCGGGGCGGCACCGGCCGCCTGGTACAGCAGGTACGTGAGCGTCTCGGAGAAGTTGTCGGGCTGGATCGGACAGCCCGGGACGCACACGATGGGGATGCCGGCCTGCGAGGTCCAGTCCCAGCCGAGGTAGTCGGGCACACCCATGGCACCGGTCGGATTGCCGGCCATCGCGTGGATGCCGCCGTAGGTGGCGCAGGTGCCGATGGCGACGACGGCGAGCGCCTTCGGGGCGAGGCGGTCGATCCACTCGCTGGTCGTGATCGGCTGGCCGGTCTCCGGGTTGTCGCCGAAGCCGCACCAGTAGCCCTCGGGCTTGATCGCCTCATTGGGGATGGACCCCTCGACGACCAGCACGAACGGGTCGATCTCGCCCCGCTCACCCTTGAAGAACCACTCGATGAACGTGTCCGCGCCGCCGACCGGGCCGCACTCGAAGTCGATCAACGGCCAGTGCACAGCGATCTTCGGCAGGCCGGGCAGCACGCCGAGCACGATCTCCTCGATGCTCGGCTGCATCGCCGCCGTCAGTGCGACCGAGTCGCCGTCACAGCTCAGACCTGCGTTGATCCAGAGAATGTGGATCGTGGGTGCCTCGTCTGCGGGCGCATTTCCGCCGTCCGCAGCGTCGACCGGGTTCGGCGTTGCTGCAGTCATGGGACCGCCTCCTCGCGGCATAAGGAACAAAGTCCTACATATCGACCCTCAGTCTTCTTGCTACCAGCGATCCGGATCCGGCGGGACGTCTGAATGGGCCGTTCCAGTGACACACCCCGGGGAGCGATCGGGTCCGATCGTCGGTCACGCCGGGCCGATCGGCCGCGGAGGCAGGCTGTGAGGTCACCTGAAAGCACGCGCCGCCACGGACCGGGACGGGCTCCGGCGGCGGCCTCGCCTGACCGACCCTCGCAACCGGCCCGTGCGGCCGACCCGAGTGATCGACTCGCGCGACCGACCCCGTGCGGCCGACCCGAGTGATCGACTCGCGCGACCGACCCCGTGCGGCCGACCCCGGAGACCGGCCCCGGAGACCGGCCCCGGAGACCGGCCCCGGCGACCGATCGCGCCGGCCGAGACCGAGGCCGAGCAAAAACCGGAGGCTGCGGTTCCGTGACATGCCTCATATCGGCTCCACGCACTAGGCGTGCCGAATAGTAGATGCCGCTCTGGCGACATATGGGATTTGTCCGGCTTGACCTGGGCGCTTATCACACCGGACGGGACGACATTCCCCACAGCAGGCGATTTCACCCTCGCTCGGCCTCACAACGGTTTCTGACGCGGCGACAGGCCCTCCCCCGCGTACGCGCAGGCCGTGACAGCACGCCCGCACGCCCCTGGCAAGGGTCTTGGGTCCCTACGAAGCGGGGTAGTACGAAGACCCTTTGCGCTCGATGTGAGGACTTCCTAAGAATGACGAACCTCAGGACGTCTTCGCAGCTCAGGAGCGGAGTCTGCGCAGAGCCAGCCGCCGCACAAGGGGCGCTCCGCGACTACCGAGTGAGGTCTCTCATGGGGAACCATCGCAAGATCAACCACCTCCGACGGATAGCCGTCGCCGTCATCGCCGTGGGCACCGTGGGCGTACCGTCCGTCGCCATGGCCTGCACCGACTGGCCGAACGGCGGAGGAGAGCAGATCTCCACCGCCGCCGCGCGGCCCGCGTCCACGTTCTGGCGGGGCGAGGCCGCCTGGGACCACGACTGGAGCGGCGTCGACGTCAACGCGCCCGCTTCGGCGGCACCGCGGACGGCGGCCGCCGCGAGCCCTTCGACGATCGCCGCGCCGCAGCACCGGACCACTGCGCCGAAGCACCGGCACCCCGCGCCGAAGCACTGGCACGCCGCGCCTTCCGGCACCACGACGACCGCGGCCCCCAGGCCCTGGACCACCAAGGCCCCCCGCCCTCCGCAGACCGCCACCCCCACGACTCCCTCCACCCCCTCCACGCCCGCCGCCCCCTCCACGCCCACGTCCGCGGCCCCCACCTCCACGGCGCCCACGGCCACGAGCACCCCGTCCCCCACGGCCAGCGCCTCCGGTGACGTCGCTCGTGTCGTCCAGCTCGTCAACGCGGAGCGCGGCAAGGTCGGTTGCCCGGCCCTGACCCTGAACGCGACCCTGACCAAGGCCGCGCAGGCGCACAGTGCGGACATGGCCTCCCACCGGAACATGTCGCACACCGGCTCCGACGGTTCCGACCCGGGTGAGCGGATCACCGCCGCCGGTTACACCTGGAGCACCTACGGCGAGAACGTCGCCTACGGTTACGCCGGTCCCGAGCAGGTCATGGCCGGCTGGATGGCCAGCCCCGGCCACAAGGCCAACATCCTCAACTGCTCGTTCAAGGAGATCGGCGTCGGCCTCGCCGAGCCCGACAGCTACTGGACCCAGGACTTCGGCACCGCCAGGTAAGCGGCGACAGGACAGCGGACATCAGGCTCCCGACGACCGACCGCGCGGTGGCGCGAAGGTCGTCGGGAGCCTGATGTCGTGCGGCGGAGCCGGCGGCCGGGTCAGCCGAGGATCCTGCGCTTCTGCTCCGCGAACTCGGCCTCGGTGAGGGCGCCCTCCGCCTTGAGGTCCCCCAGCTCCTTCAGCTGATCGATCTTGATGCTCATACTGTCGGCGGGATCGAGCGGATCGGATGCCACGGGAGGGGGCGCGACAGCGGGCGCGGGCTGCTGCGGCGCGCCGCGCTGGACCTCCTGCCGAGCCCAGCGGCCCTGCTGGCGGCGCGACACACGGTTCGACACGGCAGTGGCCGTACCGGCCACCGCGGCTGTGCGGGCGACCCCGCGGAGAAGACCTGGCACGGTGGTTTCCCTTCTCCCAGGAGGCGTACGAAACACCGCCGCGTGAGCATTCGTGTCCATGTGAGACATCCACGTCCATTGGAACACCGCGCGGAAACCGTCGCACCTCAGCCTCGCGGGACCGCCGCCCACCTCAGCGGCGTTCGGCGTCCGTCGCGTCCAGCGCGGCCAGGACGGCCGGCACCGGGATCCGTCCGGAGGCGATCATCTGCGCACCGCCCCGGCGCAGGGCGGCGGCGAAGGGCGCCGCCCAGAGGTTCTCGTAGACGAGGATTCCGGCGGAGTTGCCGGGTGCCAGCACGGCGGCCGCCTCCTCGATGTCGTCCTGGCCCAGGATGCCGGAGGACGCGCCCTCGAAGACGGCCAGCTCCGGGGCTCCGTCGTCGGCGAGGTCGGCGATCTCCAGACCGACCACGGATCCGTCCGACCGCTTGCCGACGAAAATCAGATCGAGAATCCGAATGAGGCCGCGGTCCACCAGATCGACCAGGATGGGAAAACCCTCGCCGGTCATACGGTTGCCGGGAAACTCGACCACGACGTAGTCGATCGGTCCCATTTCGACAGATTCTTCGCCCACGATGTCACCCCTTGGGTGGTCACGGCGTTCTCCCTGCCCCGCAGTCCATTGCAGCATCGGAGCGCAGGCGCCGCATGTCGGTCCGTCACGGCCGGTCGGACTGTGCGTCGTCATCGCCGTCACCCGAGTTGCGGGGCATTCCGTCACCGGAGAGCTCCGAGGCATCGCCGACACCCGAGAGCTCCGAGGCCGACTCGCCGGGGACATCACCCGGGGATACCTTGGTGGTTGCCTCGGACGTCCTCTTCTCCCGGCAGCGCCGGTCCCCCGGCGACGCCGGACACCGGCACCCGCTCGGCCCCTCCGACGCCACACCCTTCCGCGCCTCCCGATCGGCGCGACCGTCACCCCTTCCCGAGGCCGGGTCGCCGTACCGCGCGTGGTGCGGGCTCACCGCGTGGGAGCCGTCGGCCGGGTGCCGCGGCTGAAGGTGTCTCTCGACGGTCGGCCGAACGCGGCGGCGGGAGGGCCGAGTCGACGGTGACGGCGTCGGCGTGTTCCAAGTCGGGCGGCCCGCAGCCGACCCGTGTGTCGCCTGCGGCGGCCCGCCAAGGAGAGCAAGCATGGATCGCTATCCGCCCATCGCCGACCACGGGCTGGTCGGTGACCTCCAGACCGCCGCGCTGGTGTCGTCGCACGGGGTGATCGACTGGTTCGCGGCCCCACGCTTCGACTCTCCGAGCATCTTCGCCGCCCTGCTCGACCACGACGGCGGCGGATATTTCCTGCTCGCGCCCGAGAGCCCCGAAGGGACCTGGAAGCAGCTCTATTACCCGGACACCGCCGTCGTGGTGACCCGCTTCATGTCACCCGACGGCGTCGGCGAGATCATCGACCACATGCCGGTCCACACGGGCCTGACGCCGAACGACCGGCACAGCCTGGTGCGTGTCGTCCGCGCGGTGCGCGGCAGCGTACGCTTCGTTCTCGAGTGCCGGCCGCGGTTCGACTACGCGCGGGCCGCCCACGAGCTGGAGGTGACGCCCGGCACGGCGACGTTCCGGGCTCCGGGGACGATGGCCTACCTCCAGAGCACCTTCCCGCTCGAACCGGACGGGCAGGACGTACGCGGCGCCGTCACCCTCAGCGACGGCGAGTCGGCCGCCGTGGTGTTCACCGCGTGCGCTCCGGGCGCGGAGCCGCCGCCGCCTCCCACCACCGAACGGATCACCGAGGCGCTCTGGGAGAACGTCGACTTCTGGCAGAAGTGGGTGCGCACCTCGCGCTACCGCGGCCGCTGGACGGAGACGGTGCACCGCTCCGCGATCACCCTCAAGCTCCTCACCTACGCTCCCACCGGCGCACCGGTGGCCGCCGCCACGATGGGACTGCCCGAGCGGGTCGGCGGTGAGCGCAACTGGGACTACCGGTACACCTGGGTGCGGGACGGCTCCCTGTCGGTGCGGGCACTGCTCGACCTCGGCTTCGTGGAGGAGGCGACGCACTTCACCCGCTGGCTCGGCGACCGGTTGCACGACCGCGAGGGGCCGGGCGACGAACCCCTCCAGATCATGTACCGGGTCGACGGCGACCCGCTGCTGACGGAGGAGATCCTGGAGCACTTCGAGGGCTATCGCGGCTCGTACCCGGTCCGGGCCGGCAACGCGGCCACCGAGCAGCTCCAGCTCGACATCTACGGCGAGGCCCTCTACGCCCTGGCCGAGGGCCGGGCGGTCGGCGAACAGTCGGGATACCACGGATGGAAGGGCCTGGCCGCGACCCTGGACTGGCTCGCGGACTCCTGGGACCGTCCCGACGAGGGCATCTGGGAGACCCGGGGCGGCCGCAAGGACTTCACCTACAGCCGGGTGATGTGCTGGGCCGCCTTCGACCGCGGTCTGAAGCTGGCGGCCGAGTTCAGCAGACCCGCCGACACCGCGCTGTGGACCCGGGCCCGGGACACGATCCTCGAACAGGTCATGGAGCGCGGCTGGAGCACGAAGCAGGAGGCCCTCGTCCAGCACTACGACGGTGACGTCCTCGACGCCTCCCTGCTGCTGGCACCCCGGGTCGGATTCCTGTCCCCCCGCAGCCCCGGCTGGCTCAGCACCCTCGACGCCATCGACCGCGTCCTCGTGTCCGACAGCCTCGTCTACCGCTACGACCCCGAGGCCTCCCCCGACGGGTTGCGCGGCTCCGAGGGAACGTTCAGCCTGTGCACGTTCCTGTACGTCGACGCCCTCGCCCGCGCGGGGCGCCTCTCCCAGGCCCGCTACACCTTCGAGAAGATGCAGACGTACGCGAACCACGTCGGCCTGTTCGCCGAGGAGATCGGCCCGAGCGGCGAGCAACTCGGCAACTTCCCGCAGGCCTTCACCCATCTCTCCCTCATCATGGCCGCGACGACACTGGACGAGGCCCTCGACGCTCGCCGTCGCGACTAGGCCTTCGGTAGGGCGCCGGCACCGCGGGCCAGGGCTTCACTCGGCCCAGGGCTGGAAGCCGGTGTCGAGGACGGCCGCGAGCGCCGCACGCAGCCGGGCCGCGTCGTCGGCGCCGTAGCTCTCCTCGAACCGGGTCTGCACCACGCTCCACAGCGGCAGCGCCGCCTTCAGCCGCGCGTGGCCGTCCGGTGTCATGGTGACGATCCGCGCACGGCGGTCGGCCGCCGACGGCTCGACGGTGACGAGGCCGTCCCGCACGAGCGGCTTGAGGTTCGACGCCATCGTCGTACGGTCCATGGCGATCATGTCGGCGAGGCTGGTGATCGTCGTCTCGCCGTGCGCGTTGAGCTTCTGCAGGATGCTGAACTGCGTGGCACGAAGACCGACCGGGGCGAGGGCCTTGTCGTAGGTCGCGCTGAGGTACCGAGCCGCCTTGCGCAGTGCCAGGTTGTTGCAGAATTCGGTGGAGCGCGTGGGCGCGGGGGTCGTCGGCGCAGGGGTCATGGTCTCCTCCAGGGTCGCCCGTCCATGATACGAGCCTATGCTCCTAATCTGCCGCCGGAGTTTGCCCTCGCATCATTAGGAGCATATGCTCCTAATGGTGACCCGGGCGGCCCGTGTCACGCCTGCCCCCGGCCGAAACTGTGCCGCGCCGCACCCCCCTCCCCAGAAAGCCCCCGTATGCAAACCCCTGTCGGATCCGCCCCCGAGCGCGAGCAGACCTCCGCCGCTGCGGCCTCGCAGCACCGGCGTCACGCCGCCCGTCACCGGCCGCCGGTGCGGGCCTGGCTCCAGCCGGCCGTGATCGCCTTGATCGTCGCGACGGCCTTCGTCAGCTGCTACGTCGGCCTTCAGCGCAACCCGCAGCCGCATCAGATCCCGCTCGCCGTCGCCGGGCCCGGCCTGCCGGACGCGATCCACGAGGCCCTCGGCGACAGCGTCGAGGTCCGCCCGGTCGCCGACGCCCAGGCGGCCCGCCAGGCGCTGGAGGGCCACGACGTCGTCGCCGCGCTCAGCGCCGAGGGCCCGCACCAGCTGCGCCTGGAGGTGGCGGGCGCCAACGGCACGTCCACGACGACGGTGGTGAAGTCCCTCGTCGGCGCCTACGCCCACGGTGCGGGCGAGCGCGTCACCACCGAGGACGTCGTCCCCTTCGACCACTACGACGCACGAGGACTGGCCGGCTTCTACATGGCCTTCGGGGTGACTCTGGCCGGTTTCGTCCTCGGCTCGAACGTTCTCGGCCTGGCCGGTCTGCTGCTCCTGCGCCACCGGTTCTGGCTGCTGGCCGGTGCCTCCGTCGCGATCGGCTCGGTCGCCTCGATCATCGCCGGCCCCGTGCTGGGAGCGGTCCCGGCCCCGGTCCTGCCGCTGATCTTCACCCTCGCGCTGCTGGCCGCCGCCGCCGCGTTCACCACCAAGCTGCTGGGAACCTACCTCGGCCCCGTCGGCGTACCCGTCGCCACCCTTCTGCTCCTCACCGTCGGCAACGCCACCAGCGGCGCCACCATCGGCGCCGACCTGCTGCCCGCCGCGGCCCGAACCGTCTCCGCGCTGCTGCCGCCGGGCGCCGCCGTCCGCGCCGTCACCGACCTGAGCTACTTCGACGGCGCGCACGCGGCGGTCCCTGTGCTCACACTCGCACTGTGGGCCGTCATCGCCGCGCTGCTGCTCGGCATGCGCTCGCGCCTGACCCGGCAGCGCGCCGCGGCCCCGGCCTGAGGCCGCGCCGCCGGCTCCGACCCGGTGATCGCACGCCCGATCAGCCTGATCGCACCCCCGATCAGCCGTTCAGCCGATTCAGAAGGAGTTCGACCGATGGCTACCAGCAACCTCGTTCTCGTCGGCAACGCCGGTGACGTCGGCCGTGGCGTCCTCGAACAGCTGCGCGCGCGGGACGTGCCGGTGCGCGCGATGGTCCGCCGCGACGACGACCGCGCGGCAGCGCTGCGCGCCCTCGGCGCGGAGGTCGTCATCGGCGATCTGACCCGGCCCGAGAGCGTCGCGGCGGCGCTGCGGGGTGTCGCGAGAATGTATTTCGCGATGCCCGTGTCCCCGGACCACGTCCTCGCGACGACCGTGGTGGCCTCCGTGGCGCGCGAGTACGGGGAACTGGACGGCCTGGTCGACATGTCCCAGATGACGGTGTCGCAGATGACCGCCACCAGCACCACGGAGTCGAACCAGCAGCGGCTGCACTGGCTGGCCGAGCAGGTGCTGGACTGGTCGGGTCTGCCGGTGGTGCACATCAGGCCGACAGCGTTCCTGGACAACCCGCTGTTCACCACGCTGGCGGCACGGTCGATCCAGGACAACGGCACGATCGTGCTGCCCTTCGGCAGCGGGCGCACCTCGCCGGTCGCCGTCGACGACGTCGCCCGGGTGGTCGCCACCGTGCTGCGCGACCCGGCCCCGCACGTCGGCGGGGTCTACGAGCTGACCGGGCCGCGCACGCTCGACATGATCGAGATGGCCGAGGAGTTCTCCCGGGGGTTGGGGCGGACGGTGAGTTATGTGGACATGCCGCTGGACCGGTGGCGGGCCGAGGTGCTCGCCAAGGCGGGGCTGCCACCGCACACCGAACAGCACATCGCCACCATGGCCCGGCTGCACCGAGAGAACCGCTACGACCGTGCGTCCGACGACGTCGAACGCGTGACCGGCGTACCGGCCCGGTCGGCCGAGGCGTTCGTGGCCGCACGCAAGGACTTCTACCTCGGCCGCCCCACCCGGGAGGCCGGCCACTGACACCATGACGGCCCGCCGGTGCGCCGCACCGGTCCGCCGGCATGCGCCGGACCGCGTCGGCACGGCTTCTGTGGCGGCGACGGCCGTGTCGTGCCATACCGAGCCAGTCGATGCCGCCCGGCAGGCGCTGTGCCCGCGTCTGCCGCTCCCCGCAGCTGCGCCCGCGCCTCTGGACCCGCGAGGCAGGCATGGGCGTATCACGTACACCTCTCCCCCGAACTATGTAGTCCCACCACATGTGCGCGAGACCTGCGGCTTCCTACGGTGTGCCGACACGTACCCGTCCCCACCGCACCGAGGAAGTGGCGCACATGGCCTCAGCAGCATCCGCTCCCCCGACACCCTCCAACCTCAAGCGCATCGTCGCCGCCAGCCTCATCGGCACCACCATCGAGTGGTACGACTTCTTCCTCTACGGCTCCGCCGCCGCGCTGGTCTTCAACAAGCTGTTCTTCCCGGACTCGGACCCGCTGGTGGGAACGCTGCTGTCGTTCCTGACGTACGCCGTCGGGTTCGCCGCCCGGCCGCTGGGCGCGCTGGTGTTCGGGCACTACGGCGACCGGCTCGGACGCAAGAAACTGCTCGTGCTGAGCCTGCTGTTGATGGGCGGGGCCACCTTCGCGATCGGGCTGCTGCCGACGCACGCGACCGTCGGGGCGGCCGCCCCGGTGCTGCTGACCGCGTTGCGCCTGGTGCAGGGGTTCGCGCTCGGCGGTGAGTGGGGCGGCGCCGTGCTGCTGGTGTCCGAGCACGGGGACGCGCGGCGGCGCGGGTTCTGGGCCTCGTGGCCGCAGACCGGAGCGCCCGCCGGGCAGCTCCTGGCGACCGGCGTGCTCTCCCTGCTGACCGCCGTGCTCTCGGACGACGCCTTCGGCAGCTGGGGCTGGCGGATCCCGTTCCTGCTGTCCGGTGTTCTCGTCGTCGTCGGTTTGTGGATTCGTCTGTCTGTCGATGAATCGCCCGTCTTCCAGCAGGCGTTGGCACAGGCAGAGGTCCGCAAGGCCACGCACACCGACGAAGTGGAGCGGCTGCCGCTCGTGTCCGTGCTGCGGTACCACTGGCGCGACATCCTGGTGGCGATGGGTGCGCGCATGGCCGAGAACATCAGCTACTACGTCATCACCGCCTTCATCCTCGTCTACGCCACCACCTCGGCCGGCGTCTCCAAGCAGACCGCGCTCAACTCGGTGCTGATCGCCTCGGCCGTCCACTTCGCGGTCATTCCGGCGTGGGGCGCGCTGTCGGACCGCGTGGGCCGTCGGCCCGTGTACCTGCTGGGCGCGGTCGGTGTCGGGCTGTGGATGTTCCCCTTCTTCTCGCTCGTCGACACCGGCGACTTCGGCAGCCTCGTCCTCGCGGTGACGGTGGGCCTCGTGCTGCACGGGGCGATGTACGCGCCCCAGGCCGCCTTCTTCTCCGAGATGTTCGCGACCCGGATGCGCTACTCCGGTGCCTCCATCGGTGCCCAGTTCGCCTCCGTCGCCGCGGGCGCGCCGGCGCCGCTGATCGCCACCGCGCTGCTGGCCGACTACGACAGCTCGACTCCGATCGCCCTGTACGTGATCGCCGCGGTCGTCCTGACGGTGGTCGCCGTGGCGGTGGCCAAGGAGACCCGCCTGCGCGACCTCTCGGCGGTCGAGTCCGCCGCCGGGACCGAGCCCTCGACCGCTCCGGCGGACGCGCACAGCGTCTGACGTACCGGACCGCCGTACGCCCCTGGCCCCTCGGGGTCAGGGGCGGCCCGCGCCCGACAACCGGTGCAGGCGCAGGGCGAGTTGGATCTCCAGGGCACGGGCCGAACCCTGCCAGTCGTCGCCGAGCAGCCGACCGACCCGCTCCAGTCGCTGGGCGACCGTGTTGACGTGGACGTGCAGTGCGTCCTTGGTACGGGCCGGGCTCATGCCGCAGGCGAAGTACGCGTCGAGGGTGTGCAGCAGTTCGGTGCCGCGCCGCTCGTCGTAGTCGACCACCTGGCCGACGGTGCGGTCGACGAAGCCGGCTATGTCCCGGTCGCCGGCCAGGAGCAGCCCGAGGAAGCCGAAGTCGTCGGCGGCCGCGCCGTCGCCGCTGCGGCCGAGGAGGCGGAGGGCGTCGAGGCAGCGCCGGCCCTCCGCGTACGCCGCGGCCACGGCGTCCGGGTGCGCGGCGAGGTCGTCCACCGGTGCGGAGGCGCCGACGGTGACGGCTTCGTGGACGGCCGTACCCAGCTGCCGTGCGGTGCGGCGGGCGAGGTCCGTGACGGTGTCCCCCGAGGCGAGGGGCAGCAGCAAGACGGTGCCGCCGTCGCGGGCCGCGGCCAGGCCCTGGCGGGTGGCGGCGAGGTGGGATGCCGCCGACCACAGGCGCCGACGGGCGGCCGCCTCCTGGTCGGCGTCGGCCGTGGTGCCGTCGAGACGGGCGGCGAGCACGACGTGGGTGGCGTCGAGGTCGGCGTGCAGCCGGGACGCGCGGTCACGCAGCAGACGGGGGTCGCGGTCGCGGGCGTCCAGCAGGTCGTCGAGGAGTTCGCCGCGCACACGCTGTTCGGCCTCGGCGGCCGAGCGCCGGGCGAGGAGCAGCAGCGAGGTGACCATCGCCGCCCGTTCCAGGGTGCGCTGGTCGACCGGGTCGAGGCCCGGGTGGCCATGCAGCACGAGCGCGCCGAGCAGTTCGCCGCCGGCGGTCACGGCGGCGATCCAGTCCGTCCCGTGGCGTACCGCGTGCCCTTCGGCGCGGGACGCCTCCAGCGCCCGGGCCGGGGTGTCGGCGGACTCGGTGAACTCGACCGTGCCGTCCAGGACCTGGGAGACCGCGGCGGCCACGTCGTGCACGCCGCCGCCGCGCAGGACGAGTTCGGCGAGCCGGTCGTGGACGTCGGAGGCGCGCTCGATGACCCCGCTGCGGTCCTGGATGATCTCGTTGGCCCGTTCCAGGTCGGCGAGGGCGGAGCGGGTCTCGGTGAGCAGGTTGGCGGTGTCGATGGCGGCCGCGGCGAGGGCGGCGAACGAGCCGAGCAGCGCGATCTGTTCCCGCTCGAAGACACGGGCCCGGCGGTCCGCGGCGAACAGGACGCCGATGACGTGCGGTCCCAGCATCAGGGGCACGCCGAGGATGGCGACCAGGCCCTCGTCCCGTACGCCCGCGTCGATGGCGGACGTGTGCTGGAAGCGGCCGTCGCGGAAGTAGTCGTCGGTGACGTAGGGGCGGGCGGTCTGGGCGACCAGGCCGCCGAGGCCTTCGCCCATCCCGAGGCGCAACTGCTGGAAGCGGGCCGCGACCGAGCCCTCGGTCACGCGCATGTACGTGTCGCCCCTGGCCGGGTCGTTCAGGCTGAGGTAGGCGACGTCGGTGCCGAGCAGCGACCGGGCGCGCTGGACGATCGCCGGGAGGACGGCGTCGAGGTCCCGCAGCCCGGCCAGGTCGTGCGCGGTCTCGAAGAGCGCGGACAGCTCGGCCTCGCGCCTGCGCCGTCCTTCCAGCTCCGAGCGCACCCGCAGGGCGAGCAGCTTGGCGTGTTCGAGTTCGGCGATCCGCTCGGCCGGCGCCCCGGCGGCGCGGGCGAGCAGCACCGGCCGTTCGTAGGCGTCGACGGCCGCGCCGCGGGCCAGCAGCTCCAGGAACGGCGCGTCGGCGCCGTGGGCCGACGGCTCGGCACCGCTGGCGGGGCGCTCGGCCGACAGGTGATCGCGGGACATGTTCACAGGATTCCTCATCACGCGGCCGCGCCGTCAGGCCTGTGGACAACTCGGACGCCCGAGGGGCGCGGACCGGTTCAGTGCGCGGTCCAGCCGCCGTCCAGGACCAGCGAGGTACCGGTCACGAACGACGCCTGCGGGCTGCACAGATACGCCACGGCCTCCGCGACCTCCGACGGTTCGATCAGGCGTTTGACCGCGGTGTCCTGGAGGAGCACCTCGGACAGCACGCGGTCCTCGGGGATCCCGTGTGCCCGCGCCTGGTCGGTGAGCTGCTTCTCGACCAGGGCGGTCCGCACATAGGCGGGGTTGACGCAGTTCGAGGTGACGCCGTGCGCGGCGCCTTCCAGGGCGGCCGTCTTGGACAGTCCTTCCAGGCCGTGCTTGGCGGCCACGTAGGCGGACTTGTAGGCCGAGGCGCGCAACCCGTGCACCGAGGACACGTTCACGATGCGGCCCCACCCCTGCCCGTACATGTGCGGCAGGGCGCCGCGGATCAGCCGGAACGGCGCTTCCAGCATCACGGTGAGCACCGTGTGGAAGACGTCCGGCGGGAACTCCTCGATGGGGCACACCAGCTGGAGGCCGGCGTTGTTGACCAGGATGTCGGTGCCCGCGGCGGCGATCTCGGCGGTGTCCAGGTCGGTGAGGTCGAGGACGTGCGGCTCGACACCGCCCGGCAGTTCCGTCGCCTGCTCGGCGAGCGCCTCCAGGCCCCCGGCGTCCCGGTCGACCGCTCTCACCTCGGCCCCGGCGGCGGCCAGCCGCAGGACGCAGGCGCTGCCGATACCGCCGGCGGCACCGGTGACCAGGGCGGTGCGACCGCCGAGGTCGAGGGGGAGAGCGTGGGGGGCGGGGAGGGCAGTGGGCGCGGTCATGGTTCGACCCTAGGCAGCCGACCCGCGCCACCCCATGTGCGCATCGCCCATACTTCGGAGTGATCTCATGGGCGCGCCAGCCATGCTGCCCCGCCGTCTCAGACGGGACTCGTGGGGTCGAACCAGGTGGCCGCGTCCGACAACGCCTGCTTGATCCGGAACTGCCCGAACGCGTTCAGCTCCGGCAGGGCGTCCACCTCGAACCAGCCCACCTCGATCGACTCGTCGTCGTTCACCCGTGCCTCCCCGCCGACGGCGCGGCAGCGGAAGGTGATGTCCATGTACTGACAGTTGTCCCCGTTGGCGTACGTGACCGGCTCCAGCGCCTGGACGAGGACGACCCGCTCGACGACGCACCGCACCGCGGTCTCCTCCTCGACCTCCCGTACGGCGCACGCCGCCGGCTGCTCCCCCGGTTCCGGGATACCGCCGATGACGGACCACTTGCGGGTGTCGGAGCGGCGGCCCAGCAGCACTCGGCCCGCGTCGTCGAAGACGATGGCGGTGACCCCGGGCAGCCAGAGCAGCTGGTGGCCGGCGGAGGCCCGGAGCGTGCGGATGAAGTCAGGAGTAGCCATGGGCCGACCCTAGCGGGTCGGCCCTGTCACCCCAGGTGGACCGCAGCGGCGTACGGCGGATGTACGGCTACACGCCACCGGCGCGCCGCCCGCGCACCCCGGCGGCGACGGCCCAGCCGAGTCCGCCGACGGCGACGAGCACGAGGGCGATCTCCGGCAGGATGCCCAGCCGCGTCGCGGGCGTCTCGGAGGAGCGCAACGGCACCTTCTGCACGAGGGAGTCGGCCACGAACATGCCGGTCTTCTGGGTGATCGTCCCGTCCGGCATGATGATCGCGCTGACGCCGCTGGTCACCGGGACGGTGACGGTCCGGCTGTGCTCGACGGCGCGCACCCGGGACATGGCGAGCTGCTGGTAGGTCATCTCGCTGCGGTCGAAGGTGGCGTTGTTGCTCGGCACGGAGATCAGCTGGGCGCCGTGGGTGACGTTGTCGCGCACGGCCCAGTCGAAGGCGGCTTCGTAGCAGGTCGCGAGGCCGACCTTGGTGCCGTTCATGTCGAACACGCCCGGCTTGCTGCCCCGGCTGAAGTCCTGGCGGACCATCGTCGTCCAGTCCTCGTTGATCGCGCCGAGGAGCGAGCGCAGCGGAAGGTACTCGCCGAACGGCTGGATCTGCCGCTTGTCGTAGGTGTCGACGGCGCCCTTGCTCGGGTCCCAGAGGATCTGCTCGTTGAAGAGCTTGCCGTCCCGCTCGACGACACCGCCGACCGAGATGGGCGCGCCGATCGCCTTGGCCGCCTGGTCGATGACGGCGGCCGCGTCGGGGTTGGCGAAGGGGTCGATGTCGGAGGAGTTCTCCGGCCACAGCACGAAGTCGGGCCGGGGCACCTTGCCCGCCCTGACCTCGGCCGCCAGGCGTTCCGTCTCGCGCGCGTGGTGGTCGAGCACGGCCCGCCGCTGCGCGTTGAACTCCAGACCCAGGCGCGGAACGTTGCCCTGGATGACGGCGACGGTCGCCGTGCCGTCCTCGGCCTCGTCACTGACCAGCGGGCGGGCGGCGACGGCGGCCACCACCGGCACGGCCACGCTCAGCAGGGCCACGGCCGCGGCGGACCGCCGCACGGTACGCGTACCGCGCGCCTCGAGGGCCAGTCGCACGACCTCGTACAGGCCGAATCCGCACAGGACGACCGCGAAGCCGAGCACGGGTGTGCCGCCGACCGCCGCGAGCGGCAGGAAGACGCCGTCCGCCTGCCCGAACGCGATCTTGCCCCAGGGGAAGCCGCGGAACGGCACACGCGCGCGTGCCGCCTCACCGGCGATCCACACCGCCGCCGCCCACAGCGGCCAGGCGGGGAGCCGGGACACCGCGGCGACGCCCGCGCCGACCAGCGCGACGAAGATCGCCTCGATGACGACCAGGGCGATCCAGGGGCCGGGGCCGACCTCCACACCGGTCCACACCAGCAGCGGCAGCAGGAAACCGAGACCGAAGAGGTAACCGAGACCGAGGCCCGCCTTCCAGCTGCGGCCGCGCAGCACCCAGCCGAAGACGGCGAAGGCCGGCAGGGCCAGCCACCACAGGGTGCGCGGCGGGAAGCTGACGTAGAGCAGCACTCCGGAGAGCGCCGCGGCGATGGCCGGGACGAAGCGCACGAGCCGCGCGCCGCGCGAGGCGGGCACGATCGGGGGCTCCAGCTGGTCCGACTGGCCCACGGAAGTTGCGGTGACGGTCACTCCGGGAGTGTACGGCGGGTGACCTTGACCCCGACAGCTCGGCCCGTGGGGCCACCCCGCGCCCTGCAACCCGCCCCGCGGGGTCGCGCCGGCCACTGCGGGCACCCCTGCCGCAACGTTCCTGCGCATCTCGGCGCAACTCATCCACAAACCGGCCATCAGCCGTTACGGTGTGCCGAAGCCTCAGTCGCAGGGCCGCTCACGGCCCGGACGGGGGGCCGGACGGCGGGGTCCGGCACAGGCCGGGGGCGACCGGGTTCGGGGGGACGGAGTGGGGTCCACGGGGAGGACGTCTACGGCCGGTCCGGCCACGGACGGCGAAAGACGAAACGTTTCCGACACGGCAGGTATGGCGGTGCTCGGGGCCTGCGCCGCCTGGTCGCTGATCACGGCGACCGCGCGCGACGGCCGCCCGGAGGGAATGCTGCTGGCCGTGCTCGCCGTGGCCGCCGGCTTCGCCGCGGGACGGATCTTCGGGGCACTGCTGCCGGTGGCCGCGCCCATCGTCGGCGCGCTGGCCGGGGTGGGCCTGGCGGTGACCCTGCCGCAGTTCGCCCCGGCGCCGCAGCTCGCCACCCCGCTCGGGCACGCCGGGGCCACCGCCGCGCTGCTGACCCTCTCGGCCGGCGCGGCGTGCTGCGCCGCCTGGGCCGCACCGACCCCCACGACACGGCTGGTACTGCGCCTCGCGGCCGCCGCGATCGCCGTGACCGCGGCGGTCCTCGGCTCGGTCACCGGCGTCGTCACCTGTACCGCGGTGCTGCTGTGCTCGCTCGCCGCGGGCCGGATGCGCCACCGCGGCCGGGGCATCGCGGGACTGGCCATGGCCGCCGCCCTGGTGACCGGCCTGACCTGGGCGGTCGCCGGAAACGCACTGCCGGACGGACTCGCCGCGTCCCTGGAGGGTCAGCTCACCTCGCACCGGGTCGCGCTGTGGCACGACGCCCTGCACCTGGCGCACCAGGACACCACGCTGGGCGTGGGCCCGGGCCGCTTCGGGGACCTCAGTACGACGGCGGCCCAGTCGACGCCCGCCGACGGGAAGCCGCACTCGGCGCCGTTGCAGCAGGCGGCCGAGCAGGGTGTGGTCGGCGTGGCCCTGCTGGCGGCCGCCTTCGGCTGGCTGCTCTTCGCGCTGTGGCGCTCGCCGCGCCCCACGCCCGTCGCGCTGACCGCGGGCGCGGCCCTGACGGCGCTGGCGGCCATCGCGGCGGTGGGCGACGCGCTGAGCTTCACCACGGTGTCCGTGGGCGCGGGCCTGCTGGCGGGCCTCGCCACGGCACGGCCGCTGTTCAGGGAGCCCGTGCCGAGCGGGACGGACGTACGCGCGCGTGGTGAGCGGTCAGGTGGGTGACGGCAGCCGCGTGACCCTCAGTGCAGCGGGCCGTGCGCGTTGGGGCGCAGCCGGTCCCGGATGACCCGTACGGCCGCCTCGGCGTCGTCCACGGTGATGGTGAACGTGTGCCCGTCCCACAGGCGCAGCACCACGCCCTCACCACGGCGCACGACGACCGCGGTGCCCTTCTCCGGCAGCCAGCGATAGCCCCAGCCGCCCCAGTGTCGCGGGGTGACGAGGGGGGCGAAGTCGGCGCCCGCCACATGCGACAGCGGGATGCGGCGGCGCGGCACGCCGATGTGACCGCAGCGAACTTCGAGGGACTCCTTGTCTAGCTTCAGGTCGACGTGCACGAAGGCGAGGGTGCCGAAGAGGACGAGCAGCCCGGCCGCGATGCATCCGACCACGGCCATGACGAGCGCGGCCGAGCCGGACGCCCATGCGGAGTCGACGGCCAGCTGGATGCCGAGCGCCAGGCAGGCGGCGCCGCCGAGCGCCAGTAGCCACTGGAAGCGGTTGGTCGCGCGCCCGGTCCAGATGTCCGGGTGCGGGACCTTCTCGTCGTGGGGGTGGTCCCTCATGGCTATGAGGTTACTCAGGTTTCGCTGCGCGGGTACCTCGTCGCACGGGGTGACTCCGCCACTCGGGGGTCCCGCGAAGGGAAGGCGTCCGGTCGGCGACCGGACTCACGAGGCGGGGCTGACCGCCGGCAGCAGCCGCCCTTCGGCGTACGCCAGCGCGGCCGCCGGCAGGGTGCCCGCGCGCCCGCTCAGCAACACGGCGAGGGAGCCGACCGGCGGGGCCTCGGGGTCGGGGAGCTCGCCGATGCGGCGCAGCGCCTGCGCGGCCACGGCACCGGCGGAGCCGTGCAGGACGAGCGGTGGGCGCTCGGGGCGCTGCACGGCGGCGCGGATGCGGTCGGCGACCAGCTCGTAGTGGGTGCAGCCCAGGACCACGGTCGTCACGTCCGCGGGGGTCAGCGCGGCGGCCGCGGTGACGGCGGCGTCGATGGCCGCCTCGTCCGCGTGTTCGACGGCCTCGGCGAGTCCCCAGCACGGCACCTCGGTGACGGCCACACCGTCGGCGAAGTCCCGGATGAGTCCCCGCTGGTACGGGCTGCCGGTGGTGGCGGGCGTGGCCCAGATCGCGACGGGGCCGCCGCCGGCCGCGGCCGGCTTGATCGCGGGGACCGTTCCGACGACCGGGACACCCGGTTCGAGGCGGGCACGCAGCGCGTCCAGGGCGTGCACGCTGGCGGTGTTGCAGCCGATGATGAGGGCGTCCGGCCGATGGGCGACGGCGGCGTCCGCGACGGCCACGGCGCGCGCGGTGAGGTCCTGCGGAGTGCGCGGCCCCCAGGGCATGCCGTCGGGGTCCAGGGACAGGACCAGATCCGCGTCGGGTCGCAGGCGCCGTACCGCGGCGGTGGCCGCCAGCAGGCCGATTCCGGAGTCCATGAGCGCGATCTTCACCCGGCCACGATAGACGATGGGCTCCTGCACGCCGGTGGCGTGGGGCAGACTGCGCGGGTGAGCGCCATCGTGTGGACCGCCGCCGCCTCCCTCGCCGCCTGGCTGTGGCTGCTGCTCTTCCAGGGGTTCTTCTGGCGCACGGACGTCAGGCTGCCGCCGCGCCGGGAGCCGCGGGTGTGGCCGTCCGTCTGTGTCGTCGTACCGGCGCGCGACGAGGCCGCGGTGCTTCCGGCGAGCCTGCCGTCGCTGCTCGCCCAGGACTATCCGGGCCGGGCCGAGGTCTTCCTCGTCGACGACGGCAGCTCCGACGGCACCGGTGAGCTGGCGCGCGAGCTGGCGGCGCGGCACGGCGGCCTGCCGCTCACCGTGGGCTCGCCGGGCGAGCCGCCGGCCGGCTGGACCGGCAAGCTCTGGGCGGTGCGTCACGGTATCGGCCTGGCACGCACGCGTGACCCCGCCTACCTGCTCCTGACGGACGCCGACATCGCCCATGCCCCGGACAGTCTGCGGCGGCTGGTGGCCGCCGCGGACACCGGAGGCTTCGACGTCGTCTCGCAGATGGCCCGGCTGCGGGTCGAGAGCCTGTGGGAGCGGCTCGTCGTGCCCGCGTTCGTCTACTTCTTCGCTCAGCTGTATCCGTTCCGCCGGATCGGCAAGGAGACCAAGGAGACCGGGCAGCAAGGGGGGACAACGAAAAAGAAGAAGGGGACCCGCACGGCGGCCGCGGCGGGCGGTTGCGTCCTGCTGCGCGCCGAGGCGGCGGAGCGGGCCCGCGTCCCGGACGCCATCCGCCACGCCGTCATCGACGACGTGGCGCTCGCGCGGGCCGTCAAGCGGACCGGCGGCCGGGTCTGGCTCGGGCTGGCCGACGGCGTGGACAGCGTGCGTCCCTACCCGCGCCTGCACGACCTGTGGCGGATGGTGTCGCGCAGCGCGTACGCACAGCTGCGTCACAACCCCCTGCTGCTGGCCGGCACGGTCGCCGGGCTGGCGCTGGTGTACCTGGTGCCGCCCGTGGCGCTGTTCGCGGGTGCGGCCGCGGGCGACACGGCGGCCGCCGTCGCGGGCGGCGCGGCCTGGCTGGTCATGGCGGGAACGTACGTACCGATGCTCCGTTACTACCGGCAGCCGTTGTGGCTCGCTCCCCTGCTGCCGTTCACCGCGTTCCTGTACCTCCTGATGACGGTCGATTCCGCGGTGCAGCACTACCGGGGGCGAGGTGCCGCCTGGAAGGGCCGCACCTACACACGTCCGGACGCCGTCCCCGACGAGGGCTGAGCCCGCCGCCCCCGCCTATTTCCGGCCGGGGGTCCAGTCCATGCCCCACCCGTAGGCGTGGTCGACGGTCCGCTGCGGACTCACCCCGCGCTGGGGCACCAGGTAGCGGGCCTCGCGCTGGACGACGAGGTCACCTCCGTTGTTGGTGATGAGGGCGAGCGCGCACACCGTGGAGGGGACGGTGCACTCGTCGAGCGAGAAGTCGATCGGGGCTCCGAACTGAGGGGTGAGGGTGACCGTCGCGTGCAGATCCGCGAAGGAGCGAGCCCCCTCGTAGATCGTCACGAAGACGAGGATCCGCCGGAAGTCCCGGGTGTGGTCGAGATTGATCGTCATGTTCTCGCCGCTCGCCGACGCCCCGGTGCGGTCGTCGCCGTCGAGATGGATGTACGGCGGCCGCTGCAGGGCTCCGAACGCGTTGCCGAGGGCCTGGACGACACCCTTGCGGCCGTCGGCCAGCTCGAAGAGGGCGCACAGGTCGAGGTCGAGGTCCGCGTGCATCGCGACGGCCCGGCCGCGCTTGCTGCCCCACCCCGAGAACTGCTTGCGCACGTCCCAGTTGAGGTTCACGCGCATGGCACCCGAGGTGCCGCCCTGCTTGGTCAGCGAGACCGACGGGGCGGCCTTCGTGAGCGTGACCTTGGTCAGCCGGACCGGCTGGACGGGCGGCGCCGGGTGCTGCGGCGGGAGCGGCGCAGGGGCGTGGTGGACCGGCGGACCCTGGGGCGGCGGCGGCGCGTGGGGGACCGGCGGCGGGACCGTCACCGGCGGAGCCACCGGTGGCGGAGGGGCGACCGGGCTCGGTGCCGGTGCCGTGTGCTGCGGCTCGTCCACGGTGATACCGAAGTCCGTCGCCAGGCCCTCCAGTCCCCTGTCGTAGCCCTGTCCGACGGCACGGAACTTCCAGGCGCCCTGGCGGCGGTAGAACTCCCCCAGCACGAACGCCGTCTCGACGGTCGCGCCGGTGCTGTCGAAGCGGGCCACGACCGTCCCCTGCGCCGCCTCCCGGACCTCGATGTACAGGTCCTGGACCCGTCCGAACGTGCCACCGTCCGAGGAGGCGGCGAGGACCACCGTCTCGACGGCGGGCTCCACGCGCGCGAGGTCCACGAGCAGCGTGTCGGTCACCTGGCCGCCACCGTCCCGCTTGCCCTCGTGCCGGACCGCGCCCGACGAGTGCGCGGGCTGGTTGTAGAAGACGAAGTCCGCGTCGGAACGGACTTTCCCGCCCACGAGCAGCAGTGCCGACGCGTCCGCGTCGGGCACGCCGGGGCCGGACCGCCAGCCCAATTCGACGCGCAGCGCCGTGGTCGGCACCGGCGCATTCGATCCTTTCGGCATTGACATGTCCGCCCCCATCACGTGTCGCCGTGCCGGGCCTCCCGGCACTCCATTGGCTGCCTACAGGGTCAACCTATTCCGAGGGGCGGCGAAGTCCCACGAACAGCGCAGGAACAGGCGAGGTCAACCGCTGGTAACCCGCCGGGCACTTGGCCTTTACGGGATCTGAACCCTGCTTGGCGCCCCTTTTTCCCAAGTTCGCTCGCATTGGGGATACCGGGTCACTGCGGACACGGAAAACAACCCTCTTATCGGTCTCCCCAACCAGCACATCGTGGGCTTAACTTATGGCCATGACCTCCCCCCGCTCCACCTATGGCGGCGGCTACTACTCCGCCTCCTTCCCGGACACCCCGATCTACGACTCGCTCGTGGCCGAGCGGGGCACCCCGCAGATCGCCCCGATCCGGGTGCCCGCCGCGTACGACATGGGCAGTCATCTCCCCATGGGCAGTCATCTGCCCGCGCTCCCCTCGGCGCTGCCCGCCCTCCCGGCCGCGCCGTCCCACCACTCCTACGGATACCCGCAGGCGCAGCAGCCCGCCCCGTTGCAGCAGGCGCCCACGGCGTACATCCCGCAGCAGGCGGCGGCGCCGCGCGGCTACCCCGGTCCCCAGGCACAGCAGCCTCGGCCGGCCCAGCCCGGCATGGGCTACGAGGCGATGCGCCCCGCGGCTCCCCGGCCCGCCCCGGCTCCGTACCAGGACCCGTACAACAACCAGCAGCAGTACCGCGGCGGCTACTGAGCCGTCCCGGGTCTGTCCGTATTGCCTGGCACGATGGACTCATGGGCAATACGGAGCTGCAGTCGATCCACGTTCATCCGGTCAAGGCGTTCCGGGCTCTGTCACTCCGGGAGGCCGTCGTGGAGCCCTGGGGGCTGGCCGGTGATCGACGCTGGGCGCTGATCGACGACGGGGGAAAGGTCGTCACGCAACGCCAGCAACCGCGCCTCGCGCTGGCCGCCGCCGAGCTCGTGCCCGGCGGCGTCAGGCTGTCCGCACCCGGTCTCGGCCCGCTGACCGTCCCGGTCCCGGAGCCGATCGGCACGGTGACCGTCGAGATCTTCGGCGGCAAGGTGGAGGGCGTCCTCGCCGACGCCACCGCCCACGCCTGGTGCAGCGCCTTCCTCGGCGCCGACGTACGCCTCGTCCACATGGACGATCCCGGCACACGCCGCCCGGTCGACCCCGACTTCGCGCTGCCCGGGGAGACCGTCTCCTTCGCCGACGGCTTCCCCCTGCTGGTCACCACGACCGCCTCGTTGGACGCCCTGAACGCACTGATCGCGCGGGACGGCCACGCGGCCGAGGGTCCGCTGCCCATGAACCGCTTCCGGCCGAACGCCGTGGTGTCGGGGTCCACCCCGTGGGCCGAGGACGACTGGTCGCGCGTGGCCATCGGCGAGGTCACCTTCCGGGTCGCCAAGATGTGCGGCCGGTGTGTCGTGACCACCACCGACCAGACCACCGCCGGGCGCGGCAAGGAGCCTCTGCACACGCTCGGCCGCCACCGCCGCATCGACGGCAGACTGGTCTTCGGCCAGAACCTGGTGCCCCAGTCCCCGGGCACGATCCGGGTCGGCGATCCGGTCACGATCCTCGGCTAGGGCCACTGCGGTGCCCGGCTCGGTCAGGGGCGGGCGGCCGCCAGCACGCGCTCGATCGCGGGAGCGAGGAAGGCCCGGGTCAGTTCGGCCCGGCGGGCCGGCCACTGGTCGGACGCGGACCGCGGGCCGCCGTAGCGGCGTCGTCGGATGTCGTGCACCACGTCCGCGGGTGCGCCCAGTGCGGTGAGTACGTCGAGGGCCTGCGCCTTGCTGATCAGCCTGCCGGTCCGCAGCGTCACGTCGGCCCGGGCGAGCGTGAGGAGCCCGAGATCGACCCAGACCTCGCGCAGCCACCGCTCCGGGTGGTCCAGGGCCGGCCGCCAGAAGTGCGCCAGGTCCTCGGCGACGAAGTCCGAGAGCTCCCGGTCGGTGACCGGCGGCAGGAGGTCCGCCGGGGGCGGCCCGTGCAGCACCTCGCCGAAGTCGTGCAACTCCCGGCGGGTCACCGGGGTCACGGGACGGTGCATCAACTCCTCGTGCGCCCAGGTGAGGTGTGCGGCGGCGAGGTCGCCCCACTCGTCGGCCGCGACATAACTGCAGTGCAGCTTCGCCGCCAGGGGGTGGGTCGCCGCCAGCTTCTCGTGCGCCGCGACGAGCCGTTCCTCCAGCGCGGGCGGACACCGGCGCTCGACGACCGCGACGAGGTCCAGGTCGCTGCGCCCCGGCTGGTAGTCGCCCCCGGCCAGGGAGCCGTGTGCCCAGACGCAGACCAGCGAGGGCACGGGCACGACCGCATCGAGGAACAGGCCGAGCAGTTGACGGGTCGACGCATCTGTCACACCGCCAGTGTGCCGCCCCGCGGCGGAGCACCGAGAACGTTTCGGGAACCCTCCGCGGGAACCCGCTCGTTGGGATTTCGTGCGGAGTTGACGAGACGTCCCGGTCGCAGGTGATTTCGCTCTCTCTTTGTCCGGGCTCACGCGTGAACGGCTCCGCACGGGGTTATCACGGAGCGGGAAGGGGGTGCGGGCCGGTGGGAGCAATCGGCGGACTCTGGCGGTGGCGGCACAATCCGCTGCGCCGCGCGACCGACCTGGTCGAGGCCTGGGTGGCCCTGGTGGCCTTGTTGTTCATCCTGGTCGTCGCGCCCGTGACCGGCGCCCTGGTCGGCGGCGTCGCCCAGGACGCCCTGCGACAGGCGGTCCGCGACCAGCGCGCGGCCCGGCACCAGGTGACGGCCACCGTGGTCCGCGGGCTGAACCGCTCGACGCTCAAGGCCGACCCGGAGACCTCCACCGCGCGCGACGCCCGCAGTCGCGTGCTCGCCGACTGGCGGGCACCGGACGGCACCGCGCACCGCGGCCGGGTCCTGGCGAGCGTCGACACCCCGCACGGCGGCGACCACTTCACGATATGGACGGACGCGCACGGCGGCGTCGTGGCCCGCCCGCTGGACTCCGCGACGGCGACCACGCACGCCGTCCTCGCCGGGTTCGGCGCGGCCATGCTCACCGCGGCGCTCGTCGAGGCCGGCCGACGGCTGGTCGTCTGGCGCATGGTCCGCCGCCGGTACGCGCGTTGGGACCGGGCCTGGGAGCGCGCGGGCCCGGACTGGGGGCGGACCGGAACCGGCAGCTGACGGCGCTTCGTCCGGCCGACCGCCTTCCGTCTCTGGTCAACCCACCGCCCGCGCGCACGCTACGGTGGACCGGCCGGGTCTTCGGCAACAACCCGCGTACGACGAGGTGGGGGCACAGCAACGCCATGGCACAGGGCACGGTCCAGGTGACGCACACCGGCACATCGAGGTGGCGGCGCCGCACGGGTGAGTACGCGTCGCTCGCCGCCGCTCTGGAGGCCGCGGCCGAGGGGGACGTCCTGACCATCGCTCCGGGCACCTACCGGGAGAACCTCGTCGTCCAGCGGGCGGTGACCCTGCGCGGCCCCGAGGGCTCCGCGGGCTCGGTGCGGATCGCGCCCCTGGACGGAGTGCCGCTGACCGTGCGCGCCTCCGCGGTGATCCAGGACCTGCACGTGGAGGGCCAGGACGCGGCGGCGCCGGCCCTGCTGGTCGAGGAGGGCACGCCGGAGCTGAGGGACGTCCGGGTCGTCACCCGGTCCGCGGCCGGCATCGAGGTGCGCGGGGACGCCCGGCCCACCGTGCGGCGCTGCACCGTCGACAACCCGGCCGGCATCGGCATCGCCGTGGTCGACGGCGGCGGCGGGGTGTTCGAGGACTGCGAGGTCGTGGCGGCCGGCCAGTCGGGCGTGGCGGTGCGCGGGGGCGGCCATCCCCGTCTGGAGCGCTGCCGGATCCACCACACCTCGGGCGCGGGCCTGGCCGCCACCGGCGACAACTCCGCCCTGGAGGCGGTGGGGTGCGAGATCTACGAGGTGCGGGGCAGCGGCGTGCAGATCACCGCGCGGGCCACCGCCCACCTCACGGACTGCGACGTGCACCGCACCACCGCCGACGGCGTCACCCTCGACACCGACGCGGTGCTGACCCTCGCCGACTGCCGGATCCACGACATCCCCGAGAACGCGGTCGACCTGCGCTCCCGCTCCGTGCTGACGCTGACCCGGACGACGGTGCGGCAGTTCGGCCGCAACGGGCTGTCGGTGTGGGACCCGGGCACGCGGGTGGACGCCAACCAGTGCGAGATCTTCGACAGCACCGGCGACTACCCGGCCGTGTGGGTCAGTGACGGCGCCACCGTCGTCCTCGACTCCTGCCGGGTGCACGACGTGCCGGACGCCCTGTTCGTCCTCGACCGGGGCTCACGGGCGGACGTCGTGGACAGCGACCTCTCCCAGGTCCGCAACACGGCCGTGTCGGTGAGCGACGGGGCCACCGCGCAGCTCGACGACTGCCGCATCCGGGACGCCGCGACCGGGGCCTGGTTCCGTGACCACGGCAGCGGCGGCACCCTCAGCAACTGCACGCTGGACGGCACGCAGACCGGCGTGATCGTCACCAAGGGCGCCGACCCCACCATCGAGCGGTGCACCGTCGACTCCCCGGCGGAGGCCGGCTTCTACGTCTCGGCGGGCGGCCGCGGCAGCTTCCTCGGCTGCCGGGTCACGGGCAGCGCCGGCTATGGCTTCCATGTCCTCGACGGCTGCCGTACGACGCTGAAGAAGTGCCGTACGGAGCGCTGCGCGCGCGGAGGTTACGAGTTCGCGGAGGGCGGCCCGGACTCCGCGTCCGGAACGGGACCCGTGGTCGAGGACTGCACGAGCGACGAGAGCGCGAGCCTGCGGACCCCGACGGCGGCGCCGGAGCCGGTCGTCCAGACGGCGGCCCAGACCCCGGGGCTGCTCGGCGCGATCCCGGGGCAGCGCGTCACCGAACAGGAGCCGTCGGTTTCCGTCGCGGAGCCGGACAAGGAGACCCGCACGTCGACGGCCGTCCTCGGTGAACTCGACGCGCTGGTGGGCCTGGACAGCGTCAAGCGCGAGGTGCGCGCCCTGACCGACATGATCGAGGTGGGCCGGCGCCGCCGGGAGGCGGGGCTGAAGGCGGCCTCGGTCAAGCGCCACCTGGTCTTCACGGGCTCCCCCGGCACCGGCAAGACCACGGTCGCCCGCCTCTACGGCGAGATCCTCGCCTCCCTCGGTGTGCTGGAGAAGGGCCACCTGGTCGAGGTGTCCCGCGTCGACCTGGTCGGCGAACACATCGGTTCCACGGCGATCCGTACCCAGGAAGCCTTCGAACGGGCCCGCGGTGGCGTGCTGTTCATCGACGAGGCCTATGCGCTGTCCCCGGAGGACTCCGGCCGTGACTTCGGCAAGGAGGCCATCGACACGCTGGTGAAGCTGATGGAGGACCACCGGGACGCGGTGGTGGTGATCGTCGCGGGCTACACGGCCGAGATGGAGCGGTTCCTGTCCGTCAACCCGGGCGTCGCGTCCCGCTTCTCTCGGACCATCACCTTCAGCGACTACGGCCCCGAGGAACTGCTGCGGATCGTGGAGCAGCAGGCCGAGGAGCACGAGTACCGGCTGGCGTCGGGCACGGCGGAGTCCCTGCTGATGTACTTCACGGACCTTCCGAAGGGACCCGCGTTCGGCAACGGCCGTACCGCCCGCCAGACCTTCGAGGCGATGGTGGAGCGGCACGCCGGCCGGGTCGCCCAGGTCACGGAACCGAGCACGGACGACCTGACCCTCCTCTACGCCGAGGACCTGCCCGAACTGTCCTGAGTCGCCCCGTTGGTGTGGCGCGGGCCCGGCAGGTCCGGCCGCAACCGGGCCAGCAGCCGCTCCCGTTCCACCGCGAACACCGGGTCCGCCTGGTAGTCGGAGTGCCCGAGGATCGGGGCCGGTAGCGGATGCCGGTCGGTGCGGCCGTACGCCATCGGGTCCTTGAGGGGTTCGAGGTCCACGGCGGGGCCGCAGTCGCCGGACAGCAGGACCGGGCCGCCGATGGGGTCGGTGAGGCGGTGGAGATTGCGCCAGCACGCGACCTCCCGGTGCAGGGAGCCGAGCGCGGCCGGTCCGAAGTGGGCCGGGAACCAGCGGCCGTAGAGGCGCTCCAGCGGGGAGCCGTAGGTCAGCAGGGCGACCCGCCCGCGCTCGGCGGGCTTCAGCTGCCATACCGCGGCGGCGGCGAGCACGCTGCCCTGGGAGTGTCCGGAGATGACCAGGCGGCCGCCGGTGTCGCGGGTCCAGGTGGCCATCCGCCAGGTCAAGTCGGGCACGGCGCGCTCGGCGTAGCAGGGCGGGGCGAAGGGGTGGGCGGCACGCGGCCAGAACGTGCCGACGTCCCACAGGATGCCGATGGTGCGCCGGGCGGAGGCGTCCTTGTAGGCGCGCCGGCCCCAGGTGACGAAGAGTATGAAGCCGAGGCCGATCAGCCAGGAGCCGAGTGCCTGCGCGGCGTCGGCGGCGCCGTGCACGAAGGGGGGAGCGCCCTGGGCGGCGCCGGCCGGGGTCTTCCCGGTGGTCAGGGCGCCGACGAGGGCCGCGGTGCCCAGGAGCAGCGTCGTGGCGGAGGTGACGGCGAGGACGAGCGGGCCGCGGTCGGTGAGGGAGGCCATCGCGCGGGCGCCGGCGATGCGGCGGGTGCGTGCCGTGTCGTTGGTCTCACCGGGGTAGTCGCGGCCGACCTCGTCCAGTCCGGCGTGGCGCAGCCGCACGGTGCGCCATCCCAGACGGCCGCAGAGCACGAGCAGGACGACGAGCAACGGAGGGATGGCGGACGCCTGCCAGGTCAGCAGGACCGGTGGACCGGCGATCGAGGCTCTGGTGCCGTCGAGCCAGTCGGCGACCCGCTGGGACACTCCGCCGGACATCACGCCGCCGAGGGCGCAGGCCAGCATCGCGACGGCGGGTCCGCCGAGGCCGCGCATCGCGGCCCTCGGTTCGGGTCGGGTGCGGTGCAGGAGGTGGGCGACCACGGCCAGCGCGATCACGAGCAGGCCCTGGACCAGGGCGAGGCCGCCGAAGGTCGCGTCGCCGGGCAGCCGCCCGTGCGAGCGCCAGTGCGGGCGCTCCCAACCGGCGTACACGAGGGTGAGGGCGAGCAGGGTGAGGGCGGCCAGCGGCAGACGGTGCACGAGGTGCCCGTCGAGTTCCCGGTCGAGGCGGTGCTCGCTGCGGCCCCGACGGCAGACCACCCACACCACGGCGCCCGCCCCGGCGACCAGCGCCCCGGACAGGAGCCACCCGGCCACGTCCAGGGCGGCCGGTCCGCCCGGCGCGCGGTCGAAGCGGACGGCCGGGGAGCCGACCGCCGCGGCGACCGTGAGCAGTCCGGCGGCGGTGTGCGCGGCGCGCAGCCGGGCCACCAGTCGGCGTCCGTACCAGAAGCCGGGCCGACCCAGCGCGGTGCGGCCGGTCTCCTCCTCGGGTTCGGCCGGGTGGAAGAGGGGCTGCTGGGATTCGTACTCGCTCCAGGTGCGGTGGGAGAGGTACCACAGCAGGCCGGTGACGGCGGCGGGCAGCACGGAGGCGAGGGCGAGTCTGCGGCCGGGACGGCTCCACCAGCCGCCGTCCGAGACGGTGGGCGCCAGGAAGCCCAGCCAGGAGTGCCGCGCGGCGCACGCGGGTGTGCCCGCGCACTGCCAGGCCGCGAGGTCGAGAGCGACCTCGCAGGCGGCCGCGACCAGCAGCACGGTCAGGGTCAGTCCGGCGAGCCGCACCAGCAGTCCGTACAGACGCACCGTGCGGGTACGGCCGCGCACGCCGGGGCGCATCCAGTGGGCGAGGTTGACCACCATGAACGGCAGCAGCAACAGCCACAGCGCGCGGGCGCCGTTGCCCGAGGTGAGGTTGGACCAGACGTAGGCCTCGGGCACCGGTCCGACCCGGTGATCGCCGGGGCCGCTCTCCGCGTCGACGTCGTCGGCGCGCCGGTACACGGCCGCCGTGTCGTCGCCGGTGACGCGCACCGTGCGCGGGTCGTTCAGCATCTTCTCGGGCGTGGCGCCGCCCACGCCGTGGACCAGGAGTTCCAAGGCGGCGCCCGTCTCCGCGGGCCGCCGGGCGGGGGTGGTCGCCCCGCCGGCGGAGGCACGTTCCTGCGCGCGTTCCACTGTTCGCACTTCCCCCGTGACACACCGTCGGCTGCTCTGCGTGCGGGCACAAGGATCTCCGTTCCGGGCGTGGCGTACACCTCCCGTCACGGAATCTCCCCGATACGTGCGACAACACGCCGGTCCCCCCACCGGAATGGCATGCCCGCGTCGGGACGGGCGGTGGCGCGACGGGGGTCACCCCGTGCGAGGATGGGACGCCCGCGCACCCCGGACGGAAAGAATGTCCTCGTCGGAGCAGGTGCGCGGGGCTGAAGGACGGCCGAGGCGAAAGGACCGGAGCGTACGTGAGTGAGAATCAGAACCTCCTCGCGGAGCAGCGGCGCGCCCTGATCCTGGACGAGGTCCGGCGCCGTGGCGGAGTCCGGGTCAACGAGCTGACGCGCAAGCTCGGCGTGTCGGACATGACGGTGCGCCGCGACCTGGACGCGCTCGCCCGGCAGGGCGTCGTGGAGAAGGTGCACGGCGGCGCGGTCCCGGTGGTCGAGGCGAGCACGCACGAGCCGGGCTTCGAGGCCAAGTCGGCGCTGGAGCTGAGCGCCAAGGAGGACATCGCGCGGGCGGCGGCCGAGCTGGTGGCGCCCGGTTCGGCGATCGCGCTCTCGGGTGGTACGACGACGTACGCGCTGGCGCACCAGCTGGTGGACGTGCCGGACCTGACGGTGGTCACCAACTCGGTGCGGGTGGCGGACGTCTTCCACGTGGCGCAGCGGACCTCGGGACAGCGGCAGGGCGCGGCGACGGTGGTGCTGACCGGCGGGGTGCGCACGCCGTCGGACTCGCTCGTGGGGCCGGTGGCCGATCAGGCGATCGCGGCGCTCCACTTCGACGTGCTGTTCCTCGGTGTGCACGGGATATCGATCGAGGCGGGCCTGTCGACCCCGAACCTGGCGGAGGCCGAGACCAACCGGCGTCTGGTGCAGTCGGCGCGACGGGTCGTCGTGGTCGCCGACCACACCAAGTGGGGCACGGTGGGCCTGAGTTCGTTCGCGGCGCTGGAGCAGGTGGACACCTGGGTGACCGACGCCGGACTGCCGGCCCGGGTCCGCACCGACATCTCGGAGCACGTACGGCGCCTGGTGGTGGCGGGCGAGCCCGACGAGGGTACAGACATCTGACAAGACGTCAGCTAGGGTGCTGTCGATTCAACCAGCTGCTGCCCGCTGCCCGTTGACATGAAGGGCTCGTCGATGGCTCGCCGTCTGCGCCCGGTGGGGCTCGACTTCGTCGAGACCGCGCCGATCCGTATGGTCTTCGCGCGGGATGTCGCCGCCGCTCCCGGTCCGGTCTTCCGGGCGCTCGCCGAGGACGTGCCCGGCTGGGTCGCGTGGTTCTCCGCGGTGACGCTCGCCCGGCCGACCGACGACGGCGCGGGACGCGAGATCCGGCTCAGGGGCGGCACTCGCTTCGAGGAGACCGTCCTCGCGGCGAAGGGCCCCGAGGTCTACGCCTACCGGGTGGACGCGACCAACGCGCCGGGCGCCCGGGCGCTGGTCGAGGAGTGGCGACTGACGCCGACGGAATCCGGCACCCGCGTGCGGTGGACCTTCGCCGCCGACGGTACGGCGACGTTCCGGTGCGCCCTGCGGCTCGCCCGGCCGGGACTGGGGCGGGCCTTCCGGGACGCGGTCACGTCGCTGGACGGGCGGTTGGCCCGGTAGGGATCGGCCCCCGGCCGGGCATGGCGCCCTGGCTCGGCGTGGTGCGGGCCAGCCCTGTCACGCGGTTGGCCCGGTGGGGCGTCGCACCGGGACCGGCGATGGCGCGGTGGCCGGTCAGTGCGGCCACACGCCCGTCGCCAGCAGCGAGTCGATCGCCGCCGTGTACGGCTCGATGTCCAGGCCTTGTTCGGCCAGCCACGCGTCCGCGTAGTACTTGTCGAGGTACCGGTCCCCGTGGTCGCACAGCAGCGTCACCACGCTCCCCCGGCGCCCCTGCGCCACCATCTCGGCGACGATCTTCAGGGCGCTCCACAGCCCGGTGCCCGTCGAGCCGCCCGCCTTGCGGCCGATGGCCCGCTCCAGGGCCCGCACGGCGGCCACGCTCGCCGCGTCGGGGACCTTCATCATGCGGTCGACGGCGCCGGGCACGAAGCTCGGTTCCATCCGCGGCCGGCCGATGCCCTCGATGCGCGAACCGCAGTCGCAGGTGACGTCCGGATCGCCGGTGGTCCAGCCCTCGAAGAAACAGGAGTTCTCCGGGTCGGCGACGCAGATACGGGTGTCGTACTGCATGTAGTGGACGTAACGCGCGAGGGTCGCCGAGGTGCCGCCGGTGCCGGCCGTGGCGACGATCCACGCGGGTTCCGGGAACCGTTCCAACTCCAGCTGCCGGAAGATCGATTCGGCGATGTTGTTGTTGCCGCGCCAGTCCGTGGCCCGCTCGGCGTAGGTGAACTGGTCCATGTAGTGGCCACCGGTCTCCGTCGCGAGGCGTGCGGACTCCTCGTACATCCGGCGCGAGTCGTCGACGAAATGACACTGGCCGCCATGGAACTCGATCAGGCGGCACTTCTCCGCGCTCGTCGTGCGCGGCATCACGGCGATGAACGGCACGCCGATCAGCTTCGCGAAGTAGGCCTCGGAGACGGCCGTCGAGCCGCTGGACGCCTCGATCACCGGGCGGCCCGGCCTGATCCAGCCATTGCACAGACCGTAGAGGAAGAGCGAGCGGGCCAGGCGGTGCTTGAGGCTTCCGGTGGGGTGGGTCGACTCGTCCTTGAGATACAGGTCGATCCCCCAGCGCTCCGGCAACGGAAAACGCAGCAGATGGGTGTCGGCCGAGCGGTTGGCGTCCGCCTGGACCTTGCGGACGGCCTCTTTCAGCCAGTCACGGTAAGTGGCGTCGCTGCGGTCGACGTCGAGGGTTTCGCCGGTCCGGGTCTGCTGGGTGGCGCTCACGGCGGTGCTCCTTACGCTCCACGCCGACGGCGCGTCGCGCGGCCGACCTCTCGATCATAAGCACCTTCCGCACCGCATCTCACCTGCATAAACACAACTTTGGGCCACCCAAAGGACACCTGGGGAACGGGCGTACGGGCGTGGGGGGCGGACACCGGGGGGCGCATTCGCGCGAGTGCTCCGGGTGACCGCCGCTCGGACGCGGTGCGTACTGGTGCTCACCGCGGTACGCGGGCAGACTTCAGCGGGCGGGACGAAGGCCCCGGACGGGGCACACACCGGATCACGGAATCGGGCTGGATCACGCCACGGGTTGGATCACCCACACAGGAGCGCGGTCCACCGGACCCACGCGCACAAGGGGGCGGAACGGCATGGCGGAGCCGGAGTTCACGGCGACGGGCGTGCGGATCGGGAAGAGACTGCGCTCGCTCACCCGGGCCGGACAGGTCCGGATCAGCGACGGCAGGCTGGAGTTGCTCACGAGTTACGGCAGCGAGATCGACAGCGCGCCGGTGCAGGCGGTGCGGGCGTCGAAACCCTGGTTCGCGCCGGGGGACCGCGCCTCGGCGGACGTCAACGGCACGCGGTACTCGCTGACCCTGGGTGACCACGACCCCGCTCCCGGCGAGCCGGGACCGCCCGCGGCACGCCGGTTCATCGAGGCCGTGCGCAGGGCCGCGGGGCGTGGCGGCTGAGTCACCGCGAGTTGCGGCGGCGGACCCCCTGGGCCACGCTGGTCTCACGTCACTCTGGGTTTACCGGCGATAACGCTGCGAACCAGCCCGCCGGACATGACAGCAGGCGGCCGTTTGGCGCAGACCTGCTGGATCCGAATCCGTGTTCTTCCGGACCTCACGTCGGGGAGTCGCAGCCGTGATCAGTCACCCAAGCAGGCACTGCACGGTGGAGCTCCAAGCCCTGCCGTCGCGGATCGGCCAGGTCCGCAGAATCGTATCTGCGCAGTTGCGCTACTGGCATATGGACCCCCTCATAGACCGCGCCGCGCTCGGCGTGACCGAGCTGCTGACGAACGTCCACCGCCATGCCCAGCCCGACAAGACGTGCACCGTCGAGATGGAGCTGGTGGTCGACCGGCTCACGGTCTCGGTGTACGACCACGACCCGCGCCTCCCCGTGGTCGACGAGGCGGAACCCCTGGCCACCTGCGGACGCGGGCTCGCCCTGGTGGCCGCCGTGAGCGAGAGCTGGGGCGTCCGGCCGGACGGTGAGTCCGGCAAGGTCGTCTGGTTCACGCTCCCGACGTCTCCTCCTCCCGCGCGCCCGGTGCGCCGTACGGTCGCGGACAAGCCCGCGCACCGGTTCACGGAGGTCGAGGTCACGACCGACGACCTCAGGCCGGCCCACGCTCCCGCCCGGTCTGCCGTTGCCGGCTGACCGGGCGGTGACCGGCGCGTGCTGCCGTCCGTGACCGGGCGGGGGTAGGCGTCCGCCCGCGTCGGTGCGCGAGCCACGTCCGGCTGGCCCCTCACGCCGGTGACCGGCCTGCTCCCACGTCGGTGGACGGGCCACGACCCGCGTGTGCCCACCTCGGTGAACCGGGCCACGACCCGCGTGCGCCCACCTCGGTGGACCGGGCCATGACCCGCGTGCGCCGGCCTCGGTGAACCCGGCCGATGACCCGCGTGCGCCGGCCTCGGTGAACCCGGCCGATGACCTGCGTTGCGCCACCTCGCTGACCGACGCGTGTCCCGTCGTACGGGACACGGTGCGTCACTCGGTGGCGATCGCCCGCAGCACGTCCAGTCGTGCCGCCCGCCGGGCCGGACGCACGCCGGCGAGGGCTCCGGCCGCGAGGCCGACCAGCGCCACCACCGCGAGCCGCACGGGCGGTATCGCGAAGGCGAAGGCGCTGTCGCTCGCGCCGTCCGAGGCCTTCACCAGCACCCAGCCGAGGAAGGCGCCGAGGCCGAGCCCGCCCGCGGTACCGAAAGCGGCGACCAGGATCGACTCCCAGCGGACCATGGCGCGCAACTGCGAGCGGGTCTGTCCGACAGCACGCAACAGGCCCAGTTCGCGGGTGCGTTCGTGGACCGCCAGCGTCAGCGTGTTGGCGATGCCGAGCAGCGCGATGAGCACCGCGAGGGCGAGCAGCGCGTAGACCAGGGTGAGCATCATGTCGATGCCGCCCGCCGAGGAGCGCGCGTACTCGGCCCGGGTCTGCACCTCCGGGTTGCCGTACCGCGCCGCGACCCGCTGCACGGCCGCCTTGCCGTCGTCCGTGCCCACTCCGTCCTTGAAGGAGACGGCCAGGAGGGTGTCGGAGTCCTGGGTGCGGTGCGGGGCCCAGGCGGCGCGGGTGATGACGTAGTCGCCGGCCAGTTCGGACCGGCCGTAGACGGCGCGCACGGTGAACGTCCGCCGCTCGCCGTCGGTGAAGGTGAGGCGGGTGGTGTCGCCCGTCGCCAGACCCCGCTCGTCGGCTTCCTCGCGGGTGACGGCGATGCCGTCGATGCCGAGGTCGCGCAGGGAACCCTGGACCGAGCCGAGGTCGAAGGTCCGGGCCAGGGCGTTCGGGTCGGTGACGGTCAACGCCCGTCCGCTGCCGTCGACTTCGGCGACGCCGCGGCCGAGTCCCACCGCGGTGTCCACCTCGGGCAGCGCGCCGACGGCCGCGGCGAGCCGCGGACTGAGCCCGCTGCCGCCCGCCCCGAAGGACGGCGTGCTCACGGCCACATCACCCGCGAAGGACCGCGACACGGTCCGGTCCATGGTCGCCTTGAGCGAGGCGCCGAAGACGGTGAACAGCGCGACGACGGCAACCCCGATCATCAGGGCGCTCGCGGTGGCGGCCGTACGCCTCGGGCTGCGCAGGGCGTTGCGCCGGGCGAGGGCGCCGGTGACACCACGCAGGCGGTCCAGGGGGCCGCCGAGCAGACGTACGGCCGTGCCTGCGGCGACCGGGCCGAGGACCACGAAGGCGACCAGCGCGAGGACCGCGCCGAGTCCCGCCGACCACAGGGACGGGGAGACCAGGACGCCGGTGAGCGTCAGGGCCACCGCGAGGACGGTGAGCCCCGCGCCGACGACGGCCCGCGCGCGCGAGGAGCCGGACCGGTCGACGGCCGTCTCTCGCAGTGCGGCCAGGGGCGCGGTGCGGCCGGCGCGTACGGCGGGCAGGACGGCGGAGCCGATACACACCACGATCCCGACCACGAGGGGCAGCAGCAGGGACAGACCGCTGATCACCAGGTCGCCCTCGGGGAAGGGGAATCCGATGGCCGGGAACAGCGCCTGGAGCCCGGCGGCGATACCGATGCCGCCCGCCAGGCCCGCGGCGGACGCCGTCACGGCGACGACGGCCGCCTCCACGAGCGTCGCCTCGGTCACCTGTCGGCGGGCCGCACCCAGGGCACGCAACAGGGCGTTCTCGCGGGCGCGTTGGGCGACGACGATGGCGAAGGTGTTGTGGATGGAGAAGGTCGCGACGAGCAGCGCGATGCCGGAGAACACCAGCAGCAGGGTGGTGAAGACGGTCAGGAACTGGCTGGAGATCATGTCGGTGTTCTCCTGCGCCGCCGCCTGACCGGTGATGGCCTCGACTCCGCCGGGGAGTACCGGAGTCAGCCGCGCGACCAGTTCCTTCTCGTCGACGCCGGGGTCCGCCCGCACCTGGATGCTCGACGCCTGGCCGGGCCTGGCGGTGAGGTACTTCTCGGCGTCGGCGCGGGTCATGCCGGTGAAGGTCACCTGTGCCATGCCGTCCGCGCCGCCGAAGGTCGCCAGGCCGACGACGGTCACCTCGACCGGGTCGGGGGTGCGCAGGACGGTCCTGTCGCCGATCTTCAGGCCGCCCTTCTCGGCGGCGCCGCGGTTGACCACGACCTCTCCGGACCTGGCCGGGGCACGGCCCTCGGCGAGACGGTACGGGTTGAGCCGCGCGTCGGTGATCCAGTTGCCGGCGAGGGTGGGCGGGCCCTGACCGCCGACGGGCTCGCCGTCGCTGCCGACGAGTTGGCCCGCGCCCTGGATCTCGGGGGCGGCGGCCGCGACGCCGGGGATCCGCTCGACGGTCGCGGCCAGGGAGGTGGCGACGGGCCGCCGCACGCCCTGGCTCTCGCCGGGCGTGGTGATGGCGTCGGCGCCGCGCACGACCGCGTCCGTACCGGCCGTGGCCTCGCCGAACATCGTGTCGAAGCTCGCGCGCAGGGTGTCCCCCATGACGAGCGTCCCGGCGAGGAAGGCGACACCGAGGAAGACCGCGAGGAAGGTGCCGGCGAAGCGCCGCCGGTGGGCGCGCAGGGAGGACAGGCTCAGGCGTACGGAGGCGTTCACGAAGGCACCTCGAAGGCTTTCATGCGGTCCAGGACCTTGTCTGCGGTCGGGGAGTCCATACGGTCGACCAGGCGTCCGTCGGCCAGGAACACCGCCTCGTCCGCGTGGGCGGCGGCGACGGGGTCGTGGGTGACCATGACGACCGTGCGGTCCATCCGGCGCACGGCGTGACCGAGGAGTCCGAGCACCTCTCCGCCGGATCGGGAGTCGAGGTTGCCGGTCGGCTCGTCGGCGAAGACGACGTCCGGCCGGCCGGCGAACGCCCGTGCCACGGCGACACGTTGCTGCTGACCGCCGGAGAGTTCGGACGGCCGGTGGTGCAGCCGGTCGCGCAGGCCGACGATGCCGACGAGCTCGTCGATCCACTCCGCGTCGTGGCCGCCGCCCGCGAGGTCCAGCGGCAGCGTGATGTTCTCGGCCACGGTCAGCGTGGGGACCAGGTTGAACGCCTGGAACACGAAGCCGATCCGGTCGCGGCGCAGCAGGGTCAGGCGGCGGTCGTCCAACGTGCCCAGCTCGGTGTCGCCGAGGTACGCGGCTCCCGAGCTGAGCGTGTCGAGTCCGGCCGCGCAGTGCATCAGCGTGGACTTGCCGGAGCCCGAGGGCCCCATGATCGCGGTGAAGCGGCCGGCCGGGAAGGTGACGTTCACGCCGTCAAGCGCCCGCACCGCCGTGTCGCCGGCGCCGTAGACCTTCACGGCGTCGACGACACGGGCGGCCGCCCGGGACGCGGTGGAGGTGGACGCTTCCGTTGACGTCGGCGTCGGCGTCGGCGTCGGCCGGGTCACGCCGCACCGCCCTTGCCCGGGCGGCCGAACTGCTCGTCGAGGACGGAGAGTCGGCGCCAGTACTCGTCCTCGTCGATCTCGCCGGAGGCGAAACGGCGGCCCAGGACCGCGACGGGTGAGTCGCCCGACGGCCGGGCTTCGCCGAGCGCGCTCCACGGACCGCGGCGGCCACGCGGGGCGGTGCGGCGCAGGACGGTGACGACGCCGATCACGACGACCGCCCAGATCAGCGGGAAGAAGAGGATCCACGGTCCGGGACCGGCGTCCCAGTCGGCCAGGGTGTTCATCTCGGGGCATCTCCTCGGTGAGGTCTGTAGTGAGGTCTGTAGTGAGGTCGCTGATGAGGTCAGGTCGGTGATGAGGTGAGGTCTGCGGAAGGTCTGCGGTGGGGCCATCTGCGCGGCCTTCTGCCGGGTCTTCTGCCGGGTCTTCTCCGGGGCTTCCGCGTTGTCTCGAGATTCGCCCCTGGACGGGGGCCGGGTCGTCGTACGGCCAGCGGCAGTGCGCGTACACCAGCGGGAGTACGCGGGCCGCCCGCCACTGCTCCCCGGATCCCTGGACGGCTGTAACTACTGGTATGTACAGCTGGATCATGAACACCTCGGAGCGCCTCATCGAGTCCACCCGGGACCTGCTCTGGGAGCGCGGCTACGTGGGCACCAGCCCCAAGGCGATCCTGGAGCGCGCGGGCGCCGGGCAGGGCAGCATGTACCACCACTTCAAGGGCAAGCCGGACCTCGCCCTGGCCGCGATCCGCCGGACGGCCGAGGAACTGCGGGCCAGCACCGAGTCCGTCCTCGACGGCCCGGGCACCCCGCACGAGCGCGTCCGGGCCTACCTCGAGCGCGAGCGCGAGGTGCTGCGCGGCTGTCCCCTCGGGCGGCTGACGATGGACCCGGACATCATCGCCAGCGACGAACTGCGCGCCCCCGTCGACGAGACGCTCGACCTGATCCGTGAGCGGCTCGCCGGGATCGTCGAGGAGGGCAAGGAGCAGGGCCAGTTCCCGCCCGGGCTCGACGGCGAGGAGATCGCGGCGACGATCCTCGCGACCGTCCAGGGCGGCTACGTCCTGGCCCGCGCCGCCGGTTCACCTGCCGCCTTCGACACGGCCGCCCGGAGCCTGCTCGCTCTGCTCTCACCTCGCTAGTGCCGCAGCAGGCAACGTTCGCCCCGTCGCGACGCCCGGCACGGGCAAACGTCGCCTGCCACGGCACCAGGTGTGCTGTCCGGGTTCATGGCGGTCGCCGTGGGCGAATCGGGCGGAGCTGGCCGTGTTCCAGGCGCAGGGCGGGGACAGCGTCATGCAGGGGACGCCGTAACGGTCCGGGCCGCCGGGCCGCCGATCTGCCGCCGCTGTGCCCGGAGACCGGGGTCCGGGCGGTGGCCGCGACGGGACTGCACCAGGCGATGCACTACGACGACGACTGCTGGACGTGTGCTGCGCGGCAGGCTCGCGGACGTCTTCGTCGCCGAACTGACGTCGACCGTCTGCGACTTCGAGGCCGACGGAGTCAGGACTCGGCGCGTCAGCCGAACCAGGCGCCCGGCGCGGTGGTGTGGGGGTCCCGATACGGTGCGTCCCGTGGACGTGAACGTAGAGGCGTGGGAGTCGAGGCACTGGGCGGCGTACGGCTGCGGGGCGTGGGAACGGGCTTGTCACCAGGCAGGCCTTCTGGTCGCCTGGCACGAGGAGCAGGGCCTCCTCCTCGGCGCCCCGCCGCCCCGCCGGTTCTCCGCGCACCCCGCCCCACGGGCCAAGTGGCCCTGGGGAAGCCGTCGGCACAACGTGGGCCTGCTGCTGTGGCGGGCCGCCCACGATGCCGGGATCCTCGTCGACCAGGTCCCCCTGGCCGACACCATGCGCTACTACGATCCCGGCACCCACCCGCTCGCGTCCGGTCCCGTGCCCGACGCCGCCCGCACCAGCGGGCTCGGGATCGGCAGCGCCGAATCGATGGCCGGCGTCAAGCCCGTACTGCAGGCCCACATCACGGCCGATCTTCCGCGGCCGCGCCCTGCCGGAGTTCGGCCGACACTCGGCTACCGCGTCCGGGAACTGCGGGCGACGCCAGACTGGGAGGGCGGCGACTGGCCGACGGCCCTCGTCCTGGTCCGCGAGGCCACGCGGCGGGCGGACGACCTCCGGCAGCAGGGGACATGGCAGCCCACCGCGCGGGAACGGTCCACCGGCACGCGGACCGGGCTGGACCGGGAACTGACCGCCCGGCACACCACCCCGGGGAACCCGGCGCCGAGCTGGCTGGCCCGGGCATCGCACCTGGTCGACCTGACCGCGGCCCTGTCCGGCGACGCCGACACCCTGCCGTGCGACAGCCTCGGGAACCCGGGCCCGCTGGCAGAGGTCCTCACCACGACGGCCCGCGCCTGCGCCTGGCTACAGCCGAGCACCGGCGAGATCGAGCGCCTGTGGGCGGCCGAGCCGCGCCCGCCCGCGGACCCGGCGTCCTGGGAACCGCACCACGTACCGGAGGCGCTGCGGGCCCAGACCGAGGAGACGGAAGACCTGGTGCGGGCAACCGCCGTCTTCCTCTGGATCCTGGCGTGCAGCTGACGCCGGGAGCACGTCACGACGACGGTCGAAGGACCCGGCCCGGCCCCGCCGGACCGGCCGGACGGGCCTCTCCCAGGGCCACCGCCCGGAGGCCGCGGGGCTCAGTAGAAGTCGCCGCGGAACTGCGGGGGGTTGACGGCGTCGCGCCGCTGCTGCTCCAGACGAGCAGTCCCAGTCGCCGACATCTCCCGCAGGTGCGCCTGACTCTGCAGGGTCATCATCGAGCCCAGGGCGTGGCGGCCCGTCATCGGGTTGTCCACACAGGACCGGTACAGCGCGGCGGCGCGCTCGGTGTCCCGGTACAGGGTGCGGTAGAGCTCGGCGGCACGGTACTGGGCGTAGGGGTGGTCGCGCGCGGCGGCCGCCAGAAAATGCTCCAGGGCGTGCTCCGCGGGGGCGCGGGTCAGGGGCAGCAGACGCTCCAGGTACAGGTCGCCCAGGGCGAGCATCGCCTCGGGCTCGCCCAGTTCGGCCGCGGCACGGTACCAGCGAGCCGCTTCGTCGTACGACTGTGTGATTCCCGCCTCGGGGCAGCCCTGGTGGTACAGCGAGGCGAGATAGTAGGCCGCCCGCGGTGATCCGTTGCTCTGCCGCAGCCGCGGTACCGCTCGCGCGTAGTGGCCCTGCACGTACTCGACGTGCCCCAGGAGCTCTACGGCGGCGCTGTGGCCGGTGGCCGCGGCGGCTTCCAGGAAGAAGGAGGCAGCGGCGCGGTGCTGCGAGCTGTTCCAGCAGTGCAGGCCGATCCGGTAGTGGTCCTCGGCGCCGGCCGGCTCGCGTCCGTCGACAGTGAAGTTGGTCCCCTGCCACTGCACTACGCAGCCACCTTCCTCGTCCGGCCCACCGCGGCGGACGTTCGTGAGTCATTGTGCCGCAGTCCGCGCCACAGGTGAGGGGACGGAGCGGGCGAACGCAGCGCGAGCGGTCCTGCGGCTGCCTCGCGGCCCGGCAAGCGCGCACCCGGACCCATACTTGACCGATCATTCTTGATTGCTCTAGCGTCACGCCATGGCCAGGAGCAAGGAATTCGATCCGGACGCGGCGCTGGAGTCGGCCCTCGAACTGTTCTGGCGGCGCGGGTACGAGGCGACCTCGATGGCCGACCTGGTGGAGCGTCTCGGCATCGGCCGCGCGAGCCTCTACGCCACGTACGGCAACAAGCGGGACCTCTACCTCAAGGCGCTGGAACGATACGGCGAGTCGCGGGATCCCCGTCTGCTGCGCGAGTTGTCCCAGCCCGGTCCGGCGCTGCCGGCCGTGCGCGCGGTGGTGCGGCGGTTCGCCGCGGAGGCCGCCGACGACGACGGTCGCGCCCGCGGCTGCTTCGTCACCAACACGGCGGCCGAACTGGCCCCGCACGACGACGCGGCCGCCCGCCGGGTGGAGCTCAGTTGGGAACACCTGGAGACCCTGCTGCACTCGGCGCTCGTACGCGCGCAGGCGCAGGGCGAGTTGCCCGCGGACCGGGAACCCCGGGCGCTGGCCCGCATGCTGCTGGTGCTGATGCAGGGGCTGCGGGTGGTCGGCAAGGTCTCGACGGACCCGACACGGGTTCGGGACGCGGCGGAACAGGCGCTCGCCATTCTTGAATGATCGGTATAGACAAGCGCACGACTCCCTCCCGGAAGGAACGTCACGCCATGCCCCGTACCCGCTTCACCGGCCGCACCGCCCTCGTCACCGGAGGCGGATCAGGCATCGGACGGGCCGTCGCCCTGGCGTTCGCCGCCGAGGGGGCCCGGGTCGTCGTGGCCGGGCGCGGGCGGGCGGCACTCGACGAGACCGTCGCCCTCGTGACGGAAACCGGCGGTGACGCGCTCGCCGTCGGCGCCGACGTGAGCAGCGCAGCGGAAGTCGACGCGCTGGTCCGCACGGTGGTGGACCGGTTCGGCTCGCTCGACATCGCCGTGAACAACGCCGGCGTCTTCCGTGGTGGCGGGCCGCTCGCGGACGTGGCCGAGGAGGACTGGCGGGCACTGCTCGACGTCAACGTCACGGGCGTCTTCCTCGCCCTGCGCGCCGAGGTCCGGCAGATGCGCGCCCAGCAGGGCGGTGGCGCGATCGTCAATGTCTCGTCGAACCTGGGCCCCCACCGGCAGGCGCGGGGGGTCGCCGCCTACGGCGCGTCCAAGGCCGCCGTCTCCGCCCTCACCCGCGGGGCCGCCCTCGACCACATCGCGGACGGCGTGCGGATCAACGCCGTGAGCCCGGGCCCGTCCGACACGGCCATGTCGTTGCGGCCCGGCGAGTCGTCGGCGGACCGTGCCACGCGGATGAAGGAGGTGTCGCCACTCGGCCGGATCTCGTCGACCGATGAGGTGGCGCAGGCCGTGCTGTACCTCGCCTCGGACGCCGCCGCGTCCGTCGTCGGCACGGATCTGGTGATCGACGGCGGCGCGACGCTGTAGGCCCCGGCGGCACACCACCCGACGAAGCACCGGCCGCACCCCGCCTCACGAAGAGCCGGCCGCACCCCGCCTCACGAAGAGCCACCGGCACACCGGATCACGGTGCCGCCAGCGCTCCCAGCGGATCGTCGAGCACCGGCTGCCACGCCAACTCCGCCGCTCCGACCAGGCTGTTGTGGTCCAGCGAGCAGGCCAGGATGGGCACGCCCCCGCTGCGCCCCCACAGGCTGCGGTCGGCGACCACCGCGCGCAGCCGGTCCGGGTCCGCGTCGATGAGGGTGCGGTGCAGGCCGCCGAGGATGATCCGGTCCGGGTTGAGGATGTTGACCAGGCCGGCGAGTCCCAGACCGAGGCGGTCGATCAGGGCTTCGACGGCTCTGCGGACCGTCGGGTCGTCGTACTCGTCGCGGATCAGGTCGTCGGCCTGCTTCAGCAGCGACACCTCGGGGCCCGGCGCCCGGCCCGCCGCGGTGAGGAGGGCCAGCGGGTCGGTCTCGACGTCGAGGCAGCCGCGGCTGCCGCAGTAGCAGGGGTGTCCGCCGTCGGGGTTGACGGTGAGGTGGCCGACTTCGAGCGCCAGGCCCGAACTGCCGGTGTGCAGACGCCCGTCGAGCACCAGCGCACCGCCGACGCCCCGATGCCCGGTGGCCACGCACAGCAGGTCGCGGGCCCCGCGTCCGGCGCCGTGCCGGTGCTCGGCGAGCGCGGCGAGGTTGATGTCGTTGCCCGCGAAGGCCGGTCCGGTGATGCCCGAGGCACGCACGCACCCGGCGAAGATCTCCCGCACGGGCGCCCCCGCCGGCCAGGCCAGGTGCAGCGGGTTCAGCGCCAGGCCCTCCGGTTCGGCGACCGCGGACGGCACGGCGAGCCCGGCGCCCACGCACCGCCGCCCGGTCTGCCGCAGCAGTTCGGCGCCCGCTTCCACGACGGATCCGAGCACCTTCGCGGGGTCGGCGTCGACGGTCTCGCAGCCGGGGGCGGTCGCGACGATCCGGCCGCCGAGCGCCACCAGCGCGGCGCGGAACCCGTCGGCGTGCACCTGGGCGGCGAGCGCCACGGGGCCGTCCTCGGCGAGGTCGAGCCGGTGCGAGGGGCGGCCCTGCGAGCCGGCGGCGGCGCCGGGCCGGGCGTCGACCCTGATCAGACCGAGCGCCTCCAGTTCCGCGGCGACCGCACCCGCCGTGGCGCGGGTGACGCCCAGTTCGGCGGTGAGCACCGCCCGGGTCGGGGCGCGCCCGGTGTGCACGAGCTCCAACGCGGGCCCGAGCGCTCCGCGCCCCCGGTCCAGTCGCGTCCTCGAGGTGGTCCCTTCCCCCGCCTGCCGGGGGTCCGCCTTGCCGCTCATGAGGGGGAGTCTCCCATGATCCGCTCGGGTGCCGACGTCCGCGGCCCTGTCACCTCCAGGAAGGACTGTCGGAGCGCGACGGCGAAGGGGGTGCCGGACGTGGCGGCCGGACGGTCGCGGGGGCCGCGATCCGGGTGGCCGCGGGCGGCCTGCCCGGCCGGTGCCCCCGCCGGGACCCGGCGTCGCGGGAGCGGCTCACCGCAACCCGCTCACCCGCAGGGTGACGTTCAGCCGCCCGGTCAGTCCGAGTACGGCCGGAGCCGTGCCGGGGTGGACCCGCGGCACCCCGTGATAGGCGAGCCGCGACGGCCCGCCGAACACGAACAGGTCGCCGCTGCGCAGCTCGACGTCGGTGTAAGGGCGCGTCCGCGTCTCGGTGTTGCCGAAGCGGAACACGCAGGTGTCGCCGAGGCTCAGGGACACCACCGGCGCGTCGGACCGCTCGTCGGCGTCGCGGTGCATGCCCATGCGGGCGTCACCGTCGTAGAAGTTGATCAGCGCGATGTCGTACGCCGCCGACGCGGCCGCCGTCGGGCCGAGCGCGTCGGTCACCGCGCGCCGGCCGAGGTCGCCCAGCCAGGCGGGGAAGGGCTTGACCGGGGAGCCGTCGCCGTCGGCGACCGTACGGGCGTAGGCGTAGGGGTACCAGTGCCAGCCCAGACAGACCTGCCGGGCTGTCATGGTGCCGCCGCCGGGAGTGACGACGGTGCGCAGCCCGGCGGGCGGGCGGGCCCACGCGCGGCAGGCGTCGAGCAGTTCGCGCTGGTCCGGGACGTCGAGCCAGTCCGGCAGGTGCACCGCGCCCGGCGCGACGTCCGTACGCTCCCGGGGGAACAGTTCGGCGTCCATGGCCACCATCCTCCCCCACCGGTCCTGAGCTGCGGCTCGGCTAGCCTTGACACACGATGAACGACCGTATGACAACTCCCTGGGGCGAGCTCGCGCTGGCCCGGTTCCCCGAGGACCCGCGCGAACGGCTGCGGGCCTGGGACGCCTCCGACGCGTATCTCCTGCGGTACCTGGCCGAGCAGCGCATCCCGCTGTCCGGCACGGTCGTGGTGGTCGGCGACCGCTGGGGCGCCCTGGTCACGGCGCTCGCGGCACACGGGCCGACGCAGATCACCGACTCGTTCCTCGCGCAGGAGGCGACGCGGGCCAACCTCGCCCGCAACGGCGTCGGGACCGGGGCAGTGCGCCTGCTCACCACCCAGGATCCCCCGCCCGAGCGCGTCGACGTCCTCCTGGTGCGGGTGCCGAAGAGCCTGGCGCTCCTGGAGGACCAGTTGCTGCGGCTGGCGCCCGCGGTACACGAGGGCACGGTCGTGGTCGGCACCGGTATGGTGAAGGAGATCCACTCCTCGACGCTTCAGCTGTTCGACCGGGTCCTCGGCCCGACCCGCACCTCGCTGGCCGAGCAGAAGGCGCGCCTGATCCTCTGCACCCCGGACCCCGCGCTGGAGCGGCCCGCGAATCCGTGGCCGTACGCCTATCCGCTCCCCGGAGACATCGGTCCGGCATCCGGTCGCACCGTCGTCAACCACGCGGGCGTCTTCTGCGCCGACCGCCTCGACATCGGCACCCGGTTCTTCCTCCAGCACCTGCCCGAGAGCAGTGGCACCCGGCGGGTGGTGGACCTGGGCTGCGGCAACGGTGTCGTCGGTACGGCGGTGGCCCTGGCGAACCCGGACGCCGAGGTGCTGTTCGTCGACGAGTCGTTCCAGGCCGTGGCGTCGGCGGAGGCGACGTACAAGGCGAACGGGGTGCCGGGGCACGCCGAATTCCGGGTCGGGGACGGTCTCGCCGGAGTACCGGCCGGCAGCGTGGACGTCGTCCTCAACAACCCGCCGTTCCACTCCCACCAGGCGACCACCGACGCGACGGCCTGGCGGATGTTCACCGGAGCCCGGCGCGCGCTGCGGCCGGGCGGCGAGCTGTGGGTGATCGGCAACCGGCACCTGGGCTACCACGTCAAACTGCGACGCCTGTTCGGCAACAGCCAACTGGTCGCGGGCGACCCGAAGTTCGTGGTGCTGAAGGCGGTCAGACGGGGCTGAGCGGGGCGGCAAGGACGATCACATGGGGCGCTCGCCGTAAAGCCGTCGGCGCCCGGCGCCCAGCGTCCGGCGTCCGGCGTCCGGCGTCCGGCGTCCGGCGTCCGGTGGAAGCCTCGGGCGTCGGTGCGGGTCAGCCCACTACTCCGATGATCCGGGTCACCGCCCCCGCCATCGCTTCCCTGCCCACACCGAGGTACTTGCGGGAGTCGACCGCCTCCGGGTGCGCGGCGAGGAAGTCCCTGATGGCCGCGGTCATGGCGATGTTGAGGGCGGTGCCGACGTTGACCTTGGTGATGCCGCCGGAGACCGCCGCGGTCAGTTCGTCGTCCGGGACGCCGGAGGAGCCGTGCAGGACGAGCGGGACGTCGACGGAGTCGGAGAGGCCCTTCAGCAGGGCGTGGTCGAGGGTCGCGGTGCGGGTGGTCATGGCATGGGAGCTGCCGATCGCGACGGCCAGCGCGTCGACGCCGGCGTCCGCCACGAAGGCTCGCGCAGCGGCGGGGTCGGTGCGCGCGCCCGGCGCGTGGGGGTCGAGCGGCGGTGCTCCGTCCTTGCCGCCGACCTGACCCAACTCCGCCTCGATCCACAGCCCTTGGGAGTGCGCCCAGTCGGCGGCGGCCCGGGTCGCGGCGAGGTTCTCCGCGTACGGCAGGCGGGCGGCGTCGTACATCACGGAGCTGAAACCGGCGGCCGGCGCCTGCCGCAACAGAGCGTCGCTGTGGACGTGGTCGAGGTGCAACGCGACGGGGACGGTGGCGCGTTCGGCGGCGGCGGCCGCGGCGCGGGCGAGCGGGAGCAGCCGGCCGTGGCGGAACCTCACGGCGTTCTCGCTGACTTGGAGGACGACGGGCGACTCGGCCGCCTCGGCGCCGGCGATGACGGCCTCGACGTGTTCCAGCGTGATGATGTTGAAGGCGGTGACGGCGGAGCGGGTCGCGGCGGCGCGGGTGACGAGCTCGCCGGTGGTCGTGAGGGACACGGCCGTTCCTTTCCGGTGCGGGAGGGCCCGGGATCAACTCCTGAGAGCTGAGACCTCCGGGATCTCAGGACGCGAGGATCACCGAGCGGGTGAGGTGGCGCGGGCTGTCCGGGTCGAGGCCGCGGGCCGCCGCGACCGCGACGGCGAGCCGTTGGGCGCGGACCAGCTCGGCGAGCGGGTCGAGGCGCCCCTCGACCCACAGGCCGCCGGTGGCACCCACCTGTCCGGCCAGCCCCGCGGGCGCCTCACCGAACATCCAGGTGGCCGTTCCCCGAGTGGTGACGCTGATAGGGCCGTGCCGGTATTCCATGGCGGGGTAGGCCTCGGTCCAGGACAGCGAGGCCTCGCGCATCTTCAGCCCGGCCTCGTTGGCCAGACCGACGGTCCAGCCGCGGCCGAGGAAGGTGAACTGGGCACAGGCGACCAGCTCGTGGGGCAGGTCGGCGGTGAGCGCCGTACGGGCGTCGGCGACGACGGCGTCGCCGTGCCGTCCGAAATGGGCACGCAGCAGGGTCAGGGCCGTGGTGGCGAAGCGGGTCTGGACCACGGAGCGCTCGTCGGCGTAGTCGAGCACCACCAGGTCGTCGGCCGCGGCCATGACGGGTGTGTCCGGGTCGGCGGTGATCGCGGCCGTGCGGGTACGGCCCCGCAGTCGCGCCAGCAGCTCCAGCACCTCCGTGGTGGTGCCCGAGCGGGTGAGGGCGACGACCCGGTCGTAGGTCCGCCCGTAGGGGAACTCCGAGGCCGCGAAGGCGTCCGTCTCCCCCAGTCCCGCCTCCTCCCGCAGGCCCGCCGCCGCCTGCGCCATGAAGTACGAGGTGCCGCAGCCGACGACCGCGACCCGCTCCCCCGGCGCCGGGAGTAGCGCACGATGTCCCGCCGCCTCCGCGGCGGCACGTGTCCAGCACTCCGGCTGGCTGACCAGCTCCTCCTCGACATGGGTCATGCCGTGCCCCTCCCCGGAGACGAGTGTTCAGGTGGTTCGTTCGGACAGCTGCCCAGACGGGCGTTCGGACCGTCGTCCAAGCAAGCGTTTGACGACTGTCCGGACGACGTTGCGGTGATTATTCATGCAAGATAGTGCCAGCTTCCGAGCATCTTCAAGCATCCGGACGAAATGGGGTGCGCTAAGGTCGCCGGTGGATCGAGTGCCGTGGACGAACGGAGAGATGCGGATGTCGCGCGACGCCCGTTGGCAGGCGCTGCTGGAGCTGCTCGTCGAGCGCGGCCGGCTGGACGTCGAGGAGGCCGCCGCCGACCTGGACGTCTCGTCCGCCACGATCCGCCGTGACTTCGACCAGCTCGCCGAGCAGCAGATGCTCGTCCGCACCCGGGGCGGGGCGGTCGTGCACGGGGTGTCGTACGAACTGCCGCTGCGCTACAAGACGGCCCGCCGCGCCTCCGAGAAGCAGCGCATCGCCAAGGCCGTGGCCGAGCTGATCGCCCCCGGCGAGGCGGTCGGGCTGACCGGCGGTACGACCACGACCGAGGTGGCGCGGGCCTTGGCCGTACGAGGCGACCTCGCCACCGGCTCACCCGCGCTGACCGTGGTGACGAACGCGCTCAACATCGCCAACGAGCTCGCCGTACGGCCGCAGTTCAAGATCGTGGTGACCGGCGGGGTCGCGCGGGCGCAGTCGTACGAACTGGTCGGACCGCTCGCCGACGGCGTGCTGGGACAGATCACGCTGGATGTCGCGGTCCTCGGTGTCGTCTCCCTCGACGTCACCCACGGCGCCGCCGCCCACGACGAGGCCGAGGCCGCGATCAACCGGACGCTGTGCGAGCGGGCCGAGCGGGTGGTCGTCGCCGCGGACTCCAGCAAACTGGGCCGGCGCGCCTTCGCCCGGATCTGCCCGGCCGAGTCGGTGGACACGCTGGTCACGGACACCGCGGCCGACGCCGAGACGGTGCGACGGTTCGAGGAGGCGGGGGTCCGCGTCCTCGTCGTATGAGACGTGCGAGGCGTGCGAGACGTCTAGGTCGCCGACGGCCGTCAAGGGCTGACAGGGCCGCCAGGCCCGCCAGGGCCGCCCGACGGTACGCCCAGCCGAGCGGCTTCCCGGCGCTCCCCGGACGGGATCGTCCTAAGCTGGAATCCGCGTGATGCGGGCCGGCCGAAGGAGGCTGCGATGACGGAGACGTCGTTCGACAGAGACGCGCCGGATGGCGCGCGATACCTGCCGATCTCCGAACACGGGCTGATCGGCGACCTGCGCAGCGTGGCCCTGGTCGGGTCGAACGGGACGATCGACTGGTATTGCTGCCCCTCCTTCGACGCCCCCAGCGTCTTCGGCAGCATCCTGGACGCCGACCGGGGCGGATCCTTCGAACTGGCGGCGACCGTGCCGGCCCGGACCAAGCAGTTCTACTTCCCCGACACCAACGTGCTGATCACCCGGTTCTTCACCGAGGACGGCGTCGGCGAGGTGCAGGACTTCATGCCGGTCACCGGTGAGCCGGGTGCCGAGGCCGAACGTCACCGGCTGATCCGGCGTGTGCTGTGCGTGCGCGGCTCCATCCCCTTCCGCACCCGGGTGGCACCCCGCTTCGACTACGGCGCCGCGCCGCACACCCTCCGCCTGACCGAGGACATGGCCGTCTTCGAGTCCGCCAAGCTCTCGCTCGGACTGACCGCCACCGTCCCCCTGGAGGCCCACGGACAGGACGCGCAGGCGGAGTTCAAACTCGCCGAGGGCGAGTCGGCGGTGTTCGCCCTCGACCAGCTCGGCAGCCGGGTGACGCCACGCCGGTGTGCCCATTTGGAGGCGGAGGAGCAGTTCGCCGCCACGGTGGCGTACTGGCGACGCTGGCTGTCGGCCTCCAAGTACCGGGGCCGCTGGCGGGAGATGGTGCACCGCTCCGCGCTCACCCTGAAGCTGCTCACCTACGCCCCCACCGGCGCGATCGTGGCCGCGCCGACCACGAGCCTGCCCGAGCAACTGGGTGGTGGACGCAACTGGGACTACCGCTACGTATGGGTGCGCGACGCGGCCTTCGGCGTCTACGCCCTGCTGCGGCTGGGCTTCTCGGGCGAGGCCGAGGCGTTCATGAAGTTCGTGACCCGGCACATCAGTCCGGGCGACGGCAAACCCTCCGGCCCGCTCCAGATCATGTACGGCATCGACGGGCGCACCGACCTGGCGGAGCGTGAGCTGCCCCATCTGGAGGGCTACGAGGGCTCCGCGCCGGTGCGCATCGGCAACGCGGCGGCCGATCAGCTCCAACTCGACATCTACGGCGCGCTGATCGACTCCATCTACCTCTACGACAAGTGGGCGGAGCCCATCTCCAGCGAACAGTGGGACGACGTGTGCGCGCTCGTCCACTGGGTCTGCGAGCACTGGGACCAGCCCGACGAGGGCATCTGGGAGACCCGCGGCGGCCGTAAGAACTTCCTGTACTCGCAGCTGATGTGCTGGGTGGCGATCGAACGGGCCATCCGGATGGCCCGCCGGCGCGGCCTGCCCGCCGACCTGATCCACTGGCAGAAGTCCCGCGACAGCATCTACCGGCGCATCCACAACCGGGGCTGGTCGGAGACCCGCCAGGCCTTCGTGCAGCACGAGGGCAGTGAGGTCCTGGACGCGGCCGTGCTGATGATGCCGCTCAGCAAGTTCATCGCCCCCACCGACCCCAAGTGGCTGTCCACCCTCGACGCCCTGACCCAGGACCTGGTATCCGACTCGCTGGTCTACCGCTACGACCCCCAGGCCAGCCCCGACGGCCTGCAAGGCGACGAAGGCACGTTCTCCATCTGCTCCTTCTGGTACGTCGAGGCCATGGTCCACGCGGGCCGGGTCGACGAGGCACGACTCGCCTTCGAGAAGATGCTGACGTACGCCAACCATCTCGGCCTGTACGCCGAGGAGATCAGCCACACCGGCGAACAACAGGGCAACTTCCCACAGGCGTTCACCCACCTGGCGCTGATCAGCGCGGCCTTCAACCTGGACCGGGCCCTGGGCTGACCGGGACCGTCCTCACCGACCGAGGCGACCGGTCCGGATCCACCGCGCATCCGGCGGGCCGGGCGGACCGGCGGCGCCCAGGCGCCCAGGCGCCCTCTTGCCCGGACCTGTCCCGCCCCCTAGCCTGAGTTTGTGCCGCTAATAAACAAACCCCGAACGCACAGCGCCGTGCCGGGCATGGGCAGCGACCTCTCCCGCCTACGCGTCGCGCTCACCACGTTCTTCGCCCTCGACGGCTTCGTCTTCGCGGGCTGGGTCGTCCGTATCCCCGCCATCAAGCACCAGACGGGCGCCTCCGCCAGCACCCTCGGCCTCGCCCTGCTCTGTGTCTCCGCCGGAGCCGTCGTGACCATGACGCTCACCGGCCGACTGTGCCACCGCTACGGCAATCACCGCGTCACCGTCGTCTGCGCCGTGCTGCTCTCCCTCAGCGTCGCCCTGCCCCCGCTCGCCCACTCCGCGACCACGCTCGGCGCCGCACTGCTGCTCTTCGGCGCCGCGTACGGCGGTATCAACGTCGCCTTCAACAGTGCCGCCGTCGATCTGGTCGCCGCGCTGCGCCGGCCCGTGATGCCCAGTTTCCACTCGGCCTTCAGCCTCGGCGGCATGGTCGGCGCGGGGCTGGGCGGACTGGTCGCGGGCTCGCTCTCGCCCGCCGGCCACCTTCTCGGCCTCACCCTGATCGGCCTGCTCGTGACCGCGATCGCCGGGCGCACGCTCCTGCGCCACGAGCCCCCGGCACCGCCGGCCGATGCGCGCCCCGGCCGCGACCGCTCCCACCGACCGGACACCCGCACCCGGAGGCTGGTCGTCGTCCTCGGTCTGATCGCCCTCTGCACGGCGTACGGCGAGGGAGCCATGGCCGACTGGGGCGCCCTGCACCTCGAACAGGACCTGGACACCTCACCGGGGATCGCGGCGGCGGGCTACTCCTGCTTCGCTCTGGCGATGACGGCCGGGCGACTGTCGGGTACGGCGCTGCTCCAGCGGCTCGGCCGTACCCGCACCGTGGTCGCGGGCGGTACCGTCGCCGCCGTCGGCATGCTGGTCGGCGCCCTCGCCCTTTCCGCGTGGGCGGCCCTGATCGGGTTCGCCGTCACGGGGCTCGGTCTCGCCAACCTCTTCCCGGTCGCGGTCGAACACGCGGGCAGCCTCGCGGGACCGACCGGCGTCGCGACGGTCTCCACGCTCGGCTACAGCGGCATGCTCCTCGGCCCGCCCGCCATCGGATTCATGGCCGACTGGTTCTCCCTGCCCCTCGCGCTCACCAGCGTCGCACTGCTGGCCGGGGTGGCCGCCTTCATCGGGTTCGCCACCCGCCGGGCAACCGCGACCGAGTGACCACGGGAGAGCCACCGCGGCGGTGCCCGTCACTCCCACTCCCCTCGCCGGCCCCGCTCCATCCGGCACACTCGCCCCATGGAAACTGCCGAGTTCGTCAAGTTCGTGGATCACGAGGGCCGGGCGCTCGCCGCGGCCGCCGAGGCGGCGGGGGTCGACGCCTCGGTGCCGACCTGCCCGGGGTGGCAGGTGCGGAACCTGCTGCGGCACACGGGCGCGGTCCATCGCTGGGCCGCTTCCTTCGTCGCCGAGGAACACACCTCGCCCCGGCCCATCGGCGACCCTCCGGACCTCGACGGCGCCGAGCTTCTCGCCTGGTACCGGGACAGCCACCGTCTCCTCGTCGACACCCTGGCCGCGGCGCCGGCCGACACCGCGGCCTGGACGTTCCACCCCGCGCCCGCGCCCTCACCCCTGTTCTTCTGGGCCAGGCGGCAGGCCCACGAGACGGCCGTCCACCGCTACGACGTGGAGTCGGCGCTCGGCGGCACCCCGGGTCCGGTCACCGCGCGCTTCGCGGCGGACGGCATCGACGAGCTCCTGCGCGGGTTCCACGCCCGCTCCAGGAGCCGGGTCCGCACCGAGGCGCCGCGCGTCCTGCGGGTGCGCGTGTTCGACGCGGCCCCCGAAGCGGACCTGGACCTGGACCCGGGAGCGACCCGGGCCGCGGACCCCGAAGCGGTGTGGACCGTACGCCTGTCGCCTGAGCCGCCCGTGACCACACGGGACGAGGCAGGGGACGCCGACTGCGAACTCGCCGGTACGGCCGAGCAGTTGTACCTGGCACTGTGGAACCGCCGTCCGGTGCCGAACGTGACGGGGGACGCGTCGCTTGCCGCACTGTGGCGGGAGAAGTCGGCGATCGGCTGACCCGGACGGCACACCGTCACACCGTGCAGCCGACCGCCGAACGGCCGCGCGTCTCCAGTCGTCGGCCGAAGGGCCGCGATAGCCGGTCCCTCGACCGAAGGGCCGCGGTCGCCAGAACGTCGGCCGCACCACCGCGGTCGTCAGTCCGTCGGCCGCACCACCGCCGTCGTCAGTCCGTCGGCCGCACCACCGCCGTCGTCAGTCCGTCGGCCGAACCACCGCGGTCGTCAGTCCGTCGACCGAAGGGCCGCGGTCGTCAGTCGGCGGGGCCGTCCGTCAGCATCCGGGTCAGCACCGCGCGCTGCACCGGCCGCACCTCACCGTGCAGTTCGCGTCCCTGGTCGGTGAGGGCCACACGCACACCTCGCCGGTCCTCCGGGCACATGGCCCGCTCGACGAGGTCGTCCTTCTCCAAGCGGGCGATCAGCCGCGACAGCGCACTCTGGCTGAGATGGACCCGCTCGGCGATCTCCTGGACGCGGTAGGCGCGGGAGCCGTCGGCCGCCGCGCCTTCGGACAGCACGTCCAGCACCTCGAAGTCGCTGGCGCACAAGCCGTGCCGGTGCAGAACCCGGTCGAGTTCGCACTGGGTGCGCGCGTGCAGCGCGAGGATGTCCCGCCACTCGTCCACGAGCTCCTGCTCGGCCTTCTTCGCCGCCATGTTCGGCACCGTAGCAGAGGATCGAGATTGTTGCATCGGAATTAAATGCATTTGCATTCGATGCATACGCATGTAGTGTCGCGACATGACCTCTCCGCTCACCGCCCCGGCGTCCGACGGACGCTGGACCCCGCGGCTGTGGGGCACCCTGCTGGTGCTCTGCGCCGCCATGTTCCTCGACGCGCTGGACGTGTCGATGGTCGGCGTCGCCCTGCCGTCCATCGGTTCCGACCTCCACCTGTCGACCTCGACGCTGCAATGGATCGTCAGCGGCTACATCCTCGGCTACGGCGGCCTGCTGCTCCTCGGCGGCCGTACCGCCGACCTGCTGGGCCGGCGCCAGGTCTTCCTGGTGGCCCTGGGTGTGTTCGCGCTGGCGTCCCTGCTCGGCGGCCTCGTCGACTCGGGCCCGCTGCTGATCGCCAGCCGCTTCATCAAGGGCCTGAGCGCCGCGTTCACAGCGCCGGCCGGCCTGTCGATCATCACCACGACGTTCCCCGAGGGCCCGCTGCGCAACCGCGCGCTGTCCATCTACACCACCTGCGCCGCCACCGGCTTCTCCATGGGCCTGGTGCTGTCCGGCCTGCTCACCGAGGCCAGCTGGCGCCTGACCATGCTGCTGCCCGCACCCATCGCCCTGGCCGCGCTGGTGGCGGGGCTGAAGCTGCTGCCGCGCAGCGAACGCGAGAAGGACCACCAGGGCTACGACATCCCCGGCGCCGTCCTCGGCACCGCCTCGATGCTGCTGCTGGTCTTCACCGTGGTCCAGGCACCGGAGGCCGGCTGGGCATCGACCCGCACCCTGCTGTCCTTCCTCGCCGTCGCCGCCCTGCTGACCGCCTTCGTGCTGGTCGAGCGCCGCTCGCCGGGACCGCTGGTCCGGCTCGGTGTCCTGCGCTCCGGCAACCAGATCCGCGCCCAGCTCGGCGCGATGGCCTTCTTCGGGTCGTACGTCGGCTTCCAGTTCCTGGTCACGCTGTACATGCAGTCACTGCTCGGCTGGTCGGCACTGCACACCGCGCTCGCGTTCCTGCCGGCCGGCGCGCTGGTGGCGGTGTCGTCGACGAAGGTGGGCGCGATCGTCGACCGGTTCGGCACCCAGCGGCTGATCGCCGCGGGCTTCGCGCTCATGGTCGTCGGGTACGGGCTGTTCCTGCGGGTCGACCTCGACCCGGTGTACGCGTCCGTGATCCTGCCGAGCATGCTGCTCATCGGCGCGGCCTGCGCGCTGGTCTTCCCCTCGCTCAACATCCAGGCCACCAACGGCGTCGAGGACCACGAGCAGGGCATGGTCTCCGGCCTGCTCAACACCTCGGTCCAGGTGGGCGGCGCGATCTTCCTGGCCGTCGTGACGGCCGTGGTGACCGCGAACACCTCCGCCGACGCCACTCCGCAGGCGGTGCTCGACAGCTACCGCCCCGGGCTCGTGGTGGTCGCCGGTATCGCCCTCGTCGGACTGCTCGTCAGCCTCACCGGACTGCGCACCCGCAGGCCCGCCCAGCAGACCGTCGTGGTCGCCAAGTCCACCCCGAGGGAGACGGACGCGGAGCGTCGCGTCGCGGTCCGCGACTAGGACGTGTCCGCCGGATCGGGCCGAAGGACGTTCGCGGTGCCTGATCAGCGCGGGCGACGGGGCTCGGCGCGTCCGACCGCAAGGCGCAGGACGGCGTCGACGCGGAGCGTCCGCCACCGACGACAACGCCGCCGGCGGCCGTGCCGAGCCCCCGCGTCTCCGGCATGATCCGCCGGAGAAGTCCTGGGGGGACGCCTCCAGCGTGTGCCCGGGGGGGCCGGGGGGGGGCCGTGGCCCGCCGGGCACACGCCTGTTTCACTCGCGGCATGACTGGTCACGGGGGACGACGTACACAGGCCGAACGGGACGCGATCACCGTCGAGATCGGGTACGCGCTGTGCAGCGCGGCCTTCGCGGCGGCGCTCCTGTTCGGCGCGGTCGCCGGTCCCGCGTTGCTGTTCGAACTGCCGGGCACGATGGAGTGGTTGCTGCCGCGCGCGGGGCTCGTGCTCGCGCCCGTGCTGTTCACCGCGCGTGTGGTCAGCGTGCTGTTCCGTTTCCGGGGCCGCCCCGCCGCCGGGGCCGGTGACGACGTCCGGTAGGCGTCTCAGCCCAGCCAGCCCGGCCGCACCAGCCCCGACTCGTAGGCCAGCACGACCAGTTGGGCCCGGTCGCGGGCACCCAGCTTCACCATCGTGCGGCTCACGTGGGTCTTCGCGGTCAGCGGGCTGACGACCAGCCGACGGGCGATCTCCTCGTTGGACAGGCCGATACCGACCAGGGCCATCACCTCCCGTTCCCGCTCGGTGAGCCGGGCCAGGGCGTCGGCCGCCGCGGGTTCCTTGGAGCGGGCCGCGAACTCGGCGATCAGCCGACGTGTCACGCCCGGCGACAGCAGGGCGTCACCCTCGACCACCGCCCGGACCGCGCGCAGGAGTTCCTCCGGCTCGGTGTCCTTGACCAGAAAGCCCGAGGCGCCGGAGCGGATCGCCTCGAAGACGTACTCGTCGAGCTCGAAGGTGGTCAGCATGACCACCCTGACGTCCGCCAGGGCGGGGTCGCCGGTGATGCCGCGGGTCGCGGCAAGGCCGTCCAGTCGGGGCATGCGGATGTCCATCAGGACGACGTCGGGGCGCAGTTCGCGCACCGCGCGCAACGCCTCCTCGCCGTCGGCGGCCTCCCCGGCGACCTCGATGTCTGACTGCGCGTCGAGCAACGCCCGGAACCCCGCCCGGACCAGGGACTGGTCGTCGGCGAGCAGTACACGGATCACCGGTCCTCCTTGACCTTCAACGGCAGTACGGCGAGCACCCGGAAGCCGCCGTCGGCGCGCGGTCCCGCCTCGATCGTGCCACCGAGCGCCGCGGCCCGCTCCCGCATCCCGGCCAGCCCGTTGCCGCTGCCGCCCGCGTCGGCGCCGGTCGCGGGCCCGTCGTCGTCGACGCACAACCGCAGCGCGCCACCCCCGTGCTCGACACGCACACGCGCGTGCCGTGAACCGGAGTGCCGTACGACGTTGGTGAGCGCCTCCTGGACAATGCGGAACGCGGCGAGGTCCGCACCGGGCGGCAGGCGGGGCGGCTCCCCCTCGACCTCGACGGCGAGGCCCGCGCCCGCCGCCTGTTCCACCAGTTCGGGCAGCCTGTCGAGGCCGGGCGCGGGAGCGCGCGGGGCGTCACCCGGCGTACGCAGCGTGTCGAGCACCTGACGCACCTCGCCGAGCGCCTCCTTGCTCGCCTCCTTGATGGTGGTGAGCGCCGTACGCGCCTGCTCCGGGTCGGTGTCCAGGAGCGCCAGGCCGACGCCCGCCTGCACGTTGATCACGGAGATGCTGTGCGCGAGGACGTCGTGCAGTTCTCGGGCGATCCGCAGCCGCTCCTCGTCTGCCCTTCGCCGGGCCGCCTGGGCGCGTTCGGCCCGCTCCCCGGCCCACTGCTCACGCCGTACCCGGGCCAGTTCGGCCACCGCGACGATCGCCACCACCCAGGTGGCGACGGCGACCTCCTGCCACCAGGAGGCGGCCGTGTCACCGGTCGGCGGCAGCCACCGGTAGAGCCAGTGGGCGACGAGCACATGCCCGGCCCAGAGCATCCCCACGGCCGACCAGGCCGCCCGGCGGTGCCCCGCGACGATCGCGCTGAAGCAGGCGACGGCGACGGTCAGGAAGACCGGCCCGTACGCGTATCCGGCGCCCAGATAGACCATGGCGGCCACGGCCGTGCCGAACGCGACGGCCACCGGATACCGCTTCCGCCACAGCAGCAGGCCGGAGCCCACGAGCAGCAGCACCCGCGCGAAGACGTCGAGCGACGCCCGCTGGCCCTCCTGCGCCTGGGCCGCGAAGTTCGACCCGCCCAGGACGAACACGGTGAGCAGCAGCGTGGAGCGCCACGGCCGGCGGGTGCCGCGCTCGGCAGCGTCCCGGAGGTGCCCCCACGGCGGCCCGTGCCGCCACCACCGCGGCGGGCCGCCGCCGGGTCCACGCTGCTCGTCCATGTCCGCCACGCTAGACGCCACGGGTCGCGGCGGGCGTCCGCCGGGCGGGGCGATCACGTGTACTCCCGGGGGAGTACACGTACGTCCGGCACCCTGAACCCACCAGGGCCCGAGCGCCCTGAGCCCTCTGAGCCCTCTGAGCCCTCTGAGCCCTCCGGGAGCTGAGCCCTACTCGGCCCGCCCCCGCTGCGGGTACACCAGCCCCACACCGTGGGCGAGCTGGGTCACCGCGTGCCGGAAGAACGGCGCGCGGTCCTCCACGACCCGGTGGAACTGGCCGAACAGCTCGAACCCGATCAGCCCGAACAGCTGCGCCCAGGCCGCCACGAGTGCCGCGGCCGCCTCCGGGGGAAGGTCGGGCGCGAGGTCGGCCGCCATCCGCCGGGCCTCGACGCGCAGTTCGGCCGGCAGCGGCGTCTTGGCCAGACCGAGCCCCTGGTGCGCGTCCCGCACGATGTCGATGAGGACGATGCCGACCCGGGCGGCGGCGGGGACGGTCGTCTGGGGGGCGGAGTATCCGGGCACCGGCGATCCGTAGATCAGCGCGTACTCGTGCGGATGCGCGAGCGCCCATTCGCGTACGGCCTCGCAGACCACGGTCCAGCGCTGTGCCGGCCCCGCCTCGGCCACCGCGGCCGCCGCCGTCTCCGCACTCTCGCCCAGGGAGTTGTAGGCGTCGATGATGAGCGCGGTGAGCAGGTCGTCACGGCTGGGGAAGTAGCGGTACAGCGCGGAGGAGACCATCCCGAGCTCCCGGGCGACGGCCCGCAGCGAGAGCTTGGCGGCTCCCTCCGCGGCGAGCTGTCTGCGTGCCTCGTCCTTGATGGCCGCGGTCACTTCGATCCGGGCACGGGCTCGGGCGCCGCGGGTGGCGCCGACGTCGGTATCGGCGTCGGCGTCGGTTCCGGCATCGGCTCCTGTTCCTGCTCCGTGCGGGGTGCTGCGTGCCGTGTTGCTCATGAGAGCGAGTGTCCCACGTTTTCGGAGCGGTGCACACAATCGAGAGCGGTGCACGCAAGCCAGAGCGGCGCACTCTTTTGAGAGCGGCGTACGCAAAAGAGAGCGCCGAACAAAAAAGAGAGCAGTGCTCTTGCCTTGGATCACCGATCTCCAGCAGACTGCTCTCAAGCGAGAGCACTGCTCACAACAAGCTCACACCGTGCGTGTTCCGCGCTCCGCGCCGCTCCCGAGAACTTCCAGGAGGAAGTCGACATGTCCACGCACGTCAAGAAGCCCGGCTGGTTCACCGTCAACGTCCTCAACCGTGTCGTCGCCTGGATGACCCGCCGCGGCATCAGCTTCTGGGGTTCCCGGGTGCTGGCGGTCCGCGGCCGCAAGAGCGGCACGTGGCGGACCACCCCCGTGAACCTGCTGACCGTGGACGGCCTCCAGTACCTCGTCGCCCCCCGCGGTCACGTCCAGTGGACGCACAACATGCGCGCGGCGGGCGGCGGTGAACTGCGCCTCGGCAAGAGCGTGGACGAGTTCACCGCGACCGAGGTCGCCGACGACGACAAGGTCCCGCTGCTGCGCGCCTACCTCAAGCGCTGGAAGGCCGAGGTCGGCGTGTTCTTCAACGGGATCGGCCCCGACTCCCCCGACGCCGACCTGCGCCGGATCGCCCCGGACCACCCGGTCTTCCGCATCAGCGTCAAGAGCTGAACCAGCATCAGGACCCGGCCTCGTCAGGCTCGCGCACCTCGGCGACCCCGCCGTCCGCGACAGTCGCCGTGTTCGTGGCCCCGGCACCCGGGACGGGCCGGCGGTCCAGCGCGGTCAGGGCGCGCTGGGCGAAGGGGTGGCCGCGCATGAGCTCACCCAACGAGGTCGCCCCCCGAGTGATGTCCGTGAACGCCCGCCAGGCGGGCCGGAACCCCGTCAGCGCGGCGTGGAACACACCGGGCCGCCGCTCGAACGCCGCCAGCATCCGCTTGCCGACGCTCATCTCCACACCGAGCCCGGCCTTGATCGCGAACGCGTAGTTCAGGGCCTGCCGGCGCGCGTCCACGGCGTCGTGCGCCTCGGCGATCCGGACCGCCCACTCACCCGCGAGCCGTCCCGAGCGCAGGGCGAACGAGATGCCCTCGCGCGTCCACGGCTCCAGGAGCCCCGCCGCGTCCCCGCACACCAGCACCCGCCCGCGCGACAGCGGCGAGTCGTCGGCCCGGCAGCGGGTCAAGTGGCCGGAGGAGATGCTCGGTTCGAACCCCGCGAGGCCGAGCCGGGCGACGAAGTCCTCCAGGTAACGCTTGGTCGCCGCGCCTTCGCCACGGGCCGAGATCACGCCGACCGTCAGTGTGTCGCCCTTGGGGAACACCCAGCCGTAGCTCCCGGGCATCGGACCCCAGTCGATGAGGACCCGGCCCTGCCAGTCCTCGGCGACCGTGTCCGGAACCGGGATCTCCGCCTCCAGGCCGAGGTCCACCTGGTCCAGCTTCACCCCGACGTGCGCTCCTATCCTGCTGGCGCTGCCGTCGGCGCCCACCACCGCCCGCGCGAACACCGTCTCGCCGCCCTGGAGTACGACGGCGACCGTACGCCGGTCCGGAACGGTAGACCCGTGCTGTTCGACCCGCTGCACGGTGACGCCCGTCCGCAACTCGGCGCCCGCCTTCTGCGCGTGCTCGACGAGCTGCTGGTCGAACTCGGGCCGGTTGATCAACCCGAACAGCATCTGCTTGGAGCGGCGGGTACGGGTGAACCGGCCGTTGTTGGAGAACGTCACCGCGTGCACACGGTCCCGCAGCGGCAGTTCGAAGCCCGGCGGCAGGGAGTCGCGGGACGGGCCGATGATGCCGCCGCCGCACGTTTTGTAGCGGGGCAGCTCCGCTTTCTCCAGCAACAGGACGTGCCGCCCCGCGACCGCCGCCGCATAGGCGGCCGAGGCCCCCGCGGGTCCCGCGCCCACCACGACGACGTCCCACACCTGCCGTACGTCGTCCGCCGAAGAGTTCTCGCTGCTCACGATGGTCTACTGCTCCCGATCCAGCCGCTACCGCACCTGTCCCCCGCATCCTACGGCGGCTGTCGCCGCAGGCCGCTGTGGGAGGATCAGCAGCGTATGCGTCCTGCTCACCAGGTGCGCCTACGCTGACACGATCATCCGTACTCACACGTACAACGTCGCACCCACGAGGAGCGTGCCCATGTCGTCGAATCCGGTCGCCGAGACCGTCGCCTCGCTGATGCCCAGGGCGAAGGCGGAGCTCACCGAGCTGGTGGCCTTCAAGTCGGTGGCGGACTTCGACCAGTTCCCCAGGAGCGAGAGCGAGGGTGCCGCGAACTGGGTCGCCGAGGCCCTGCGCGCCGAGGGCTTCACGGACGTGGCCCTGCTCGACACCCCCGACGGGACGCAGTCGGTGTACGGGTACTTGCCCGGCCCGGAGGGCGCCAAGACCGTCCTCCTCTACGCCCACTACGACGTGCAGCCGCCGCTGGACGAGGCCGCGTGGACCACCCCGCCGTTCGAGCTGACCGAGCGCGACGGCCGCTGGTACGGCCGCGGTGCCGCCGACTGCAAGGGCGGCGTGATCATGCACCTGCTCGCGCTGCGCGCGCTGAAGGCGAACGGCGGCGTCCCGGTACACGTCAAGGTGATCGCCGAGGGCTCCGAGGAGATGGGCACGGGCGGCCTGGAGCGGTACGCCGAGGAGCACCCGGATCTGCTGGCGGCGGACACCGTCGTGATCGGCGACGCGGGCAACTTCCGCGTCGGCCTGCCGACCGTCACCTCCACCCTGCGCGGCATGACCCTGGTCCGGGTACAGGTCGACACGCTCGCGGGCAACCTGCACTCCGGCCAGTTCGGCGGGGCCGCGCCCGACGCGCTGGCCGCGCTGATCCGCGTACTGGACTCGTTGCGCGCCGAGGACGGTTCGACGACCGTCGACGGGCTCGCCCCCGCGTCCCGGTGGGACGGGCTCCAGTACGACGAGGAGCAGTTCCGCAAGGACGCCAAGGTGCTCGACGGCGTCGGCCTCATCGGCACCGGCACGGTGGCCGACCGCATCTGGGCCCGCCCGGCCGTCACGGTCCTGGGCATCGACTGCCCGCCGGTCGTCGGCGCGACCCCGTCGGTCCAGGCGGGCGCCCGGGCGCTGGTGAGCCTTCGGGTGCCGCCGGGCGTCGACGCGGTCGAGGCGACGAAGCTGCTCCAGGCCCACCTGGAGGCGCACACGCCGTGGGGTGCGCGGGTGCGCACGGAACAGATCGGTCAGGGGCAGGCGTTCAGCGCCGACACGACGAGCCCGGCGTACGCGGCGATGGCCGAGGCGATGGCGGTGGCGTACCCGGGGCAGGAGATGCAGTACGCCGGCCAGGGCGGCTCCATCCCCCTGTGCAACACGCTGGCGTCCCTCTACCCGAGCGCGGAGATCCTCCTCATCGGCCTGAGCGAGCCGGAGGCGCAGATCCACGCCGTGAACGAGAGCGTGTCCCCCGAGGAACTGGAGCGGCTGTCGGTGGCGGAGGCCCTGTTCCTGCGCAACTACGCGGCCGGCTGAACCGTTTCGCCCGCAGCGCAGGCGCCACGGGACACAACGCACTGAGCACTGAGCACGGGGGCTCGTACGGTTCGCCTCGGCGACGAACGTACGAGCCCCGTGAGGTCTCAGCCGCCGACGGGTGTCCCCGCCTCCAGATACAGCGCCGCCCCGCGTTCCTTCGCGCGCAGGGCCCAGCGCAGCCGTTCGTGTCGGACGGGCGGAAGCAGGTCGGCGGCCTCCTGTTCGGTGACGAAACGCCAATCGCGCAGTTCGGGTCCGGGCAGCAGCAGCCCCGCGGCCCGGTCCGCGTCGAGACGGCCGCCGTCGAAGAGGAGGCGCAGGCCGCCGAAGCCGGGCGGTACCGGCCGCTCCCAGTCGACGACGAGGAGGCGGGGCAGGTCGTCGAGCCGTATCCCGGTCTCCTCCGCCACCTCGCGCACCCCCGCCCGCGCGGGTGCCTCGCCGGGTTCGACGACACCGCCGGGGAACTCCCAGCCGGCCTTGTAGGTCGGGTCGACGAGCAGCACCCGGTCCTCCTCGTCGAAGAGCAGCACCCCGGCGGCGACCGTCTCGGCCGTGGGTTCCGGTGTCTGCACGATGTCGCAGGTGGCAACGGCACCGCTGCCGACGGCCTCGGCGATCCGGGCGGCCGTCTCGTACGGGGTGAGGGCACTGGTGTCGACGAGGTGGGCGTCGGCGGTGAGCCAGCCGGCGAGGGCGATGCGGTAGGGCTCGATGTGGTCGTAGGACCACTGGCGTACCCGCATCTCCCCGTCGGGAAGGTCAGGCGGGACCTCCCGGGCGGCGATGCGGTCGCGCAGGATCGTTTCCGCCGGGGCCAGGAGGACATGGCGTACGGCGATCCGGCGAGCGGCGAGGCCGCCGAAGATCTCGTCGCGGTACTCCTGGCGCAGCAGGGTCGTCGGGACCACCAGGGTGCCGCCGAGCTCGGCGAGCATTGCGGCCGCGGTGTCGATCACGAGCCGTCGCCAGATCGGCAGGTCCTGGAAGTCGCCGACCTCGGCGAGGTGTTTGGTCGGCAGCAGGTGCGTGAGTGCCGCGCCGATGACCTCGGGGTCGAAGAGCGTGCTGTTCGGGATCAGTTCGATCAGTTCCCGTGCGGTTGTGGTCTTCCCCGCACCGAACGCACCGTTGATCCAGACGATCACGGTTCCCCCTCTTCTGTTGGCCCCCTGTGGCTTGCCCGCTCCACCCTGCCACGGAAACCAGCTCCAGTTGAGGGTGCGCGTGCGGAGGCCCGGAGCCCCGGTGCGGGGGCTCCGGCACCGTGTGCCGCAGCGGGGCCGATCCGCAGGAGCGGCCCCCCGGCCGCCCGCCGCGGCCGTCAGTCGTTGTGGCCGAGGGCGTTCTCGCCGGCCTCCAGGCTGTCACCGGCGATGGTGTGATCGAGGGTGCTGACGGAGTCCCCCACGTTCAGGTCCCCCAGGTCGTCGGCGCCCGCCCCGTGGGACGGGGTGATCGCGGCGACGACGAACCCGGTGGCGAGGGAGGCGATGGCAAGCATGCTGCGCTTCTTCATGCCCGGCTCAACTAGGCAAGGGGGTACGGGGTCACGCCCGCACCCCGGACGGGCGCACTCCGGGGATGCCATGCTCGCGTCCCGGGGCCACGACGAGAACGGCACGGGCTGACCCTCGGACGCCACGGGAACCGCACGGCCTCACCCTCGGGACACCACTGCAACCGCACGGCCTCACCCTCCGGGACGCCACGAGCGCGGCGCAGCTCAGGGACGCCGCCGGGGACCCCACGAGCGCACCTCACGACTGCCACCCGGACACCTCGGGCGCACCTCGGGCACGCCCGGGCACCCCACGAGGACCGACCCGCCCGTCCCCGCGTGAACGTTCCTGCGGTCGGCCGGGGCCTTCAGACGCCCGCCGCCGCCGTGCCCGCCATCCCCGCGAGCGCCGCCGCGGCCGCGCCGACCAGGCCCGCGTCCGTGCCCATCTGGGCCGGGGCCACGGTCAGGCGCTGGACGAAGGAGAGGGTCGCGTAGTCGCCGAGGGCCTTGCGCAGCGGTGCGAAGAGCACGTCCCCCGCCTTGCCCACGCCCCCGCCCACGACGGCGATGTCGATCTCGACAAGCGTGGCGGTGGCCGCGATCCCGGCGGCCAGCGCCTGCGCGGCCCGTGCGAAGGAGGCGATGGCGACGGGGTCCCCGGCCCGGGCCGCGGCGGCCACCGCGGCGGCGGAGGTGTCACCGTCGGGCCCCGGGCACCAGCCGTTCTCCAGGGCGCGGCGGGCGATGTTGGGCCCGCTGGCGATGCGCTCGACGCACCCGCGCGCACCGCACGGGCACGCGTCGCCGTCGAGGTCCACGCTGATGTGACCGATGTGGCCCGCGTTGCCGGTAGGGCCGGAGTGGAGCTGGCCGTTGAGGACCAGACCGCCGCCGACACCGGTGGAGACCACCATGCACAGCGCGTTGGCGTGACCGCGGGCCGCGCCCTGCCAGTGCTCGGCCGCCGTGATCGCCACGCCGTCGCCGATGAGCTCGACGGGCAGGTGGTCCCCGGCCTTCGCCCGGACCCGCTCCACGAGCGGGAAGTCGCGCCAACCGGGTACGTTCACCGGGCTGACCGTGCCGGTCGAGGCGTCCACCGGGCCCGCGCTGCCGATGCCGATGGCGTGCGCGCGCTCCCACAGCGGCGCCGCCCTCAGCTCGCCGAGCACCTCCTCGACGGCCCGCATCACGGTGTCGCCGTCCTCCTGCGAGGGCGTCGGGCGCTGCGCGCGCACCAGGATCGCGCCGTGGCCGTCGACCAGAGCTCCGGCGATCTTGGTGCCGCCGATGTCGAGCGCGGCCACGAGGTCGGTGTGCATCAGTGTGGGATCTCCCCGTCAACCATGGGAAAAGGGCTCGCCGGTCCAACGGTTGGGGGACGTGGGCCGGAGATTGCGGTGGACAGTCTCTCCCGCACCTGACAACGTTGTCCAGGCCCTATGCTCGACGCCACATCCTCATACATGCCCATGGACCGACGCATTCCCCCGTGGCCGACAGGACAGGACATCGCACCGTGCCCGACACGCCCCGCCGATCCGAGAACCGCTACGGCAATCGTCCCACCATGAAGGACGTGGCCGCACGAGCGGGGGTCGGGCTCAAGACGGTCTCCCGTGTCGTCAACGGCGAGCAGGGCGTCACCCCGGAGACGGAACGCCGGGTCCAGGAGGCGATCGACTCCCTGGGCTTCCGGCGCAACGACAGCGCGCGGGTGCTGCGCAAGGGGCGCACCGCGAGCATCGGCCTGGTCCTGGAGGATCTCGCCGACCCGTTCTACGGCCCGCTCAGCCGCGCGGTGGAGGAGGTGGCCCGTGCGCACGGCGCCCTGCTGATCAACGGCTCCAGCGCGGAGGACCCCGACCGCGAGCAGGAACTCGCGCTGGCGCTGTGCGCGCGCCGGGTGGACGGGCTGGTCGTCATTCCGGCGGGCGACGACCACCGTTATCTGGAGCAGGAGATCCGGGCGGGTGTCGCCCTGGTCTTCGTGGACCGCCCGGCCGGGAAGATCGACGCCGACGTCGTGCTGTCCGACAACTTCGGCGGTGCCCGCGACGGCGTCGCCCACCTGATCGCCCACGGACACCGCCGGATCGGCTTCATCGGCGACATGCCCCGCATCCACACGGCCGCCGAGCGGCTGCGCGGCTACCGGGCCGCCATGGAGGACGCCGGCATACCGGTCGAGGACTCCTGGATGTCCCTGGGCATCACCGACCCGCTGCGGGTGCGCAAGGCGGCCGAGGAGATGCTGCGCGGCCCCTCCGCCGTCACCGCGGTCCTCACGGGCAACAACCGGGTGACCGTCACCGTGATCCGGGTGCTCGCCGAGCAGACGCGCCAGGTGGCCCTCGTCGGGTTCGACGACATCGAGCTCGCCGACCTGCTCCACCCCGGCCTCACCGTGGTCGCCCAGGACGCGGCCGCGCTCGGCCGTACGGCCGCCGAGCGCCTCTTCCGCCAGCTGGACGGCTCCCTGATCGTCCCGGACCGGATCGAGCTGCCGACCCGGCTGATCGCCCGCGGCTCGGGCGAGCTGCCGCCGTCGGACTGAGCGGCCCGTGGACGACCGTACGCTCGAGGCCCTGGGACTGGCCGAGGCGCCGCGCGACCATCCGCTGGCCTATCCCGGTGCGTGGCCCGCGGCCTCGGGGCTCCTTGACGGTGACCGTCTGCTGCCCCTGGACCGGCTCACCCACGACGACCGCACCCCGGTGCTGTCCGTCGGCTCCAACGCCTGCCCGGCGCAACTCCGCCACAAGATGGCGGAGTTCGGCATCACCTCGCCCGTCCCGATGGTGCGCACGCGGGTCACGGGTGTCGGCGTGGGCGTGTCCGCGCATGTCAGCCGCATGGGGTACGTCTCCGCGTCGCCGTTCGACGCGCCGGGTGCCGTACGGGAGTTGTTCGTCATCTGGCTGGACGCCGAGCAGCTGGCCGTCGTCGACGCGAGCGAGGGGGTGCCGGTGCCGGGCGGCAACTACGACCGCGCGTGGCTGCCCCGGGCCGAGGTGCGCATCGAGCTGGAGACGGGCGAGTCGCTGCCCGGCGCCCACGTCTACGTCAACCGTCACGGCGTCCTGCACGACGGCGCCGGCGCCCCTCGCGAGCACCCCGGCCAGCGGGCGCTGATCAACGAACTCCTGCTGGAGTCGGCCCGGTTGCGCGAACTGTTCGGCGGCACGGCCGAGGACTTCTGCGCGCGGGCCCGCGCCGACGCCGGGCTGTGCGCGCGGGGCACCTGGCTGCTCGCGAAGGAGCGGCGGGTGACCGCGTCGGGTCTGGAGAGGTTCGTAGGCGCGCGGCAGGACGGCCGGCCGGGAACCGGCGCGTCACCGCTGCCCTCGTCGTAGAGGCCGTCCGCCGGCCCGCGCGACCTTGTCGCGGACGTCGTCGACGGACCCGCACGACCGCGTCGTAGCGGTCGCCTGCGGGCCCGAGCGCCGGTGCCGCGACCGGTCCCCCGCCGCTTGCCTACTTGGCGGACGCCGTCAGGTCGCCCCGCCCCGGTGCCGCGAAGCCGTCCAGCTCGGCCCGGGTGAGCCCGGTCGCGCCGGTCACCTCGGCGAGGTCCAGCGCGCCGCAGTCGAGGCCGCGCAGCAGGTAGCCGCTGAGGGCCTTGGCGGTCGCGGGCTCGTCCATCACGTCGCCGCCGGCCCGGTTGGCGTAGCGGGCGAGCCGGGCCGCCGCCTGCGCGAGACCCTCCCGGTAGAAGGCGAAGACGGCCGCGTAGCGGGTGGGGAGGTGCCCGGGGTGCATGTCCCAGCCCTGGTAGTAGGCGCGGGCCAGGGCACGCCGGGTGAGGCCGTAATGCAGCCGCCAGGCGTCGTGGACCTGCTCGGTCGGCCCGACCGGGAGCACGTTGGTGGAGCCGTCCGAGACGCGGACGCCCGTGCCCGCCGCAGCGACCTGCATGACCGCCTTGGCGTGGTCGGCGGCCGGGTGGTCGCTCGCCTGGTACGCGGCGGAGACGCCGAGACAGGCGCTGTAGTCGAAGGTGCCGTAGTGCAGGCCGGTGGCGCGGCCCTCGGCCGCCCGGATCATGCGGGCGACGGTGGCGGTGCCGTCGGCGGCGAGGATGGACTGGCTCGTCTCGATCTGGATCTCGAAGCCGATCCGGCCGGGCTCGACGCCGCGCGCCTTCTCGAAGGCCTCCAGGAGCCGCACCATGGCGGTGACCTGCTCGGGGTACGTGACCTTGGGCAGGGTCAGCACGAGCCCGTCGGGCAGTCCCCCGGCCTCCGCCAGGCCGGTGAGGAAGATGTCGAGGGTGCGGATGCCCCGGTCGCGCACGGCGGCCTCCAGGCACTTCATGCGGATGCCCATGTACGGGGCGGCCGTGCCGTCGGCGTACGCCGCGGCGACCAGCCGGGCCGCGCGGGCGGCCGTCTCGTCCTCCTCCGCGTCCGGGCGGGGGCCGTAGCCGTCCTCGAAGTCGACGCGCAGGTCCTCGATCGGCTCGCGCTCCAGCTTGGCTCGTACGCGCGTGTACACGGGCTCGGCGAGGTCGTCGCCGAGGCCGAGGACGGCGGCGAGGGAGGCCGCGTCGGGAGCGTGTTCGTCGAGGGCGGCCAGCGCCCGGTCGCCCCAGGAGCGGATCGTGTCGGCCGCGAAGACGTCACCGGGGACGTAGACCGTGTGCACGGGCCGCCGGGTGCCGGGGTCCCCCGGGTAGCTGCGTTCCAGCTCGGCGTCGACCGGCGCGAGGGAGGCACTGATCTCCTCGCTGACCGCGCCCGCGAGGCTCGTCGTCACCTGCTCCTGCCGGCCCTGACCCATCCCACAGCCTCCATTTTCCGCACTACGGAATCAACAATCCGTTGAATGAAGCTATCCGTCGTTCTTGCCGCGGGTCAACACCCTGTCCATGGCCTGGCCCCTCGCGAATCACCGCGCCCCTGCGCCCCTCTTCCGCACAGGCGATCTCCCCTTCATCCTGACTCCCAAGGGGAGGGGATCACATGGCGAGCACCAAAGGGCCCACGCGGCGGGCGGGGCTGAGAACCATCGTGGCCGCCGTGGCCGCCGTGCCGCTGCTCGGGACGGTACGGGCCTCCGAGGCGCGGGACGAGGACGAGAGCCCCGCGCCCGTGCCGCAGCCGCCGCCCGTCCCCCCGCTGGACGTCATGACCTTCAACCTCCGCGTCGCCGGCACCGGCGAGCCCAACAGCTGGGCGGACCGGCGCCCGGTGATGCGCGCGCTGCTGGGCAAGGCGGCCCCGCACATCATCGGCACCCAGGAGGGACAGCTCCCCCAGTTGAGCGACATCGGTGCGGACCTCGGGCCGCACTACGCCTGGCTCGGCACCCCCGGAGGCGGCCGCGAGGAGTCGGTGGCCGTCTTCTACGACACCCGTCGGCTCGCCCCGGTCGAGCACGCCACCTTCCGGCTGTCCGACACCCCCGACGTGCCCGGCTCCGACACCTGGGGCGCCGCCTACCCGCGCCTGGTCACGCGGGTCCGCTTCCGCGACCTGCTGGCCGCGGGGCGGCAGTTCCACGTGCTCAACACCCACCTCGACCACCGGAGCGAGTACGCACGCGCGCGTGGCGCCGCGCTCATCGCCGAGCGTGTCACCGCCCTCGGCCGCTCCCTGCCGGTCCTGCTCACCGGCGACTTCAACGCCGTCGCCCACGACAGCACGGCCTACGACACCCTGCTGGGCGCCGGCCTCGTCGACACCTGGGACACCGCGCGGTGGAACGGCCCCGCCTACGGGACGTTCCACGCGTACGGCGCGCTGACGCCGGACGGCGACCGCATCGACTGGATCCTGGCGACACCGGATGTGACGGTCCACCAGGCGTCGGTCGACACGTTCTGGGTCGACGGCCAGTACCCGAGCGACCACCTGCCGGTGCTGGCCTCGCTGAGCCTGGGCTGAGCCCGGCCCGGCCCGGAACGGGCGGAGGCCCCCGTGACCGGTGCGGTCACGAGGGCCTCGTACAGCCGGACGGTGATCAGCCCTTGCGGGTCTTGACCTCGTCGGTGAGCTGCGGGACGACGTCGAACAGATCGCCGACGACGCCGTAGTCGACCAGGTCGAAGATCGGGGCCTCGGGGTCCTTGTTGATGGCCACGATCGTCTTCGAGGTCTGCATACCGGCGCGGTGCTGGATCGCGCCGGAGATGCCGTTGGCGATGTACAGCTGCGGCGAGACGGACTTGCCGGTCTGGCCGACCTGGTTGGTGTGCGGGTACCAGCCCGCGTCCACCGCGGCACGCGAGGCGCCGACGGCGGCACCGAGCGAGTCGGCGAGCGCCTCGATGATCGAGAAGTTCTCGGCGCCGTTCACGCCACGGCCGCCGGAGACCACGATCGCGGCCTCGGTCAGCTCCGGGCGGCCCGTCGACTCACGCGGCGTGCGGCCGGTGACCTTGGTGCCGGTGGCCTTGTCGGAGAAGGAGACGGACAGCGCCTCGACCGTGCCGGCGGCCGGGGCGGCCTCGACGGCGGCCGAGTTCGGCTTGACCGTGATGACCGGGGTGCCCGTGGCGACCCGGGTCTTGGTGGTGAAGGACGCGGCGAACACCGACTGCGTGGCCACCGGGCCCTCGTCGCCGGCCTCCAGGTCGACGGCGTCGGTGATGATGCCGGAACCGATGCGCAGCGCCAGACGGGCGGCGATCTCCTTGCCCTCGGCGGAGGACGGCACCAGGACGGCGGCCGGGGAGACGGCCTCGTAGGCGGCCTGGAGCGCCTCCACCTTCGGTACGACGAGGTAGTCGGCGTACTCGGCGGCGTCGTGCGTGAGGACCTTCACCGCGCCGTGCTCGGCGAGCGCGGCGGCGGTGTTCTCGGCACCGGCGCCCAGGGCGACGGCGACGGGCTCGCCGATGCGGCGGGCGAGCGTCAGCAGCTCCAGGGTGGGCTTGCGGACGGCACCGTCCACGTGGTCGACGTAGACGAGGACTTCAGCCATGGGATTGCTCTCCTGCGTGGATGAGTTGAGGGGCGGTCAGCGACTGCGGGCCTCAGATGAACTTCTGGCCCGCGAGGAACTCGGCGAGCTGCTTGCCGCCCTCGCCCTCGTCCTTGACGATCGTGCCGGCGGTGCGCGCGGGGCGCGCGGCCGCGGCGTCGACCTTCGTCCAGGCACCGTCGAGACCGACCTCGTCGGCCTCGATCTCCAGGTCGGACAGGTCCCAGGCCTCCACCGGCTTCTTCTTGGCCGCCATGATGCCCTTGAAGGACGGGTAACGCGCCTCACCCGACTGGTCGGTGACCGACACGACGGCCGGCAGGGCGGCCTCGAGCTGCTCGGAGGCGGCGTCTCCGTCCCGGCGGCCCTTGACGGTGCCGTCCTCGACCGACACCTCGGACAGCAGGGTGACCTGCGGGACACCCAGACGCTCGGCCAGCAGCGCCGGGACCACACCGGCGGTGCCGTCGGTGGAGGCCATGCCGGAGATGACCAGGTCGAAGCCGGCCTTCTCGATGGCCTTGGCCAGCACCAGGGAGGTGCCGATGACGTCCGTGCCGTGCAGGTCGTCGTCCTCGACGTGGATCGCCTTGTCGGCGCCCATCGACAGCGCCTTGCGCAGCGCGTCCTTGGCGTCCTCCGGGCCCACCGTCAGAACGGTGATCTCCACGTCGTCGTCCGAGTTCTCGGAGATCTGCAGCGCCTGCTCGACCGCGTACTCGTCGAGCTCGGAGAGCAGACCGTCCACGTCGTCCCGGTCGACGGTCAGGTCATCGGCGAAGTGCCGGTCGCCAGTGGCGTCGGGCACGTACTTCACAGTGACAACGATCCTCAAGCTCACGCCGGCTCTCCTACTGCATCGTCTCTTTTTCGGCTGCCTACTTGCAGGCAGCATAGGCGCCCCAAGCGGCCGATCCCGGTCGGAGCGGCCCGCGCTCCGAGCGAAATATTACTCGTCAGTACACCCAGTTCATTCCCGCTAAGCAAGCGCTTTGAACTGTGACCTGTGCAACGCAGCGTAATCGGAATTCGACGGCTCCGCAGGGGCACCCCCACGTGATCAGTCACGCAGTGCGTTGAACCGGCCCTGGTGATAGACGAGCGGACGGCCGGGCCCCGTGGAATCACCGAGGACGACCTCGCCCAGGACGATGCGGTGGTCGCCCGCGGGCACCCGGGTGACGACCCGGCACACCAGCCACGCGGAGACGTCGTCGAGGACGGGGATGCCTTCGGGCCCGTCTCGCCAGGTCGTCGGGGGACCGAACCGGTCGGCGCCGCTGCGCGCGAAGGTGGCGGCCAGCTCCTGCTGGTGCTCCCCGAGTATGTGCACGCCGACGTGGGCGGCCGCGGATATCGCCGGCCAACTGGAGGCGCCGGTGTTGATGCCGAAGGAGAGCAGCGGGGGTTCGGCGGAGACCGAGGTGAGGGAGGTGGCGGTGAAGCCGACCGGACCGGCGTCGCCGCGGGCGGTGATCACGGCCACACCCGCCGCGTGCCGCCGGAAGACGGAGCGCAGCAGGTCGGGCGAGGCGATCCGGGGGGTACCGACACCGGGCATGGCCTTCATGGGGATGTCCTTCTGCGGGCGGGGACGAGCGGGGCCGTGACTGCTCAACCGCCCGGACAGCGCGCGCTCGCGGTGCGGGCGAGGTCGACGTGGACCCGCCCGAAGAGAAGGAGTTCCGTAGGCATACGGTCAGGCTGACGATAGGTGGTACGCGCAGTCAAGTGCGTCCCGGCATATGGGAGATGCCTCACCGTACGCCGCCTCACCCGGCGACCGCCGCCCCGAGCGCCGCGATGACGTCCGCTTTGCGCGGTTGGCCGGCGGCCCGCCGCACGACCCGACCGGCCGCGTCGAGGACCAGTACGGTCGGGGTCTTGAGGATGTCGAGTTCACGGACGAGGTCCAGGTGGGCCTCCGCGTCGATCTCGACGTGGGCCACGCCCGGGACCAGTCGGGCGACCTCGTCGAGGACCCGTCGGGTGGCCCGGCAGGGCGCGCAGAAGGCGCTGGAGAACTGCACGAGCGTGGCACGCTCACCGAGTTCACCGCCCAACCGGTCGGCGCCGAGCCGCCTTTCGTCGTCACGCCCGCGCACGCACACTCCCTCACCCCGCCGCCGACGCGGCACTCGTACTCCACATATCCGGTCCTCCTTCGCACAGCACCCGTGCGGCCGCGAAGATTCCCGGGAGCCGGCGGCCAGGCGGGTACGGCAGGTCGAGGAGACCCACAGGCCGCCTTCTTCCGCGCGCCGTTGGGGTACCGCCCGGCTTGCGAGTTGTACCTTCTCGTCCGACACGTCACGATCCACGTGTAGTAAAGGCAGATTAAAAGCGCAGGTGGATCATGCGGCCGACGTGACGAGGATCTCGCCGGACCCGGGCACCAGGACTGGCTCCCCGGCCGTTCTTCGGGCACGATCTGCGGGATGCCGTAAACCTACGGCTGCGTAAGTTTGCCGCTGGGAGATCCCTTCCCAGACAGAGAAGGAAGGGTCCACTCCGTCCATGGCTGAACTGGTCTACCGTCCCGTCGTCGGTCTCGCGCGCACCCTGTTCAAGGCGTGGGACCTCAAGATCGACTGCAAGGGGTCGGAGAACATCCCGCGCTCGGGCGGCGCCGTGCTGGTGAGCAATCACATCAGCTATCTGGACTTCATCTTCGACGGTCTGGCCGCGCTCCCGCAGAAACGTCTCGTTCGCTTCATGGCGAAGGAGGCGGTCTTCCGGCACAAGATCTCCGGTCCGTTGATGCGCGGCATGAAGCACATTCCGGTGGACCGCAAGCAGGGTGACGCGGCGTACGCGCACGCCCTGGACTCGCTGAAGTCCGGTGAGATCGTGGGGGTCTTCCCGGAGGCCACGATCTCACAGTCGTTCACCCTCAAGAGCTTCAAGTCGGGTGCCGCCCGGCTGGCTCAGGAGGCGGGCGTCCCGCTGATCCCGATGGCGGTGTGGGGCACGCAGCGGCTGTGGACCAAGGGCCAGCCGCGCAACTTCAAGCGCAGCCACACCCCGATCACCATCCGCGTCGGCGAGCCGGTGGAGGCTCCCCGCGACCAGTACGCGGGCGCCATCACCCGTCGGCTGCGCGAGCGGGTCCAGGAGCTGCTGGAGGCCGCCCAGCGCGCCTATCCGGTACGCCCCAAGGGCCCCGAGGACACCTGGTGGATGCCGGCGCACCTGGGCGGCACGGCGCCGACACCGGAAGAGGTCAAGGCGGCCGAGGCCCGCTGAGGCCCGGCCGGCCCGGGTCCCACGGGCTCGGGCGGTGCGGGGTCGAGTTCCTTGCCGGGTACGCCATACGGCGGGGCGGCCGTCGTCGGGACGGCCGTGCTCACTCACCCGCCCGACGGACGGCGATCCGCGCCCCCGGGCTGAACTTCTCCAGCAGTTCGACGAGTTCGGCCGCGGCGGCCTCCACGCCGGGGAACGGCATCGGGGCCATGCCCTCCAGCAGGAAGATGCCCGAGGTCGTCGTCCCGGTGAGCCGCGTGCGCGGGCCCTGGCGCCAGTTCCAGCGCCGGCAGGTCACCCCCGCCTCGTCACACCACACCACCTCGCCGGCGTCGGGGTGTTCCACGGCCTGCGCACCGCCGGCGACGGTCACGAAGTCCTCGTCACCGACGGCGCGCACGAGGCGCATCCCGCCCTGGACGTGGTCGATGTCCTCGCCCCCGACGGGGATGAGGTGGGCGACGCTGACAGCGTTGTAGAGGTCGACGAGCAGGTTGATACGCGGCAGCCCCGCTTCCGATAGCGCCCTTCTGGCCAGCGCCTCCGCCGAGTTGCGGGTGCGGGACGGCTTCGACCCGAACGCCGTGTAGACCTCCCGCCAGGCGACCATGTGCGGGTCCTCGTGCGGCGCGCGTCCCTCCAGCCGGGCGGCGAGCCGACGGGCCGCGTCGTCGAGGAGTGCCGCACTGCCGTCCGTACTGGGCCCGTTGAGAAGTCCGTGGGCCTCGACGGCGAGGGGCGTGAAGCCGGGCGCGAGGGCGCGCACCTCGTCGGACACGGTCAGGGAGAGGGTCATCGCCTGCCTCAGAGTGCGGTGGGGAGCGTCTTCCAGAGATGCGGCCGGTCGGGGGCGGCCCGCAGGGCGCTCAGCACGACCGGGTGGGGTTCAGCGTACAGGACCGGATAGTCCACCTCATTGGACTCCCGATCGGCTGTGAAGGCCAGGCGCTCGCCATGGAGGGAGAACCGGGCGTCCACACCCGGCTTGTTGCCGCGCGGGTCCTGCCGGTGCCAGGTCCCGCCGAACCGTACGGCGACCAGTCCGTGCACCACGTACCCGCCGTCGTCGTCCGCCAGCCGCTGGTAGCAGAGCGCCGTCGGGATGCCCTCGGCCCGCAGCAGCGCGGCCAGCGCGTGGGCCTTGGCGTAGCAGATGCCGGTGCCCTGCTCCAGGACGTCGGAGGCACGCCAGGTGACCCGCGGATCGCCGGAATCCTGCGAGTGCGGGACGGTGTCGCGGACGAACTCGAACGCGGCCCGCGCATAGCCATACGGGTCCGCGACAGCGCGGGCGAGGCGGCCGACTGTCGCCCGTACGCGCGGATGGTGATGATCGATGACCTCGTCGGCGGCCAAGTACGCGGCAAGGTCGGGGGTTTCCTGGATCAGCTCCATGACGGCAGAGCATAGGAATGCGACCACCCGGGCGTCAATGACTTTCCAGATGATCGCATATCTATGCGAGATGGCGTGCTGAGCTAGCGCGCCATCTCCTCCTTCAGGGCCGCGACGAACGCGTCCACGTCCTCCTCGGTCGTGTCGAACGCGCACATCCAGCGCACGTCGCCGGCCGCCTCGTCCCAGAAGTAGAAGCGGAAGCGCTTCTGGAGGCGCTCGCTCACGTCGTGCGGCAGCCGGGCGAAGACGCCGTTGGCCTGCACCGGGTGAAGGATCTCCACACCGTGCACGGCGCGGACGCCCTCGGCCAGCCGCTGGGCCATCTCGTTGGCGTGGCGGGCGTTGCGCAGCCACAGGTCCTTGGCGAGCAGGGCCTCCAACTGCACCGACACGAAACGCATCTTGGACGCGAGCTGCATGGACAGCTTGCGCAGGTGCTTCATGTGGCTGACGGCGTCCGGGGCGAGGACGACCACCGCCTCGCCGAACAGGGCGCCGTTCTTCGTCCCGCCCAGGGACAGGATGTCGACGCCGACCGCGTTGGTGAACGTCCGCATGGGCACGTCGAGCGACGCGGCCGCGTTGGCTATCCGGGAGCCGTCCAGGTGGACCCGCATGCCGTGCGCGTGCGCGTGGTCGCAGATCGCGCGGATCTCGTCGGGGGTGTAGAGGGTGCCCAGCTCGGTACTCTGGGTGATCGACACGACCTGCGGCATCGCCCGGTGCTCGTCGTCCCAGCCGTACGCCTGCCGGTCGATCAGCTCGGGCGTGAGCTTGCCGTCCGGCGTCGGCACGGTGAGCAGCTTCAGGCCGCCCATCCGCTCCGGGGCGCCGCCCTCGTCGACGTTGATGTGCGCGCTCTCGGCGCAGATCACCGCTCCCCAGCGGTCGGTGACCGCCTGGAGCGCGACGACGTTCGCGCCGGTTCCGTTGAAGACGGGGAACGCCTCCGCCGAGGCCCCGAAGTGGCTGCGGATGATCCGCTGGAGGTTCTCGGTGTAGTCGTCCTCGCCGTACGCGACCTGGTGGCCGCCGTTGGCCACGGCCAGGGCGGCCATCACCTCCGGGTGGGCTCCGGCGTAGTTGTCACTGGCGAAACCGCGGATCTCCGGGTCGTGATGGCGGCGTGCGTCGGTCTTCGGAGGGTTCACGGCTTCTCGGTCAGCCACAGACGTTGTCCGTTCACTTCGGCGGCGGGCTTGCTCCAGACGTCGACGATGGCCTCGGCCAGGTCCTTGACGTCCGTGAAGCCCGCGAACTTCGCGTTGGGTCGCTCGGCGCGCATCGCGTCGTGCACCAGTGCCTTCACGACCAGGATGGCAGCAGCGGACGTCGGCCCGCTCTCGCCCCCCGCCTTGTGGAAGTAGTCGGCCAGCGCGAGTGTCCACGCCTCGGCGGCGGCCTTGGCGGCGGCGTAGGCGGCGTTGCCCGCGGTCGGGTTGCTCGCGCCCGCCGCGCTGATCAGGACGTACCGGCCGCGCTCGCTGCGCTGCAACGCCTCGTGGAAGGCGAGGGAGGTGTGCTGCACGGTACGGATGAGCAGCATCTCCAGCAGGTCCCAGTCGTGGAGATTCGTCTTGGCGAAGGTCTCGCTGCCGCGCCAGCCGCCGACGAGGTGGACCACGCCGTCGACGCGCCCGAAGTCCTTCTCGACGTGCAGGGCCCAGTCACGGGTCGACTCGAGGTCGAGCAGGTCGACCGTCTCACCGACGACGGTGGCCCCGCCGTGCCCGTAGCGGGCCTCGTCCACGGCCTCCGCCAGGCGCTCGGGGTCGTTGTCCGCGCCGATGACGGTCGCACCCGCGTCGGCGAGTCGGACCATGGCGGCCCGTCCGGCCGGTCCGCCCGCTCCGGCCACCGCGATCACAGCTCCGCTGAGAACCCCGTTCCCCACCATGTGCGCCTCCTGAGCAGTGTTCTCGGTATCGCGGTCGCTCACGCGGCGGCCCGGTCGGCGCCGTCCGCCGTGATGCCCCTGGTGGAGGCGATCACGTTCTTCAGCTTCTTGGACAGTGCCTCATAGAACATGCTCAGCGGAAACTCGTCCGGAAGCACGTCGTCCACGAGCCGGCGCGGCGGCTGGGACAGATCCAGGGCGTCCGGACCCTTGGCCCACTTGGACCCCGGGTGCGGGGCGAGGTAGGTGGAGACCAGCTCGTAGCCGGCGAACCAGTGCACCAGCTTCGGGCGGTCGATGCCGTCGCGGTACAGCTGCTCGATGTCGGCGCACAGCTGGTTGGTGACCTGCGGGGCGCGCTGCCAGTCGATGTGCAGCTTGTTGTCGGTCCAGCGGACGACGTCGTGCTTGTGCAGGTAGGCGAAGAGCAGCTGGCCGCCGAGGCCGTCGTAGTTGCGCACGCGCTCGCCGGTGACCGGGAAGCGGAACATCCGGTCGAACAGCACCGCGTACTGCACGTCACGGGCCTGCGGGACGCCGTCGGCCTCCAGCTTCACGGCCTCCTTGAAGGCGGTGAGGTCGCAGCGCAGCTCCTCCAGGCCGTACATCCAGAACGGCTGGCGCTGCTTGATCATGAACGGGTCGAAGGGCAGGTCGCCGTGGCTGTGGGTGCGGTCGTGGACCATGTCCCACAGGACGAAGGCCTCCTCGGAGCGCTTCTGGTCGTGGACCATCGCGGCGATGTCCGCGGGCAGCTCCAAGCCGAGTATGCCGACGGCGGCGTCGGTGACCCGGCGGAAGCGGGCGGCCTCGCGGTCGCAGAAGATACCGCCCCAGCTGAAGCGCTCGGGCGCCTCGCGTACGGCGATCGTCTCGGGGAAGAGGACGGCGGAGTTGGTGTCGTAGCCGGCCGTGAAGTCCTCGAACGTGATGCCGCAGAAGAGCGGGTTGTCGTAGCGGGTGCGTTCCAGCTCGGCCAGCCAGTCGGGCCAGACCATGCGCAGCACGACGGCCTCGAGGTTGCGGTCGGGGTTGCCGTTCTGGGTGTACATCGGGAAGACGACCAGGTGCTGGAGGCCGTCCTCGCGGTGCGCGGCCGGCTGGAAGGCCAGCAGCGAGTCGAGGAAGTCCGGCACCCGGAAGCCGCCGTCCGCCCAGCGACGCAGGTCCTTGGCGAGCGCCTCGTGGTACGCCACGTCGTGCGGCAGCAGCGGCGAGAGCTCCTCGACGGCGTCGACGACACGCCGGACGGCGAGTTCCACGACCGTCTGGCCGGGGGCGCCCTCGGCGTCGAAATCGATCGATCCGTCCTTCGACTGCCATGGCCGGATCTGCTCCACGGCATCCTTGAGCACGGGCCACGCCGGGTGCTCAACCACCCTGCTCACGGGAGGAACCCGCTCCTCCGTACCCACCTGCACAAGAATTTCCGTCATGTCCCATCCTCCACGGGAGAACCTCGCGTATGAAGACCGTATACATACGAGGTTTCTCCCAGCAAGGGGGTACTCGGGAAATTATCCTGCGCGCTCCATAGGTCACCGCACTTTTTCCTGTCGGACACGAGGACGGCACACGCTTCCGCTACCCCTTACCGATCCGGGCACACCTGGGCCCGAAGGGCGAGATCCGGCCATCGCACGGGGTCAACGGCCGAAGGACTCGCCCACGCCCGGGTGAGCGCCCACGGCGCTCCACGCAGGTTCCGACCCGCGTGCCACACCAATGCCCTGTGTACGAGCGGGTACATCACGGGGCCGGGCCACTAGGCTGCGGCTCTGTCGCGTGGACAATGCCGTCCGCTCCGGTCCGCCCAGGTCCGCGCGCGCGCCGAGCCGCCGTCGACGGAAGCGAGTTGAACCTTGAACTTCCTTACCATCGGTCACCGCGGGGTCATGGGTGCCGAGCCCGAGAACACCCTCCGTTCCTTCGTCGCCGCCCAGCAGGCCGGCCTCGACGTCATCGAACTCGATCTGCACCTGAGCAAGGACGGTGCCCTCGTCGTCATGCACGACGCGGACGTGGACCGCACGACCGACGGCTCAGGCCCGATCGCCGAGAAGACCCTCGCCGAACTGCGCGCTCTGGACGCGGGTCTCGGTGAGCGGATCCCGGTCTTCGAGGAGGTCCTGGACGCGGTGCGGTCACCCCTCCAGGCCGAGATCAAGGACGTGGCTGCGGCCCGGGCGCTGGCCGAGGTGATGACCGGACGGGACCTGCTGGGACGCGTGGAGGTGTCCTCGTTCCACGACGAGGCGATCGCGGAGATCTCCCGTCTGGTCCCGGGCGTACGGACCGCGCTCATCGGCGGCCGCTACGGCACCGACATCGTGCGCCGGGCCGTCGACGTCGGAGCCTCGACCGTCTGCCTCAACATCCGCCGCCTCACTCTGGAGATCGTGGAGCAGGCGCGGGAGGCGAACCTGAAGGTCATCGGCTGGGTGGTGAACACACAGGACCACCTGCGGCTCGTACGCGCCCTGCAACTGGACGGTGCCACCACCGACCATCCGGACATCAAACGCACGGGCCGCTTCACGGCCTGACGGGGGCCGACCGTCCGCCGGCCCGACGGCACTGCCCGAGGGCCGGACGGGCGCCGCGGGAGGGGCACGCGCTGCCTGACGGCCGGACAGGCGCCGCACGACCGCCGGGCCGGCGCTGCCTGCGGCCGGACAGGTCCTAGGCGAGCTCCTTCACCAGCAGTTCGAACTCCAGGTCGTCGCGCTGCGGGACGCCGAAGCGCTCGTCGCCGTAAGGGAACGGGCTGGTCTTTCCCGTACGGCGGTAGCCGCGGCGCTCGTACCAGGCGATGAGGTCGTCGCGCACGGAGATGACGGTCATGTGCATCTCCGTGACGCCCCAGGTCTCACGGGCCAGCCGCTCCGCCTCCGCGATGACCGCCTTGCCGAGGCCGCCGCCCTGCTGGGTGGGGCTGACCGCGAACATGCCGAAGTAGGCGTGGTCGCCGCGGTGCTCGAGCTGGCAGCAGGCGACCATCCGGCCGTCGCGCTCCACCGTCAGCAGCCGGCTGTCGGGCGCCTTGACGACCTCCAGCACGCCCTCCGGGTCGGTCCGCTGGCCTTCGAGGATGTCCGCCTCGGTGGTCCAGCCGGCCCGGCTGGCGTCGCCTCGGTACGCCGACTCGACGAGCGCGACCAGCGCGTCCACGTCGGTCTCGGTGGCGTCGCGGAAGGTCAGTCCGGCGGCGGTGTCCATGGGCGGGTGTCTCCGATCTGTGGCGCGGCTCGCAGGGACGAGGGTATCGCTGCCACTAGGCTCCGGTTGCATGGTGCAAGTACTCAGCAGCCGGACCCTCCTGAGCCCCACCGACCCCGAACGCTCCCGGGCCTTCTACGGCGAGCAGTTGGGCCTCGCCGTCTACCGCGAGTTCGGTACGGGCCCGGAGCGCGGCACCGTCTACTTCCTCGGTGGCGGCTTCCTGGAGCTCTCCGGGCGGTCGGACACCCCGGCGTCGCCGCCGCCGCGGCTGTGGCTCCAGGTCGCGGACGTGGCCGCGGCGCACGACGAGCTGCTGGCCCGGGGCGTCGGGATCGTACGTCCGCCGGTGCGGGAACCGTGGGGGCTGGTCGAGATGTGGATCGCGGATCCGGACGGTACCCGGATCGTGCTGGTGGAGGTGCCGGCCGACCATCCGCTGCGGTACCGGCCGGGCATCTAGTCCGTGGCAGGCGACGTTCGCCCGTGAAGGAGCGGCGTCCGGTGCGCGCTCCCGGCGGGCCGGCCGGACGTCCTCGTACTGGTCGCACGCGGGCTTTCGGCCGGTGCGGCGGGAGGGCGTGCCGGGCGTCGCGACGGGGCGCACGTCGCCTGCTGCGGCACTAGGTGTGCTGTCCGGGGAGGCCAGGTCCGGATGGCCGCCGTGCGGGGCCGGGGCTAGCGTGCTGGAGGGGTCTCCCTTCGGAAGGAACACCATGAAGCTCGACAAGCCGGTGCCCGGCGGGCCCTGCTGGACCGAACTGGGGACCAGCGACCTGGAGGGCGCGAAGCGGTTCTACGCCGAGGTGTTCGGCTGGCGGCCGGAGACGGATCCGCGGCAGGAGGCGGGCTGCTACACGGTGGCGCACCTCGGTGACAGGGCGGTCGCCGCCCTGTCACCCCTCTACCAGGAGTCGCAGCCCGTCGCGTGGAACGTGTCGTTCGCCGTGACGGACGCGGACGTCGCCGCGCGGCTGGTGGTGGAGGCCGGCGGAAAGGTCCTGGTCGGGCCCATGGACGTGCTGGACGCGGGCCGCTTCACGGTGGCCCTCGACCCGGGCGGCGCGCCCTTCCAGCTGTGGCAGGCGCGGGCCTTCCCCGGAGCGGGGCTGTTCAACGAGCCCGGCGCGCTCGGCTGGGTGGAACTGCTGACCCGCTCCCCGGAGAGGGCCGAGAACTTCTACACCACGGTGTTCGGCTGGAGCGTGAACGCCTCCGAGCACTACACGCAGTGGGGTCTCGACGGCGCCGACTTCGGCGGAATGATCACGATGGACGACAAGTTCCCGCCCGAGGTGCCGCCGCACTGGCTGCCGTACTTCGCGGTGCGGGACGTGGACGCGACGGCGGCCACGGCGACGGCCGCGGGCGGCACCGTCCTCATGGAACCCACCTCCGTGCCCGAGGGACCGCGGATCGCGGTGCTGCGGGATCCGCAGGGCGCGGTCTTCGGCGTCCACCTGGCGGGCGCGGAGGGCTGAGCCGCCCTGGGGAACCCGGCGGCCCCGCCGTCCTGAGCGGCCCGGGGCACCCCGGAGGCCCCGGCGTCGGACGAGCGGTGCCAACGTCACCCGGTCTCGATCACCGGGCACCCGGAAGGTGACGGTGCCTCCCCTGGCGGGGCGGCGGCGCCGGGGGCCGAGGCGCCGCGCTCGGCGTGGCTGAGCGGTCACCACCGCCCGGGCCGCGTACTCGGCGTCGTGGAACGCGGGTGCGGTGACCTGGTCGTCGCGCGGGGACAGGTCGAGGCGGCCGTCAGGCGCGCAGCGCCCCCATCCGGCCCTCCAGCCGGCCCAGCAACTCGGCGAGCAGTGTCGCGAGTTCGCCCTGACTCGGCGGATCCAGCACCTCCAGCACGGCGGACTCGTAGGCGAGTTGTTCGGGCAGGATCACGTCGACGAGGGCGCGGCCGCTGTCCGTGAGGCGGACATGGGCGACCCGCCGGTCCCGGGTGTCGCCGCGGCGCTCCACCAAGCCGCGCTCGGTCAGCTGCTTGAGGCGTTTGGTCACGGCGGCGCCGGAGGAGAAGGTCTCGCGGGCCAGCTCGCTCGGGGTCAGCTCGTGCCCGGTGCGGCGCAGCGCGCCGAGCAGGTCGAACTCGGGGCGGCTCAGCCCGGCCCGGCGCAGCGGAGCGTCCTCGGCCTGCTGGAGCAGGGCCGCGCAGCGGTTGACCCGGCCGATGATCTCCATGGGCCCGGTGTCGAGCTCGGGGTGCACGGTCCGCCACTGCCCCACGACGGCTGCGACGGTGTCCCCGTGCGATGCCCCCATGACATCGCCTTCGGTCGTGCCGGGCCCGTCCGTCGGTCGTCCCTGCGTCGGCGTCATGGCCGTACGTCCTCCGCTCTGCCGCTCGTGCGCCCGTCCAGGAGCAGTCCCTGGCGCCGGACCGTCGCCGCGAGCGTACGGTGTCCGGCCTGCTCGGCGAACACGACCCGCTCCTGGGGCAGTGCGCGCTGCCGCCACTCGCCGGCCGCGGCGTCCGCGGTGGCACGCAGGTCCACCAGAGCGCCGGCCAGGGCGCGGCGGGCGGACTCCAGGGCGCCGGGGACGGAGTGCGGCTCGGCGAGCAGCCGGGCGGTGTGTTCGCGGGCACGTTCGGCGGCGGTCAGCGCCTGTTGGAGGCGGTCTCCCGAGCGCCGGTCGGTGACGGCGACCGCGGCGACGAATCCGACCAGCGCGCCGACCACGGTGTCCAGGACCCGCTCGGTGATCAGCTCGCCGGAGTCCTGGAACCGGGCGAACTCCGTGATGAGCAGCGCCATCGGGGTCACACAGATGCTGCCGAGCCAGTAGTTCCGGCCGATCAGTGCCTCCGCGCCGAAGTTGAGGGCGACGCAGCACAGCACCAGCACCGCCTGGTGGAGGTGGGCCAGCGGGACGAGCGCGGCGAAGACGAGGACGCCGACGAGGTTGCCGACGACGCGCTGGACACCCCGGCACCAGGTGAGGGTGAGGTTGGCCTGGTAGAGGGAGGCCGCGGTGACCAGGGCCCAGTACGGGCGGCCGACACCGAGGGCGAGGGAGGCGTATCCGGCGAGGGCGCAGCCGACGGCGGTGCGTACGGCGAGCGGGGTCAGCGGGCCGAGCCTGGTCCACAACGACTGGGTCCCTGAGGCGAGTTCGGCGTCGACGCCGAGGATCTCGTCGACGGCTCCGGCCGGGTCGTCGGCCCGCGGTACGGGGCCGCGCCCGCGCAGGGAGCGGGCCCAGTCGCGCAGCGGCTCGGGGTCGGTGTCGCCGGGTGCGGCGAGCGCGACCTCGGCGCGGACCACGAGCCGTTCGAGCGCGCGCCGGGTCTCGGAGCGGGCTCCGGCGGCGAGCAGTGACTGCCAGGCGGCGTGCACGGCCGCCGCCGTCGCGGCCCGGGCCTTGACGTGAGCGGTGCCGGTGCCGCCGGTCGCGGCGTACGCGGCGGCGGCGTCGAGGGCCCGCGCGGTGGCGCGGCGCTCCGGGCCGTGCGGGCGGAGGAGTCCGGGGGCCATGCCCACGAGCCAGGCCCAGGCGCCCGCCGCGAGGGCCAGGGCGAGATGGCCGGGCACCTGGCCGAGGGTGCCCGGGACGAAGAGGGAGGCGGAGCTGATGAAGCTGAGGACCACGTTGCCCGGCGGGCCGACCCGGGTGGCGTCGCACAGGGCCTTCTGTACGGCGGCCAGGAGCGCGCCGACGGAGACGAGGACGACGGCGTTCGTGGTCAGCGCGGCGGTGACCAGGGCGACGGCGAGGCCGCCGGTCATGCCGAGCACCACCCGGGCCAGGACGCGGGCCCGGGCGGCGTAGGGGCGGTTGTGGGCGTACAGCGCGCACAGGGATCCGGCCATCGTGTACATGGCCAGGTCGAGCCGGCCGAGCGCGAGCAGGATCAGGTTGGGCGGGGCGACCGCGGCGACCACGCTCAGGGCGGGCTTGAACCAGATGTCCGAGGGCCGGCCGAGTCGCAGCACACCGGCCAGCGGGAGACGCCGGACGCGTGCGGTGGCGGAGGTGGGGGTCGCACTGCTCATACCCACAAGATTAGCAGGTGTTTTATTCGTAAAGGATTTTTTTTACGACCGGCCGCCTCACCGGTGACCTGCTGTGCTCCGCCGAGTGCTCCCCGTGTACAACCTTGCGCTCGCTTGAGCTCCGCGTGACCCGGGCATCCCTTGACCGACCGTCGGAACCGGCTCGGGAGCCGCCCGACCGTCCGGACGTCCGAGCCGTACGAGCGGGGAGGCACGTGTGCACGGACCGGCTTCGCCCGGTTGGCTGCTGGTCGCGCTGTGCGCGGCGACCGGGGCCTACTGCCTGCTGCGGATGCGCAGCAGGGTCGAGGAACAGCGCCGGGCCGCGGGCGGTGAGGCGCTCATGGGCTTCGGCATGGCCGCGATGGCCGTACCCGCGACGGTGTTCACCCCGCCGTCGTGGGCCTGGCCCGGCTACGCGGTGGTCTTCGGCGCGGCGGCCCTGCACGCCCTGTGGGCGGCACGGGCCGACGCACACCATCTCCACCACCTGGTGGGGACATCGGCCATGGTCTACATGGCGGTCGCGATGGCGGCCTCCCCCGGGCACCACCACGGAACCGGCGGGTCCGGACTCCCGCTGGTGACGGGTGCGCTGCTGCTCTACTTCGCGGGCTACGTGCTCCTCTCGGGGGCCCGGCTGCTGCCCGCCGGGGCCGGCACCACGACCGGGAGGTGGGGCGACCGGCCGGAGCTGGCCCGGGCCTGCCGGCTGTCGATGGGGATCGGGATGGTCGCGATGCTGCTGACCCTCTGAGATCGTTGCCTGCGTCACTTTGCCGTCGCATCCCGTACCCCTGACCGCACGGCGCTCATAGGGTGCTCCCATGATGGTCCCCGCGGCACTGTTGCTGCTCGGCGCCCTGACCGCCGTCCTCGCCCCCCGGCTGCTCGCCCGCGCGGACTGGGCGGACCGAGAACCGGTGGTCGCCCTGTGGGTGTGGCAGTGCGTGGTGGCGGCCGTCCTGCTGTGCTGCGCGCTGTCGATGACGCTCAGTGCCGCGGCGGCCTGGCAGGCGGTGCGGGGTCATGTCTTCGGGTCCGCGCCCCGCGCGGTGGTGGAGGCGTACGCGCTCGGCGCGGCGGGCCACTGGGCGGCCGCGACCGCGGTGGTGCTGGCGTGCGGCGGGCTGTGGAGCGCCGCGATGCTGGTCCGCGAGGTCTCGCGGGCCCGCCTGCGGCGACGCCACCGCAAGGCCGAACTCCTCGTACGCGCCCCGCTGTTGCCCGGTGAGGAGACGACGGGCGAGCGGCTGGTGGTATTGGAGGGCGAGCGGCCCGAGGCGTGGTGGCTGCCCGGCGCGGCACCCCGGCTCGTCGTCACCACGGCCGCGCTGCGCCGGCTCAAGGGGCGCCGGCTGGACGCCCTGCTGGCCCACGAGCAGGGCCATGCGCAGGCCCGGCACGACTGGCTGCTGCACTGCTCGGCCGCGTTGGCCGAGGGGTTTCCGCAGGTGCCGGTGTTCGCCGCCTTCCGCGCCGAGATGCACCGGCTGGTCGAACTTGCCGCCGACGACATGGCCTCGCGCCGCTTCGGCCGGCTGACGACCGCCCTCGCCCTGGTCGACCTCAACGAGGACCGGGGCGTGTTCGGCCCCTCACCGACCCCGCAGGCCCACGTCCCGCAACGGGTCGACCGACTCCTGACTCCCCCGGACCGGCTCACCGCGATCCACCGACTGCGCCTGACGGCGGCGGCCGCGCTGATACCGGTGGTCCCGGTCCTGGTGACGTTCGTACCCGCACTGCGAGTGCTGGGCTAGGGCCGGTCCGATCGCGGACACGCGGACTCGGTACGCGCGTCGGCCGGACGGGTCGTGGCCGACACTCCAGGCCGCGGAGTTGGCCCCGCGCCCCACGGGTCGGCGAGGATCTCTCCATGCCCACCCCGCACGCGCCCGCCCCGCCCCGACCACCGGAGCACCGCGTCACCCCCGCCGGGACGGCATTGGTCCTGGCCCTGTGCTCGGCGCTGCTGAGCACGCTGGTGGCGACGCGATGGCCCCCGCTGCTCGCCCTCGACGACGACATCGCCCGCACCACCCACCGCTGGGCGATCGACGCACCCGGTCTCACGCACACGATGCGCGTCCTGAGTGACTGGGTGTGGGACCCGCTGACGATGCGTCTGCTGGCCGCGGCCGTCGCGGTGTGGCTGGGGTGGCGGCACTCGGCGTGGTGGACGGCCGCGTGGCTGGTGATCACGTGCGCGGTGAGCGTGTCGGTGCAGCAGTCCCTCAAGGCGGCGCTGGACCGGCCGCGTCCCGTGTGGCCCGACCCTGTCGTCTCCGCCCACTACGCGGCCTTTCCGTCGGGACACGCCATGACCGCCACGGTGGTCTGCGGCCTCCTCCTGTGGCTGCTCCACGAGCGGGGCGCCGGGCGCGCCCTGTGGCGTACGGCCCTCACCCTGGCCCTGATCAGTGTGATCGGCGTCGGCCTCACCCGGGTGTGGCTGGGCGTGCACTGGGCGTCGGACGTCGTCGGCGGCTGGCTGCTCGGGGCGCTCGTGGTGGCGCTGGCGGTGTGGGTGTACGAGCGGTGGCACGACGGCCCTGCACACCCGCGCTGAACGAGCGCACGCGCCCGCACCGGCCGGCACGGCCTCCGGCACACCGCTGACCGCGCCCCTGAACCGGCCACCGCCGCCGGCGCCCCCGCCAGGATGCGGCCCCGGTAGGGTCCGGGCATGGCCGCCGTACTGTTCGACTTCTCCGGAACCCTCTTCCGCGCCGAGTCCACCGAGTCCTGGCTGCGCGCGGTGCTCGCCGAGGAGGATCTCGCCCTTTCCGAAGCGGAGTTGACCAAGACGGTCCAGGCACTCGAAGCGGTCGGAGCGCTGCCCGGCGGGGACCTTCCGCCGTGCGTCCCGGCGGACCTCGCCGAGGCATGGGCGACGAGGGACGTCAGCGCCGCGCTGCACCGGGCCGCGTACACCGGCGTGTTCCGCCAAGTCACCCTGCCCGGGGCGGGGTTGCACGACGCGCTGTACGACCGGCACATGGTTCCGGCCGCGTGGGCGCCGTATCCGGACGCCGCCGAGGTACTGCGGGCACTGCGCGAGCGCGGGATCGGCGTGGGGGTGGTGAGCAACATCGGCTGGGACCTTCGCCCGGTGTTCCGCGAGCACGGCCTCGACCCGTACGTCGACACCTACGCCCTGTCGTACGAACACGGCGTCCAGAAGCCGGACCCACGACTGTTCGGCGCCGCCTGCGAGTTGCTCGGCGCCGATCCGCGGGACACGCTCATGGTGGGCGACGACCGCCACGCGGACGGCGGTGCGGCGGCCCTGGGCTGCGGCGTCCACTTCGTGGACCATCTGCCGGTGACCGAGCGTCCGGACGGCCTGCGTCCGGTACTGGACCTGGTGGGCTGACCTCGTCCCCGGGCCGGCCACCCGGGACATACGAATCCCGAGCAAATCGCCTCAGGCAACTACCGGTGCGGAGAAAGCGTCCGCCTCGGACGATCCCCCGCGTCGCCCGAGGCGGACGACAGCCCGGCCGGACCCCGCACAGGGGTCGGCCAGGACGCGCTGAGTATAGTTGGCTGCCAACCAGTCAACGCAGGAGTTCCAGCATGTCCCCGCGCAGCGCCTCGGTCAATGAAGAATTGCGGCGGCGTTCCCGGGAACGTCTGCTGCAGGCGGCCGTCGAACTCGTCCGGGAGCGCGGGTACGAGGCGACGACACTCGGCGACATAGCCGACCGGGCGGGTTCCGCGCGGGGCCTGGTCTCGTACTACTTCCCCGGCAAGCGCCAGTTGGTGCAGTCGGCCGTGCACCGGCTGATGCACCGCACGCTGGAGGAGGCACTGGAGCGGGAGCCGCACTCCGAGGACGGCCGGGAGAGGACGGCGCGCGCCGTGGACGCCGTCCTGGGACTGGCCCGGGACCAGCCGGTGTTGATGCGCCAGCACATGGCGGGACTGTTGCAGGCCGAGGGCTTCGTGCAGTGCCCGGAACAGAAGCGGCTGGCCGAGCTGCTGCGGGACACCATGGTCCGGCACGGCTCGCAGGACGTGGACGCCGACTACCCGCTGCTGCGCTCCCTGCTCATGGGCGCCGTCTACGCGATGGTCCTGCCGAACGTGCCGCTGCCCATCACCCCGCTGCGCGCCGAGCTGTTCAAGCGCTACGGACTGGACTGGGACATGGGCGTCCCGCCGGACACCGAGGCGTCCGGCGGGACGGTCGAGACGGATCTGTCACGCTTCTTCGCGACGGAGCAGCAACCGGTCGACCAGCCGCATCAGCAGGCCGTGGATCAGCCCCATCCGCAACCGGCCGGCCGGCCGCGTCGACGACCGGTCGACGAGTCGCCTCAGCCACCGGCCGATCGGTCGAGGTAGCGAGCGGTCGTCAGTCGAAGTAGTCCGGCTGCGTCTGGACGTTGAGCTCGTCCAGCCGGACGCGCTTCGCCGGATCCGTGCGACGGTCGCTCAGCTTCAGCACGTCGAAGCCCTTGGCGATGTCGTTCGAGTAGATGTAGCCGTTGTAGTAGTACGCCGACCACGAACCGCCGATGGCGAGCGTGGTGGACAGCGGCCCGCGCTCGAAGTAGGCGATCTCCTTGGGGCGGGCGGAGTCGGTGAAGTCCCAGACCGAGACGCCGCCCTGGTACCAGGCCTGGACCATGATGTCCCTGCCCTTGACCGGGATCAGCGAGCCGTTGTGGGCCACGCAGTTCTCGGAGTCCGCCTGGTGGCGGGGGATCTTGTAGTAGCCGCGGAAGACGAGCTTGCGGTGGTCGCCCTTGCCGACGATGTCGTAGATGCCGTCGGCGCCGCGGTCCGGACCGACGGTCGCGTTGCAGGTGGCCGCGCCGCCGCCGCCGAGTTCGTCGGTGAACACGACCTTGTTCGCCTTCTGGTTGAAGGTCGCCGAGTGCCAGAACGCGAAGTTGACGTTGTCCTGGACCCGGTCGATGACCTTCGGGTGCTCGGGGTCCTTGATGGAGAACAGGATGCCGTCACCCATGCACGCGCCCGCGGCCAGGTCCTTGTCGGCCAGCACGGTGATGTCGTGGCAGCCGGTCGTCTTGGAGACACCGGGGTTCGTCGGCGAGCCCGGGTTGCCGCCGCCGTCCGGCCCGTCGCCGGGGAAGAGGACGGGGAAGCTCACCACCGCGGCCTTCTCGGGGGCGTTGCGCGGCACCTTGATGACCGAGATGCCGTCGTGCGGCGGCTGGCAGTCGGGGTAGGTGGCGCTCGGCGAGTACGAGGAGACGTAGATAAAGACGTTCCTGCGCTCCGGCACCAGCGAGTGGGTGTGCGAGCCGCACGCGGTCTCGACGGCGGCGACGTACTTCGGGTTCGTCTTGTCGCTGATGTCGAAGATCTTCATGCCCTCCCACGACGACTTCTCGGTCGCGGGCTGCGTCGTGCTGTTGCAACTGCTGTCGCTGCGGGAGGAGTCGGTGGACAGGAACAGCAGGTCGCCGGAGACGGAGACGTCGTTCTGCGAGCCGGGGCAGAGCACCTGGGCGACCGTCCTGGGCGCCTTCGGGTTGCGGAGGTCGAAGATGCGGAAGCCGTCGTAGTTGCCGGCGAAGGCGTACCTGCCCTGGAAGGCGAGGTCCGAGTTGAGGCCGGTGAAGGCCTCCTTGGGGACGTTGGCGAGGTGTTCGATGTTGGCGGAGTGGACGATCTCGTCCTGGCCGGGTATCTCACCGTCGGCGATCGCCCGCGCCGCCCGGGCCTGCGCGTTCGCGGACAGTTCCGTCCGCGCCGCCGGACCGTCCCCCGGGTCGGGGGTGGCGGCCGCCGGGGCCGCGGTCAGCAGCGCGGCCAGGAGTCCGGTCGCCACCGCGGCGATTCCGAGTCGTCTGTGCCGCGTCCGGGAATGGTTCAACAGGGTCACTGCTTCCTCCCTAGTCGCCGTAGCCGCCGTTCACACAGGAACGGTTCATGCTCCACCGAAGTATCGTCTTTACCATGCTCACATCAACAGAGGGCAATGCGTTCGCCATGCCACGTCATGTGCCCTGGCGTGCGCGAACCCGCCGGAATTCGTCACCGACGCCCGGATGATCGCCGGGCTCCCGTCAACCCGCCTGCCACTGGAGGTCCTTGTGCTCTTCCGCCGCGCGTCCCGTACGTCCCTCACCACGGCCGCACTGACCGCGCTGGCCGTACTCGCGCTCGGGGGCTGCGACTCGGGCTCGGCCGCCGAGCCCAGGTCGGCCGGGGCGGACGGGCCGTCGGTCATCGTGCCGGGTGCGCCGGGCGAGGCGAACCGGACCCTGTCCGCCGCGGACGCGGCGCAGCAGCGCGCCGACGACGACACCCCGAACGCGGCGGACATCGCCTACGCCCACCGGATGATCGAGCACCACACCCAGGCCCTGGAGATGACCGAACTCGTCCCCGGACGCGCCGAGTCGACGAACGTCAAGCGGCTCGCCGAGCGGATCTCCGCCGCGCAGGGGCCGGAGATCAGTGTCATGGAGAGCTGGCTGAAGCCCTACGTCAAGGACGGCGGCACAGCCGGACACGAGCACACCGCGATGCCCGGCATGGCGACCGAGGCCCAACTGGCGAAGCTGCGCGCGGCCCGGGGCAAGGCCTTCGACGAACTGTTCCTCACCCTGATGATCACCCACCACGAGGGCGCGATCAGCATGGCCACGGACGTGAAGGCGCAGGGCAACAACGTCCGGATCGAGGAGATGGCGGACGACGTGATCGCCCAGCAGACGAGCGAGATCACACGGATGCGTGAGATGGGGTGACGATCACGCGGATACACAAGGTGCGGTGACCGCCCCCACGCGGACGCGTGCGATGCGTGACGACGGCGCGAACGCGCGAGAGGCGGCGACCGGCCGCGCGAACGCGCGAGAGGCGGCGACCGACGTGGTCAGCGCCTGGCGTGGCGCGGTGTCAGATAACCGGCGTCCCGGGCCTGCGCGATCAGCCTGAGGGACCGCCGGCGGCTGTGCCCGGTCGCGCACATCACCGCGTGGACGGGATCGACACCCTCGTCCTGGGCGGCCCGGTACTCCTGCGCGACCAGCCACCGCCCCTCGATCCCGCGCGGCCACGCGGGGCGGGCCCGGCGTCCGCCGGCCGCGTCGTCGGGCCCGAACACGGTCTCGCCGATCCCGTTCGCCGGCCCCTCCACCGGGCCGGCGTCGAGCTCCGGGTCGGCGTCGAGCCCGCAGGCCTCGAACAACGGTCCCTCGATCCAGTCCGCGAGCACCGTCAGGTCACCGAAGGAGAGCGCGGGCTGGGCCCGGACGTCCTCGACCGAGACACAGCCGTCGGACACCACGGCGAGTGTGTCCACCCGGGCCCCGTCGGCGAAGGCCAACCGGACGTTGAGCCACGTGGTCGCACTTTCCCCCTCCTGCACCTCCCACGCGGGCCACACGGACACCGCGCCGTCCGAGGCGGAACGACCGGAAAGATTAAGAAAGGATGCTTCTAGCACACACGCAACGTAACCGCATGATCACATTCCATACGAATGGACACGCACGCCCCCGAACGCCACAGCACCCTGTCAGCGGAGCCCTCACGGTGCGATGCTGAAGACGTCAGCGATCTCCTCCGATCCCCCACTGCCCTCGGAGAAGGAGTAACCGCCGTGCTGCGTGTCGCCGTCGTCGGCTCCGGGCCGAGCGGGTGCTACACCGCCCAGAGCCTCGTCCAGGAGGACCCCGGGGTGTGCGTCGACGTCCTGGACCGGCTGCCGTGCCCGTACGGCCTGGTTCGCTACGGCGTGGCACCCGACCACGAGAAGATCAAGTCACTCCAGAACAATCTGCGCACGGTCCTGGAGCACGAACGGGTGCGCTTCCTGGGCGGGGTGCGGGTGGGCGCCGACGGCATCCCGGCCGAGCGGCTGCGGGAGCTCTATCACGCGGTCGTGTACTGCGTGGGCGCCGCCACCGACCGGCATCTGGGCATCCCGGGCGAGGACCTTCCGGGCAGCTGGTCGGCGACGGAGTTCGTGTCCTGGTACAGCGCCCACCCGGACGCCGCGGACGCCGCCTTCGTGGCGGACGCCCGTTCGGCCGTGGTCGTCGGCATGGGAAACGTCGCCGTCGACGTCGCGCGGATGCTCGCCAGAGGCGTGGCCGAACTCAGCCCCACCGACATGCCGCAGGCCGCGCTGACCGCCCTGGCCGACAGCAGGGTGGCCGACATCCATCTGGTGGGCCGGCGCGGACCCTCCCAGGCCCGCTTCACCACCAAGGAGCTGCGCGAGCTGGGGTCCCTGCCGGACACGGAGGTCGTGGTGGACCCCGCAGAGCTGGCCGCGGACCCGGCGTACACCGACCCCTCCGCGCTGCCGGCCGCCCAGCGCCGCAACGTGGAGGTGCTGCGCGCCTGGGCGGAACAGCCGCCCCGGCGGACCGCGCGCCGGATCCGGCTGCGCTTCTTCCTGCGGCCGGTCGAGGTACTCGACGACGACGGGCACGTGGGCGCGGTGCGCTTCGAGCGCACGGAGCCCGACGGGCAAGGCGGCGTCACGGGCACCGGACGGTACGAGGACATCGAGGCGCAGCTGGTGCTGCGGTCGGTGGGCTATCGCGGGGTGCCGCTGGCGGGGCTGCCGTTCGACGCGGAACGCGGCACGGTACCGAATCTGGCCGGACGCGTCCTGCGGGCGGGGGCCGTGGCGCCGGGCGAGTACGTGGCGGGCTGGATCAAGCGCGGCCCGACGGGAGTCATCGGCACCAACCGGCCGTGCGCGAAGGAGACGGTGACGTCTCTGCTGGAGGACGCCCCCGCGCTCCTGGGCCGGGAGCTGCCCGAGGACCCCCTCACGGCGCTGCGCGCGCAGGGGATCGAACCGGTCGAATGGGCGGGCTGGCAGGCCATCGAACGCGCCGAGGCCGAACTCGGGGCCACCCTGGGACGGGGTGTCGTCAAGCTGCCGGACTGGGCGTCGCTGCGGGCCGCGGCGGGTTCGGCCCTCCCACCGGACCTCGTGCCGGACTTCCCACCGAACCTCAAGCCGGACCTCCCACCTGATCTCCCACCGGCCCTTCCGCGGGACCTTCGCTAGCGGAGCGGGGTGCGGTCGGGAGAGCAGGACACACGGCGGCAACAGCCCGGAAATCAACAAACTGTTCAAGCCGCCTACGGTCTCGTGCTGTCCGGATGTCGCCACCCCCTCGCCGCCGCTCTGGAGTTGCCCATGCCCACGCCCACATCGGCACGTCCCGCACCACCCGTACATCCCGTGGACGAGGTCCCACCCGTACGCCAACTGACCGCCTTCGGGCTCCAGCACGTGCTCGCGATGTACGCGGGCGCGGTGGCCGTTCCGCTGATCGTGGGCGGCGCGATGAAGCTGTCGCCGGCCGACCTGGCGTATCTGATCACCGCCGACCTGCTGGTGTGCGGGATCGCCACGCTCATCCAGTGCGTGGGCTTCTGGCGCTTCGGTGTCCGGCTGCCGGTCATGCAGGGCTGTACGTTCGCCGCCGTGTCGCCGATGGTGCTGATCGGCACGACGGGCGGCGGGCTGCCCGCGATCTACGGCTCGGTGATCGTCGCGGGACTCGCGATCGTACTGCTGGCACCGGTCTTCGGGAGGCTGTTGCGCTTCTTCCCACCGGTCGTCACGGGCACCGTCATCCTGGTCATCGGCGTCTCACTGTTGCCGGTGGCGGGCAACTGGGCCGCGGGCGGCGCCGGTTCGAAGGACTTCGGGGAGCCGAAGAACCTGGCGCTCGCCGGATTCGTGCTCGCGGTGGTGCTGGGCGTGCAGCGGTTCGCACCGGTGTTCCTGAGCCGGATCGCGGTGCTGATCGGCATCGCCGTGGGGCTCGCGGTCGCGGTGCCGTGCGGTTTCACGGACTTCGGCGGGGTCGGGGACGCCGACTGGGTCGGGATCAGCACACCGTTCCACTTCGGCGCGCCCGCCTTCGAGGCCTCGGCGATCATCTCGATGCTGGTCGTGGCGCTGGTGACGATGACGGAGACCACCGGTGACCTGATCGCGGTCGGCGAGCTGACCGGGCGCGGGGTCGAGCCGCGCTCCCTGTCCGACGGCCTGCGCGCCGACGGCCTGTCGACCGTACTCGGCGGCGTCTTCAACACGTTCCCCTACACGGCGTACGCGCAGAACGTGGGCCTGGTGGGCATGACCCGGGTGCGCAGCCGCTGGGTCGTCGCCGCGGCGGGCGGCATCCTCGTCCTGCTCGGGCTGCTGCCCAAGCTGGGCGCGGTGGTCGCGGCGATACCGGCGCCGGTCCTGGGCGGCGCGGGCCTGGTGATGTTCGGGACGGTCGCCGCGAGCGGGCTGCGGACCCTGGCCCAGGTCGACTTCAAGGACAACCACAACCTGACGGTCGTGGCGGTCTCGCTGGCCGTGGGCGTGCTGCCGGTCGGTGTGCCGACGGTCTACGGGAAGTTCCCCGACTGGTTCCAGACGGTGATGAACAGCGGCATCAGCGCGGGCTGTCTGACGGCGATCGTGCTGAACCTGCTCTTCAACCACACACCGAGCAAGGCCGGTTCGGCCGCCGTCGCCGTGGCCGGCCCGGCGGACGGCCACATCGACGGCGGCAGCGGCAGCAGCAGCAGCGGCGAGCAGAACGTCGGCAAGGGCGGCGACAAGGCTCCGAGGGGAGCCGGCCAGGCGCCGGAGGGCACCGCCTAGGCGGTGCCGCCCCCGCGTGGCGACCGGCCGGCGACAAGGTGTTCCAGTTCAACGGCGCCGGAACGCTGAACGTCTCCACCTTCGCGGTGCGGACCTTCGGCACCTTCGTACGGTCCTGCGGAAACTGCAAGACGCAGTACAAGCGGACGATCAATCTCAACACCATCGAGGCGACCTGCAAGGGCAGCCGGCCCGTCGGCATCAACACCGACTACGGCGACAGCGCGACCCTCAGGGCCATCACGATCGTCGGCGACAGCAGCAAGAAGATCATTCCCTGTCAGAAGTACATCGGCAACACCACGGGCGCCGAGCCCACCACGAACGGCACCGGCCCCGACGGCACCTACCGCAAGTACGCGACCTCGGACATCACCTACAAGTGATCGGCGAGCGGCGGCCGTAAGGCACCGGAGCCACCGGGCGTCGTACGGCCGCCGCACCTCATTCCGGGCGGCCGTGCTGAGGCACCGTGTCCGCCAACTCCCCCTGATAGCCCGTGTACGCGGACCGCAGGGCCGCGCCCGGCCAGTCGCCCGGGAGGAGTTCGGCGGGCAGCACGGGATCGGCGAGCAGGTGTCGCACCAGGGCGGCGAACGCGGTGAGCCGGTCGGCCGGGTGACCCGTGCGGGTCACCCGGTCCACGTGGGAGAGCAGGGACCGGGCCGAGGCGGCCCAGGCCTCCAACGGCCACAGGTTCGCTGCCAGTTCGGTCGCGGACAGCTCGGGGCGCGCGGTGTAGTGCTGGGCCACCTGCGTGAGGTCACCCGGCAGGGACCGCCGAAGATTGGCGGGCCGGAGCCAGACACCCTCGCGCAGCTCGGCCAGCCGCAGGGCGGTCAACCGGGCGCGCAGGTCGGCGCGTTCGGCGGGGCCACGCCCGGTCGCCGTGACGACCACCATCTCCCAGTCACCGTTCCACGCGCGCGTGCGGGGACGCACGGCGTCGTCCTGACGGCGCTGGCGGGACAGCAGACGGTCACTGAGACCGTAGACGGCGTCCGTGCGGCGCAGATCGCCCGCGGCCACCATCCTGCTCAGCGCGGCACGCAGGGTGGACCCGCCGACACCGAAGGGTTCCACGGCGCGGACGAGGTCCCGTACCGGCAGCTCGGGCGGGTGGGCGCCGAGCAGCAGGCTCAGCACGACCGAGCGCGCGGACAGTGGCCGCAGGTCGACCTCGCCGGGCTGCGCCGACACGTTGATCCGCATGGACACGTACTGTACGTGCGACTTCTTGTTGCAATATTGCTGCGGTCGCAGCAGAGGTGCAACATGGGGGGCATGGCCTCGATACTCGCGCACGCCCAGTCGCAGCCCCAGCCTCCGTCGCAGCCCCAGTCGCAGCCGGACGACGCCAAGTTCGGCGCCGGGTCCGGCATCACGCACGATGTCACGCAGAACGTCACGCACGACGTCACCAATCAGGCCCCTCCCCTGGCCCCGTACGACGCCTCCGACGACACGGCCCTGCTGGAGGGGCTGCGCCGGGAGGGCGCCGGGTGGGCCGAGGACGACGTCCGGCGGCTCGGGCTGCGGGCCGGCGGCGCCGAGGCGCAGGAGTGGAGCGAGCTGGCCAACCGCCACGAGCCCGAGCTGCGCACCCATGACCGCTACGGCAACCGCGTCGACGAGGTCGACTTCCACCCCAGCTGGCACCATCTGATGGGGGCGGCGGTCGCCGAGGGCCTCGCGGGCACGCCCTGGGCGGACGAGCGGCCCGGCGCCCACGTGGTCCGGACGGCGAGCGGCCTGGTGTGGGGGCACACCGAGGCCGGGCACGGCTGTCCCACCTCGATGACGTACGCCGCCGTTCCCGCGCTGCGCCGCCAGCCGGAGCTGGCGAAGGTCTACGAACCCCTGCTGACCAGCAGGGAGTACGAGCCCGGGCTCCGGGTGCCGACGCAGAAGCGCGGGCTGCTCGCCGGCATGGGGATGACCGAGAAGCAGGGCGGTTCGGACGTCCGTACGAACACGACCGTCGCGACGCCCACTGCCGAGCCCGGCCTGTACACCCTGCGCGGGCACAAGTGGTTCACCTCGGCGCCGATGTGCGATGTGTTCCTGGTGCTGGCGCAGGCCCCGGACGGCCTGTCCTGCTTCCTGGTGCCGCGTGTGCTGCCCGACGGCAGCCGCAACACGTTCCGCATCCAGCGGCTGAAGGACAAGCTCGGCAACCGGTCCAACGCCTCCTCGGAGCCGGAGTTCGACGGGACGGTGGCCTGGCTGGTCGGGCCCGAGGGGCAGGGCGTCAAGACCATCATCGAGATGGTCAACTGCACGCGGCTGGACTGCGTGATGATGTCGGCGACGCTGATGCGCAAGACGCTCGTCGAGGCGGGACACCATGTGCGGCACCGCAGCGCGTTCGGCGCACGGCTGGTGGACCAGCCGTTGATGCGCAACGTACTGGCCGACCTCGCGCTGGAGTCGGAGGCCGCGACGACGCTCACCCTGCGGCTGGCGGGCGCGGCCGACCGGGCGGTGCGGGGGGACGCCGGTGAGCGGACGTTCCGCCGGATCGCCACGGCCGTCGGCAAGTACTGGGTCACCAAGCGAGGCCCCGCCTTCACTGCGGAGGCGCTGGAATGCCTGGGCGGCAACGGCTACGTGGAGGACTCGGGCATGCCCCGGCACTACCGCGAGGCGCCCCTGCTGTCGATCTGGGAGGGCTCGGGGAACGTCAACGCCCTCGACGTGCTGCGGGCACTCGTGCGGGAGCCCGGTGTCGCGGACGCCCTGTTCGCCGAACTCGCCCTGGCCCAGGGCGCGGACGCCCGGCTGGACGCGGCGGTCAGCCGGCTCAAGGACAGGCTGACCGACGCGACGCCGTCCGGTGCCCGCCGGCTGGTGGAGCTCATGGCCCTCACCCTCCAGGCCTCCCTGCTGGTCCGGCACGCCCCGCCCGCGGTCGCCGACGCCTTCTGCGCGACCCGGCTCGGCGGCGACTGGGGGTACGCCTTCGGCACGCTGCCCGACACGGCGGACCTCGACGGGATCCTGAACCGGGCGCTGCCGGGCGGGGAGTGAGCCGGCGGCCTGCCTGGAGTCCGCCGCTCGGCTGCCCCGAGCTGAGGCCCGCGCGAGCGCGTGAGCGCGGATGGCCGCGTGCCATGTGACCGCGTGATCGCCGCCATGTGACCGCGTGATCGCCGCGTCCCATGTGACCGCGTGATCGCGGGCCTCAGCCCGTCTGGCGTCCCCAGAGTGGGTCGAACCGAGCCCAGTCCGCGTCCCACCGGTCCATGCGACGGCGTTCCAGACGGGCGCGCAGGGCGCGGCCGGCGATGAAGGGGACGGCCGCGGTGCTGACCCCCGCCAGGCCGCCGACCAGGGATGAACGCACCTGGGCCTCGGCGGGGGTGGCGGGTCTGGTCACCATGCTTCCCTGACGGTCCGTCCAGATCATCACCGGTGTGCCGGCCGTGCTGCCGGGGCGGACCCGGACCAGCCCGGAGTGCGCGGTGCCGTCCGCCGCGGTCCAGTCCGCCTTCCCCCACACCCGGTCCCCGCTGGCGGTGCCGGTCTGCACGCGGGCCGTTCCGGGCGCCTTCTCCGTGAGGTGCGCCACCGCGGGGCGCCACTCCTCACGTTCGCGGGCCAGTCCGTCCTCGACGGACCAGGTGGCCGTCAGACCGGCGAGCACCCCGGCGAGGACGGTGACCGCCCAGGCACCGAGCACGACCCAGGCCTCCACCGCGTCGGTGCGGCGCCTGAGCGGATTGCGCCGCCAGCGCCACAGCCACACCTTCGGACCACGGAACGCCATCGAAGGCTTCCTCCTCGTGAGCGCACGAACATCCCCCGACCGCCCTCCCATACGGGCGATGCGGCCACGATGCTCAGGGCGAGTCCACCGGCTCGACGGTCCCACGTGACCCACCACCCGCGCAGGCGTCTGTCCGAAAGTGCCCGGAAGCTGTCCGCGGAACATCGCAGACTGGCGTCACCCGACCGTCACGTGCCCCGTGACCTGCGCAGACACCGTTCGCTGGGGGTGACTGTCAGTGGCGGGGTGCAGACTGGCGGGTGTCTGGGACGACGATCTCGCGGAGGTGATCGACATGGCCGAGGCGCCGCTCGCGGTGGGCACGTACAGCGGGCCGTCCGTCCAACTCCGCCGTCTCCCAGGTGTTTCCGCCGGACATGCCGCGCGTCCGGGTCACGGTCGTCGTCCGAACGGGACGACGGGAAGAGGGGGAGGAAGCCGTTGATGAGGCCAAGGGATCTGACGAAGAAGCCAGTTGGGCCGTCCCGGTACGGCCTAGGCCACCGGTTGATCGCCGTCACGCGTACGGCAGTAGGGTGACGCCCGTGGCACCACGACCCTTGCATGAAATCCTCGAACCGGGCTGGGCGAAGGCACTCGAACCCGTCGCCGGGAAGATCGCCGAGATGGGCGACTTCCTGCGCGCGGAGATCGCCGCCGGACGCACCTACCTCCCGGCGGGGGCGAACGTCCTCCGGGCCTTCCAGCAGCCCTTCGACGAGGTACGCGTCCTCATCGTCGGGCAGGACCCGTATCCGACCCCGGGCCATGCGGTGGGGTTGTCCTTCTCGGTCGCGCCCGAGGTGCGGCCGCTGCCGGGCAGCCTGATCAACATCTACCGGGAGCTGAACACCGACCTGGGGCTGCCCCAGCCCTCCAACGGCGACCTGACGCCGTGGACCCAGCAGGGCGTGCTGCTGCTCAACAGGGCGCTCACCACCGCTCCGCGCAAGCCGGCCGCGCACCGCGGGCAGGGCTGGGAGGAGGTCACCGAACAGGCCATACGGGCCCTGGCCGCGCGCGGCAAGCCACTGGTGTCCATCCTGTGGGGCCGCGACGCCCGCAACCTGCGTCCGCTGCTCGGACAGCTGCCGGCGGTGGAGTCCGCCCACCCCTCCCCCATGTCGGCCGACCGCGGGTTCTTCGGCTCCCGCCCGTTCAGCCGGGCCAACGACCTGCTGATCGGCCAGGGCGGCCAGCCCGTGGACTGGCGCCTGCCCTGACGGACCGGGGCGGCGCCCCGGCCGGTCTGCTCGCCGTGGACTCCGGCGGTTCCGGGCTGCGCGTCGCCGTCGGCACCGTGGCACGCGGTGCCCTGGCCCAGCGGGCGTCGCCGGAGCCGGTGCGCACCGGCTCGCGGGGCATCGACCCGGGGCACCTGATGGAGCAACTCGTACCGCTGGTAAGGGCGTTGACCGCGGAGACCGGCGTCGCGGAGCTGGGCACGGTCGTCGTGGGAGCGGCCGGGCTGAGCACACTGGGCGACGCGCTGCGCGCCGAACTGCCGGGCGCTCTGGCGCGGAAGTTCGGGGCGCGGAAGGTCGCTCTGGCCGCCGACGCCGTCACCGCGTACGTCGGCGCCCTCGGGCCGTACCCGGGTGCCGTGCTCGCCGCCGGGACGGGGCTCATCGCGCTCGGCACGGACCTCACCGGCCGGCGGCGCGCGGACGGCTGGGGGCATCTCCTGGGCGACTGCGGCAGCGGCGCGTGGATCGGGCGGGCCGGTCTGGAGGCCGCGCTGCGCGCGCACACGACGACCGGCCGGGCGGCTCCGCGCGGCTGCCGAGGAGGAGTTCGGGCCGCTGCCCGGACTGCCGGGCAGCCTCTGTCCGCGTCCCGACCGGGCCGGCGTCCTCGCGTCCTTCGCGCCCCGGATGGCCGTCGGCGCGCACGAGGGCGACCCTGTCGCCGTGGACATCCTCGGCGCGGCCGCCCGGCACATGGCCGAGTCCGCGGCCGCCGTGTGCCCGTCCTCGGGCGAGCCCCGAGTCGCGCTCACCGGAGGCCTGTTCAGGATGGGCAAGCCCCTCCTCGTCCCACTGGGGCACGAACTGGCGCAAAAGCTACCCCACGCACGCCGAGTGCCGGCCGACGGCGATCCGCTGCACGGTGCGGTCCGTATGGCCACTGACCTGGCAACTGACGCGCTCACCTTGCCGAGTGACGGGACAATGGTGTCCGTCTTCACCAAAAGGGGGATTAACCCCGTCGAGGACAAGTCACCCGGAAATCACGCCGATCACTTCTGATCCGTACGTAACTCATCAGACAAAACCGGACGGATACCGCTCACCTGCACCCTCCCCGAACAGGGGAACCCAATGAGCCAGTAACATGCGGCGCCATGAGCTCCCCCACTGGGCCCGCGTCCGGCCTGCCTGTACGAATGCCGCGCCCCCGCCAGCCCGGGCGGCACCGCCGACCCGAGCCGCTGGCGGCTCCCGAGGGCGCGCCCGCGCTTGTCCTGGCGGTGCCGGGAACGCCCGGGACCGCCACGCGCGGCCTCGCCGAAGAGGTCGTGAGCATCGCCCGCTCCGAGCTCCCCGGCCTCGACGCCCGGATCGGGTACCTCGACGGGGACGACGCGGAGTTCCCGACCCTCCAGTCCGTGCTCGCGCGCGCCGCCGAAGAGCGCACCGCCCGCTACGAGCAGGCCCTCGCCGCCGGCGTGGAGGCCAAGGAGCCCGACGGTCCGGTGGCCGTCGTCGTGCCCCTGCTGGCCGGTCCGGACAGCGCCCTGCTGCGCCAGGTCCGACAGGCCGTGATGGAGAGCCGGATCGCGGCCGAGCTGACCGACGTCCTCGGCCCGCACCCGCTGCTCGCGGAGGCGCTGCACGTACGTCTGTCCGAGGCGGGCCTGGCGCGTGCGGACCGCGCCCGTCTGTTCACCGTGGCGACCGCCGCGGACGGCATCATCCTGGCGTCGGTCGGTGGCGAGGAGGCCGTGCAGGCCGCCGGGATCACCGGCATGCTGCTCGCCGCGCGGCTGGCCGTGCCGGTGATGGCGGCGGCCCTGGACCAGGAGGGTTCGATCGCGTCCGTCGCCGAGCAGCTGCGGGGTTCGGGCTCGCAGCAGCTGGCGCTGGCCCCGTATCTGATCGGCCCGGAGATCGACGCGGCCCTGGTCGAGGACGCCGCCAGGGAGGCGGGCTGCTCCGCCGCCGAGGCGCTCGGCCCCTACCCGGCCATCGGCAAGCTGGCTCTGGCCAAGTACACGTCGGCCCTGGGCATCGCCCCGCAGCAGGCGCAGGGCACGCCGGTCCGCTGAGCCGGACCGGAAAGACGGCGAAACGCCGAGAGGGCCCGCTCCGCACGCCGGAGCAGGCCCTCTCGCCGTTCCGGGGGCGCCCGGAGCTCACGTTCCGGGGGGCGCCCGGAGCTCACCAGGGCTGCCGGTGCCCCCGGAGCGACCCGCCGGAACTCAGCCGAGGACCACACACGCCGCCGCCGGCACCTCGACGGCGCCGCCGCGACGCGGAACGCCCGTCTCCCGGTCGACGGAGAACCAGGTGACGTCGCCGGAGCGTTCGTTCGCGACGTACAGGAACCCGTCCGCCTCGGCGATCGCGCGGGGCCAGTGCCCGCCGCTCGGGACCGTGCCGACCAGTCGCAGCTCCTCGCCCTGGACGGCGAGCACGGACAGCACGTCCTCGCCGCGGGTGGCGGTCCACACGAAGCGGCCGTCGGGCGAGACGACGATGCCCGAGGGGTAGGCGTCCCCCGCGGGGGCGCCGGGCAGCACCGGGGTCTCGGCCAGCGGCTTCAGCACACCGTTCGCGGCGTCCCAGCGGCAGACGGTGACGGTCGGCGTGAGTTCGTTCAGCACGTAGGCGTACGAGCCGTCCGGATGGAAGGCGAGGTGCCGCGGCCCGGAGCCGGGCCGCAGGGCGGTCTCCCGGTGCAGTACGGGTGTGCCGTCGCTGAGCGTGCACGCCCTTACCGAGTCCGTGCCGAGGTCGACACTGACGGCCCACCGCCCGCTCGGGTCCGGCTGCACCTGATGGGCGTGCGGGCCTTGCTGGCGGCGCGTGTGCGGGCCGGATCCGGTGTGCTCCAGCACCCCGGACGCGGCGGGGGCGAGGCTTCCGTCGGGGCGGACGGGTACGGCACTGACGCTGCCCGAGCCGTAGTTGGCGGTCAGGACGTGCCCGTCGAAGACGCTGAGGTGGGTGGGACTGCTGCCGCCGACCAGGACCGCCGGCCCGGCCTGCTCCACCTTGTCGCCGTCCACGCGGTACGCGGCCACCGCGCCCTCGGCCGTCTCGCTCACCGCGTACAGGGTGCTCCCGTCGTGGGACAGGGCCAGGTAGGAGGGGTCGGGTACGCCGTCGACGCTGCCGAGGACCGTCAGCGCGCCGCTGTCCGCGTCCACGGCCGCCGTCACGAGCCCCCGGCCCCCGGCCGCCGTGAACGACCCGATGAACGCCCGCCGCTGCCGCCTGCCGCCGTCTGTCACCGCTGTCCCCTCTCGTCGCGCGCACCTGTCGGACGTGACGGTAGCAGTCGATCATGAGCGGTCTAGACCATCAGTCCGGCCATGTCGCGCCCGGGCTCTGCCGCCCGAATCGAACACGCCGGGCGCGCCGGAACCACGCGGGCGACAGCCGTCGCGAGGCACGCCGCGGACCAGCCCGGCGACGGCCGCGGAGACTCCCCGAAGAAGGGCCGACCGGCCCCGGACAGACACCGCGCCCCGCCGCGCCGTACGCCGGCACGACGGCGCGTCCGCACGCCCGCACGACCCCGAGCCCGCGAACCCTCTGGACCCCTGGCCCCCTGGCCCCCTGGCCCCCTGCGCACCTGGACCAGACCACCTGAGCGGCAGCGCCGCGGCAGCCCGCACGCAGCCGCGCTCCGGTTGCAGGGCGGCCCACAACCGCAGCCGAAGCCACAGCCGCCCAAGGCGATCGCTCAGGCGCCGACCAGTGGTGATCCCGACGGGGTGCGCAACGGGGTGGCGAGCTCGGCGAGGGCGCGTTCCAGGCCGTGGAGGTGGGCCAGCGCGGGTTCCGCCGCGGGTGGGTGGGCGGCGGTGAAGAGGTGCTCCGCGTCGTCCGCCCCGCGCTGCGTGAGTGCTTCCACCGCGGCCTCCACCCGCCAGCACGCGGCGGCCAGGCGGGCGTCGTGGGAGGCCTCCGGGTCGGCGGCGACGGTGACCAGGCCGCGCGTCTCGCGGGCGCAGTCGTCGAGCAGGGCGAGCACCTGGCGGGCGCGACGCTTGCGGCCGACCATCGGGTTCAGCGGGTGCATGAGCGGGGCGACCGAGAGCCGGACCCGGCCGAGCAGCTGCTCCAGTTCGGCGACCCGCCGCGCCGGGTCCGCGTGGTCGGCGCCGGAGAGGCGGGCGGCGGCCTCCGCGGTGCAGGCGTGGACGCAGCGCAGCGCGCGCTGGATCCAGGCGTCGGTGACGGCGTGGGTGGTCACGGGCAGGACGAACAGCACCGCGAGGACCGCGCCGAGCGCCCCGACGGCGGTCTCCGTGAGCCGTAGCGCGAGCAGGCCGGGGGTGAGCACGCCGAGGGTGCCGTAGAGCAGTTCGGCGAGGAGCGTCACCGAGAGCATCATCCAGGTGTAGGAGACGGCGGCCGCGTAGAAGATGCCGAAGACACAGACGGCGAGGAGCACGGCGGTCGGCACGGCGGCCCCGTTCACCGGGACGGCGACGAGCAGGCCCAGGCCGATGCCGATCACCGTGCCGAGGACGCGTCGGAAGCCGCGTACCAGCGTCTCGCCGCGTGAGGCGGTGTTGACGAAGATCCACCAGGTGGCGCCGACGGCCCAGTACCAGCGCTGCCCGGACACCAGTTGCCCTATGACCAGCGCGAAGCCCGCGCCGGCGGTCGCCTGGATCGCCTGGCGCGTGGTCACGCGGGCCAGTCCGGTGCCGCCGGGCGGGGCCGGCACGGCGGCCGGGGGCAGCCGGCTCTCGTAGCGCCAGAGTCCGAAACGCACCGCCGCGGCGGTGAGGACGGACAGGGCGACGGCGGCGTACAGCTGGGGCAGTTGTCCGGTGGTCGCGTGCAGGAACTGCGCGATGAAGAAGGTCATGAACGCGAACACGCCCAAGCTGTGCCCGCGCGGTCCCCACCGGCGGGCGTACACGCCCGCGCCGACCACGGCGAGGAAGGTCAGGTCGCGGGCCACGGGGTGGTCGTGCAGCAGCGCCGCCGCGGCGAGGACGGGCAGGCCGACGGCGGGCAGCAGCGCGGTGGTGACCGCCTGGCCGCGAACCGTGGCGTCGCTGACGGTGAAGAGGGCGAGGAGAGCGGCGAGCCCGCCGGTGACGGTGCCCGCGAGGGACTGCCCGGCCAGGGCGCAGCCGACGACCGCGAGCCCGATGCCGACCACCGCCCTCGCGGCGAAGCGCAGCCGCACCCGCCCCGGGTCCGGAGCCACGAACACCCTCTTCAGCACTGTTTTCCGCCCCCTCGGACACCGGCATGAAAAAGGCGCCGCGGGATCCGCAGCGCCATCGACGGGTCCATCAGAGCACCTCAGCCGCCAGTGGCTCAAGTGACCTCCGATCCACTGCGCCATTGGCCCAGTCCGGGTCGGCACCGCAGCTCCCCGGCAGAGCCAACGGACCACGTCGACCGGCCCACCCGATCTGCGGCTTCCTGAGCCATTGGTACAGTCGATGATGATCACAAAACGGTGATCCCGAAACAGGCGATCCCGAAACAGGCGATCCCTGGACAGATGATCACAGGACGGCGAAGGGCAGGGCGGGCGCGATGGCCGTGGACGAGCTCGACACCCGCATATTGGGGCTGCTGCTCGATCAGCCGCGTACCAGCGTGCGCGAGTACGCCCGCATCCTCGGCATCGCCCGCGGCACCCTCCAGGCCCGCCTCGACCGGCTGGAACGCGACGGCGTGATCACCGGCACGGCCCCGGCGCTCTCCCCCGCCGCACTGGGCCACCCGGTGCTGGCCTTCGTGCACATCGAGGTCACCCAGGGCCACCTGGACGACGTGGGCGCGGCCCTGGCGGCCGTACCGGAGATCGTGGAGGCCTTCTCGATCACGGGCGGCGGAGACCTGCTCACCCGGGTGGTGGCGCGCGACAACGCCCACCTGGAGGATGTGATCCAGAAGCTGATCAGCCTGCCGGGCGTGGTGCGCACCCGCACCGAGGTCGCGCTGCGCGAGCGGGTGCCGCACCGGCTGCTGCCGCTGGTGGAGTCGATCGGCCGCACGGCCGCCGGGAGGTAGCGCCCCAGCATGAGCGAACTCGACGCCATCGCCGTGATCTTCGACCTCGACGGCACACTCGTGGACAGCGAACCGAACTACTACGAGGCGGGCCGGCAGACCCTGGCCGAACACGGCGTCCGGGACTTCACCTGGGCGGACCACGAGCGGTACGTCGGCATCAGCACGCTGGACACGGTCATCCACTGGAGGGAGCTGTACGGCCTGTCGACTCCGGCCGACGAACTCCTCGCCGCCACGAACCTCCGCTATCTCGCACTCGCCCGCGCCTCCACTCCCGCCTACCCGCAGATGCGCGCGTTCGTCGAGCTGCTCGCCGCCGAAAGCGTCCCGCTGGCCGTGGCCTCGGGCTCCTCGCCCGAGGCGATCGAGGCGATCCTGGTCGGCACGGGGCTGGACGCGTTCCTGCGCACGGTGGTGTCGGCCGACGAGGTCGCGCACGGCAAGCCCGCTCCGGACGTCTTCCTCGAGGCGGCCCGCCGCCTGGGCGCGGCCCCGGCCGACTGCGTGGTCCTGGAGGACGCGGCGCCCGGTGCCGCCGCCGCGCATGCCGCCGGGATGCGCTGCATCGCCGTGCCGTACCTCGCCGCCCAGGCCGACGACCCGGGGTTCGCCGCGGCGGATCTCGTCCTGCCGGGCGGACAGCGGGAGTTCACGGCCCGGGCGGCGTACGACTGGCTGGTGCGGTCGGCGGGATCCCGCCCCCGCTGAGCTGGTCGGCCCCGTTGACGCTCATCCCCCGTCCCAATCGTCTGGGCGGACACACGAACAGCGTTCAAGAACCGAACACCCTTGGATTCGCGGGGGAGCACACATGACTCCGGCCCTCCCGCGGCGAACTCTTCTCCAGAGCGCCGCACTCGCCGCCGCAGTATCAGGTGGCGCCGCCACCCCGGCCGGCCGCGCGACGGCGGCCCCACTCTCCGAGCCCCCCGGGCACTGCGCCCCTTCGCCCCCGGTGACGTGCGACTCGGCCCGGGAATCCCCTCCACCGAAAGGGAGTTGATGCTCGACCACGCGCGCGGCTACGACGTGAACCGCCTGCTCCAGGTCTTCCGCGCCAACGCCGGCGCGACCACGCTGGGCGCGGTCGCGCCGGGCCGCTGGGCGGTTGGGCGGCTAGGCGGCTAGGCGGCTAGGCGGCTAGGCGGCTAGGCGGCTAGGCGGCTAGGCGGCTAAGCGGAGCACCGACGCCGAGACGACCGGGAGAGCAGGGCAGCAGGCTCTCCGCGCGGGGCCGTACGGTGAGCCTTCGAGTTGCGGCTGCGGGTGCCGTCCTGGGCGACGGCCGGATCCCGGGTGACGGTCAACGGCCTTGCGGTCGACGGCACTCCGACGCCCGGTAGCTGTTTCACGGAGTCCCGGACCTGGCGCGACGGCGACACCGTGCGGGTGTCCATGCCCTTCCGGCTGCGGGTCGAGGAGACCCCGGACGACCCGTCCGCGCAGACCCTGTTCCACGGTCCGGTCAACCTCGTCGCCCGTGACGCGGCCACAGACCGGCTCGGCGCGGACTCCCTCGTACAAGCCCTGACGCACCGGGCCCCGGGCCGTGACACGAGTCCTGGTGCCGGGGCTAGGGACTTCGGCGCCGAGGCTACGGACTTCGGTGCCGGGGCTACGGACTTCGGCGCCGGGGCTACGAGCGGCGGCGCGGGCGTCCGCGCTTGGCGCCGCCGCTGCCGCTGCCGCCGGCCTTCGAGCCGCCCGAGCGGCCGCCGCGCGCGGTGCCGCCGGTCTTCTTCCCGGTGCCGCCGGCCGATTTGCCCGGCGTCGGCTTGCGCCGCGCGCCGCCGCCCGTCTCGCCGCGCTCGCGCTTCGGCTCCTGCGCGGACTGACCGCGACCCCGGGTGCTGTTGACCGTCCGGCCGCGGACGATGCCGATGAAGTCCTCGACGAGATCGGTGGTGGCCTCCTCCGGCCAGGACAGGACGACGCTCGACTGGGGCGCGTCGGCGACCGGCCGATAGGTGAGATCCCGGCGGTGGTGCAGGCGGGCCAGCGACTGGGGCACGACCAGGACGCCCACGCCCGCCGCCACCAGCTCGACGGCGTCCTCCGTGGTCGCGGGGCGCTCGAAGGCGGGCTGTCCCGGCGGCCGCTCCCAGCCGAGCACGTCGTCGAGGGGGTGGAAGACGACCTCGTCCGCGAGGTCCTCCAGGGTCACCTCTTCCGCCGCCGTGAGGAGGTGGTCCTTGGGGACGACGACCACCGTCGCCTCGGTGTAGAGGGGGATCGCGCTGAACACCGTACGGTCGACCGGGAGGCGTACGACGCCCGCGTCGGCGTCGCCGCCGCGCAACACATCGGATGCCTCGGCGGCGGATACCTGGAGGAGGGCCAGGGGGATGTCGGGCAGACGCTCGTTCCAGATCCGCACCCACTTGGTGGGTGTCACCCCAGGGACGTACGCGAGCCGGAACGATGGGGATACTTCCGAGTCTGTCACCCCGCCAGGCTACCGGCTGTGGTCGGATGTCTCGTCCCGGGCCGATAGTCTGGACAGTATGAAGTCGCACCAGACCACCCAGACGATGAAGGCCGCCACGGCGGCGAAGAAGCTGGGTGTGTACCTCCCCGCCACGCCCGCCGCGTTCCAGGAGGGTGTCGTCACGCGCGCGGAGCTTAACGAGCTCCAGACGAACCCGCCCGAGTGGCTCCAGGAGCTGCGGCGCACCGGCCCGCACCCCCGTCCGGTGGTCGCGGCGAAGCTGGGCGTATCCATCGCGGGCCTGGCGCGCGCCGGGGTCACGGAGGCCCTCACCACCGAGCAGATCGAGGCGCTCAAGGACAGCGGGCCGGAGTGGCTGGAGAAGGAGCGCTCCACCCAGGCCGAGGTCCGCAAGGAGGCGGCCCGCCTCAAGAAGCGGGACGCCGAGCGCGCCGAGCAGGACCAGGGCCCGCGTTACTGATCCGCACGCCGCGACGTCCCCGGGCGCCGCACCCCGCGTGCCGCCCGCCTTGCCGTGCGGGGCAGTTGAGGGTGCGGTCGCGGTGCGACACCATGCCCCCCTCGCGGGTCGAAGGCGAACTGGTCTCCCTCCCGGGGCAGTTCGATGCGCCGACGGCGACGGCGACGGCCCAACGGCTCGACGGCTCGACGGCTCGACGGTCCGGTCGGTGAAACAGGAGCCCCTCCGGTCGCCCGGGGGCGGAACCGGGGCCGCCGCCCCTGCATTCCCGTGCATTCCTCTGCATGGACGCCCACTCGCACGGATGGGCGCGATCCGCAAGCGGACGCTCATGATCCACCTCCCCCCGAGCGCGAAATAACGACTGTGAAATAATTCGATATGCCCACACATGGGTTTTTTTCACGGTCGTTCGTGATCATTCGTGATCGATCAAGGGAATGACACGGCGGACCGCGGCACCCCCTGAACGGGACGGGACGCGTGACGGAGCACCGCACTTCTCATCACAGCTCCGCCAGGAACGGCCGGCGGTCCGGCGGCCAGCCGGGCGGGGCGGGGGAGCGTGCCGTGGCGGAACACCCTCTGGGCCCACCGTCGGCCTGCGACGGACCCCAGGCCGACCGGCTTCGGTATCTGGACGTGGCGACCCGCCGGATCGCCGGCCGGATGGATCTGGACGAGACCCTCCGGGAGCTGCGCCGGGCCGCCGTTCCCGCGTTCGCGGACGTCATTCTGATCCACCTGCACGACCCGTTGCCGGTCGGGGACGAGAAGACCCCGGCCCCCGTCGTCCTGAAGCTGCACAGTGTCGAGCGGACGTCGCGACCGCCGAGCGCGGACCGCTCCCCGGGCCCCCTGCCGGACCTCCCCCGGCGCTCGGACCTGGCCGAGCGGGTGCAGCTCGTCGGCTCCGGCCGACTCGCGCGGCTGTTGCTGTCCGGGCGGCCGGCGTTCGGCGACACCCCGGGGATCGCGACCGCGGTGACCGAGCTGCTCGGACCCGTGGCCGGCGCGCCGGAAGCCCTGCCACCCGGCCGCAGACTGATCATCGCTCCGCTGCACGGCCGCCCCCACCTGATGGGCGCCGTCGTGCTGCTGCGCGGCGGCGACCGGCCCGCGTTCACCGGCGACGACCTGCTCGTCTCCTCCCAGCTCGCCACGCACACCGCGCTCGGCATCCAGAAGGCGGTGATGTACGGACACGAGGCCTCCGTCGCGGACACGCTCCAGCACACCATGCTGCCCTCGTCACTGCCCGAACCCACCGGTGTCCGGCTGGCCAGCCGATACCTGCCCGCCTCGAAGACCGCCCAGGTCGGCGGCGACTGGTACGACGCGATCCCGTTGCCCGGCAGCCGGGTCGCGCTGGTCGTCGGCGACGTCATGGGCCACTCCATGACGTCCGCCGCGATCATGGGCCAGCTGCGCACCATCGTGCAGACCCTGGCCGGGCTCGACCTCTCTCCCGACGAGGTCCTGCACCACCTCGACGAACAGGCCCAGCGCCTCGGCAGCGACCACATCGCGACCTGCCTCTACGCGATCTACGACCCCATCTCGCAGCGGCTGCTCATGGCGAACGCGGGCCACCCGCCCGCTCTGCTCGTCCAGCCGGACGGCCGCGTGGAGGTGCTGCGGGTGCCGCCCGGCCCCCCGATCGGTGTCGGTGGGGTCGGCTTCGAGTCGGTGGAGATGCCCGCGCCCGCGGGCGCGACGCTGCTCCAGTACACCGACGGCCTGGTCGAGTCGCGTGAGACGGACGTGGGCTCGGGCGTCGAGGCCCTGCGCGTCCATCTCCAGGCCCCGCCGCAGGCCCGGGGCCCCGGACGCGCCGCCCCCGCTCTGGAGACGCTGTGCGACCAGGTGCTGGGCACCCTGGGTCCGCGCGCCCGGGACGACGACATCGCGCTGCTCGCCACCCGGTTCGAGGGCTTTCCCGAGGACAGCTTCAGGCACTGGTTCCTGGACGCCCTCCCGCGGACCGTCGGACACGCCCGCGGGCTGACCCGCGGGACCCTGCGCCACTGGAAACTGGAGGCGCTGCTCGATCCGACGGAACTCATGGTCAGCGAGGTCGTGACGAACGCCGTGCGCTTCGCCTCCCGGCCCGTCGCCCTGCGGATGCTGCGCACGGACGTCCTGCGCTGCGAGGTCACCGACGACTCCGCCCAGGTGCCCAGGATGCAGCACGCCGCACTCGGCGACGAAGGCGGCCGCGGCCTGTTCCTGGTCAGCAGACTCGCCTACCGCTGGGGGGCGTCGATGCTGAGCACGGGCAAGGTCGTCTGGTTCGAGCAGCAGATTCCGAAGAGCTGACCAGGGCGTGCGGGACCGACCGGACGCACCTTCCGAACACGCCGGCCATAGCGCACATACCGGATATATCGAACGCGCGGCCCAGGACCGGCAGGAAGTCACCTGTCGACACCCCCGCCCCAGCGAGCGGGCCCCGCCGCGGGCGGCGCGCACTCGTCCTGGGCGGTCCGTATGTCGTCCGCATGGAGAAGAAGAACGGCGAGCGGGTCGTGACCGGCACCTCGGGCAGGTACTTCACCGAGCTGCGCACGCCTACGACCTGACGGCCTCGGAGGACGCGGTGACGGTCGGCACCTGCCTGCCCGACACCGAGATCGGCGCCGAATCGACCCCCGAGCTCTGCCAGTTCGCCGCCGACGGCTCGCCCGACGCCCCGGGCACCCGCGAGGGCCGGGGCTCCTGCGACCGGGCGAGCAGGCGTCCGCCGCCACGGTGGCGGGCAGCCAGGTGGTGCGGCTGGACTCGACGACCGGCATCACGAACGTGGTGACCCACACCCGGCCGACGGGCCAGGGAGGCGGGCCGCCAGTGCGGTGACCTCGCACGGAGGCACGCGTCAGCGGGGCGTGGCTCGTGCGACGGTGTGGCCGCGGGCCGACCCGTGCGCCCGTACCCCGCGTCACGACCCCCCGAGGAAGCTCAACCGCACCTGACGGTCGGGGTTGTCCCGGTTCGTGTCGACCAGGCACACAGACTGCCATGTCCCCAGTTCCAGCCTTCCGCCCAGCACCGGCAGCGTCGCGTGGGGCGGGACGAACGCCGGGAGCACGTGGTCGCGTCCGTGGCCGGGGCTGCCGTGGCGGTGCTGCCAGCGGTCGTCGGCGGGCAGGAGGGTGTGAAGCGCGGCGAGAAGGTCGTCGTCGCTGCCCGCGCCCGTCTCGATGACCGCGACGCCCGCGGTGGCGTGCGGGACGAAGATGTTCAGGAGGCCGTCACGGCCGGCGGCCGCCTCGCGCAGGAACTCCTCGCAGTCACGGGTGAGGTCGACGACCCGCTCCACGGGACCGGAGGCGACGTGCAGGACTCGGGTGGTGAAGGCGTCAGGCATGTCCCTATCCTCACCCACGGGATCGTGAGCGAGGTCACTGCCGTATTCCGCGGGGACACGCCGCGACCGGGAAGACCCCCGTCGGCACCCCTGTTGCCAGAAGCGTGAACAACACACGCGAGGTCGAGGTCGTCGTCACCGGCGCCGGGCAGGCAGGTCTGTCCAGCGCCTATCACCTGCGGCGCACCGGTTTCGTCCCGGAGCGCGACTTCGTGGTCCTCGACCACTCCCCCGGCCCGGGCGGTGCCTGGCAGTTCCGATGGCCCTCACTGACGTACGGCAAGGTGCACGGGATGCACGCGCTGCCCGGCATGGAGCTGACGGACGCCGATCCCGCGCGGTCCTCCGCCGAGGTGATCACCGAGTATTTCGACCGTTACGAGCGCGCCTTCGACCTGCGGGTGCGGCGCCCTGTCGACGTGCGGGCCGTCCGCGAGGGCAGCGGCGGCAGACTGCTCGTCGAGACGACCGACGGCGTGTGGTCCACGCGGGCGCTGATCAACGCGACCGGCACCTGGGACCGGCCGTTCTGGCCGCGCTACCCCGGCCAGGAGACCTTCCTCGGACGGCAGTTGCACACCGCCCAGTACCCCGGGCCCGAGGAGTTCGCCGGGCGGCGCGTGGTCGTGGTGGGCGGCGGGGCGTCCGGCACCCAGCACCTCTTGGAGATCGCCCCGTACGCGGCGGCCACCACCTGGGTGACCCGGCGGCCGCCCGTCTTCCGCGAGGGCCCCTTCGACGAGAACCTGGGCCGGGCCGCGGTCGCACTCGTGGAGGAGCGGGTGCGGCGGGGGCTGCCGCCGAAGAGCGTCGTCTCCGTCACCGGCCTGCCGCTCAACGACGCGATCAGGCGGGGGCTGGCGGACGGCGTCCTGGACCGGCTCGCGATGTTCGACCGGATCACCCCGGACGGCGTGGAGTGGAACGACGGGCGGCACGTGAGCGCCGACGTCATCCTGTGGGCGACCGGCTTCCGGCCCGCCGTCGAGCATCTGACCCCGCTGCGGCTGCGCGAACCGGGCGGCGGGATCCGTATCGACGGGACGCGTGCGGTCGCCGACCCCCGCGTCCACCTCGTCGGCTACGGGCCCTCGGCGAGCACGATCGGCGCCAACCGCGCCGGACGGGCGGCGGTGCGGGACATCAGACGTCTGCTCGCCGGGGAGCCGGTGGCCGCCTGACGTCCCGCCCGCTCACTTCGTCGGCTGCGGGCTCGCGCTCCTCTGCCGGGCGTTGAACTCGGAGACGTTGCGCAGGTGCTGCTGGTAGTCGGCCGTGAACCGGGTGTCGCCCGGCTTCACGGTGACGAAGTACAGCCAGTCGCCCGCGGTCGGGTTGATCGCCGCCTTCATCGCCTCCTCGCCGGGGTTGTCGATCGGCGTGGGCGGCAGGCCCATGCGCTGGTAGGAGTTGTAGGGGCTCTCGATCCGGGTGTCGTCCGTCGTCGTGTGCAGGGTGGTGCGGTTGAGCGCGTAGTTGAGGGTGGAGTCCATCTGGAGCGGCATCCCGCGCTCCAGCCGGTTGAAGACGACCCGGGCCACCTTGCCCATGTCGGACTTCGTGGCGGCCTCGGCCTGAACGATGCTCGCGATCGTGACCGCCTGGTAGACGTTCATCGCGTTGTGCTGCGCGCCGGACGCGATCGGCGCCTTGTTGAACTTCCGGTTCGCGGTGTCGACCATGGCCGACAGCAGTGACCGGGGCGTAGCCCCCTCGGCCACCGGGTACGTCGCCGGGAACAGGTAGCCCTCGGGGTTGCTCTCGGCGTCGTTCGGCAGTTTGAGGGCGGCCTTCGCGAGCGACTGTCTGGTGGTGCCGGCGGGCAGTTTGAGCGCCTTGTCGACGGCGTCGTAGACCTGTCCGGCCCGCCAGCCCTCCGGGATCACCAGCGAGCCGGGCTTGGCGGGCTCGCCCTTGCCCAGGCCCAGCAGCGGTACGGCCACGGCGGTGCCGGCCGCGACGGCCCCGGCCGCGATGAGGGCGAGACGGCCCCGGCGCGTCAGTCGATTCGTTTTCCGTGGCGGAAAGTTCATCTGCATGCGGGCACGGTAACCCGCATAACGTCACAAACCCGGCATATCTTCAGCTTGTCGGTTCCAGTTGGGCATCCCGGCGTACGAGCGCCGCGTACCGCCCGTCCCGCTCCAACAGCTCCCCGTGCGTACCCCGTTCCACCACGCGCCCGGAGTCCAGGACCACGATCTGGTCGGCACCCCGAATGGTGGACAGCCGGTGCGCGATGGTGAGCGTCGTACGGTTGGCGGACAGGGCGTCGATGGCGTCCTGGACCGCGCGTTCGGTGCGGGTGTCCAAGGCGCTGGTCGCCTCGTCGAGGATCAGCACCGGAGGGTCGCGCAGGATGGTGCGGGCGATCGCCAGACGCTGTTTCTCACCGCCCGAGAAGCGGTGGCCACGCTCGCCGACGACCGTGTCGTAGCCGTCGGGCAGGGACGCGATGTGGTCGTGGATCTGGGCCGCCCGGGCCGCCGTGCGCAGTTCCTCGTCGGTGGCGTCGGGCTTCGCGAAGCGCAGGTTCTCGGCGACCGAGGCGTGGAAGAGGTACGTCTCCTGCGAGACGACGCCGACCGCGCGGGCGAGGGTGTCGAAGTCGAGGTCACGGACGTCGACGCCGTCGAGGGTGACGCGGCCGCCCGTGACGTCGTAGAGGCGGGGCACCAGATAGCCGAGCGTGGACTTGCCCGCGCCGGTGGCGCCGACGAGCGCGAGGCCGCTGCCCGCGGGGACGGTGATGTCGATGCCGTCGAGGACCGGGCCGCCCTTGCCGTCGTAGCCGAAGGTGACGTCCTCGAAGCGGACCTCGCCCTTGACCTGGTCGAGATGGACCGGTTCCGCGCGCTCGGTGATGTCGATGGGCAGGTCGAGGTACTCGAAGATGCGCTGGAAGAGCGCGAGGGAGGTCTGGATCTGGACGCCCGTCGCCAGCAGGCTCACGGCCGGGCGGAACAGCCCCTGCTGGAGCGAGACGAAGGCGACGATGGTGCCGATCGACACTCCGGGACCACCCGTCCGCAGGGCGAGGCCCGCGGTCCAATAGATGACGGCCGGCATGGCGGCCATGACGATCGTGATCACGGCCATGCGCCAGCGGCCCGCCATGCTCGACCGCACTTCGAGGTCGACCAGTTGCTCGGACTCCTCGGCGAAGGACCGGGTGAGCGAGTCGGAACGGCCCATGGTGCGGCCGAGCAGGATGCCGCTGACGGAGAGCGACTCGGTGACGGTCGCCGCCATCGCGGCCATCTGCTTCTGACGCTGGGTGGTGATCCGCTTGCGTTCGTTGCCCACCCGGCGGCTGATCCACACGAAGACCGGCAGCAGGAGCAGCGAGACGACGGTCAGCCGCCAGTCGAGGACGATCATCGCGGCGATGGTGGCGACCACGCTGGTGAGGTTGGAGACCAGGGAGGTCGCGGTGGACGTGACGGTGGCCTGCATGCCGCCGATGTCGTTGGCGATGCGGGACTGCACCTCGCCCGTGCGGGTGCGGGTGAAGAAGGCGAGCGACATGCGCTGCAGGCGGCCGTAGACGGCGGTGCGCAGGTCGTGCATCACGCGCTGGCCGACGGTCGTGGAGATCAGGGTCTGCAGGACGCCGAAGACGCTGGTGAGGACGGCACTGAGGATCATGCCGAGGGCGAGGAGGCTCAGCAGGCCGGTGCGGCCCTGCGGGATGGCGACGTCCAGCGTCTCCTTCAGCAGGAACGGGGTGGCCACGGTGACCAGGGACGCGGCGCCGACCAGCAGGCCGACGACCGCCAACCGGGCACGGTAGGGCTTGAACAGGGTGAGGATGCGGCGCACCTGCCGGGGCTGGTCCTGGTCGGTCGAGGTGCCGGGCGAGGGGGTCCAGTCGATGTGGTCGCGGGGCATGGCTCCTACGGAGGGTGAGACGGTGAGGATTCATGGAGCATAGATCATTGTTACCTATACTCACAATGAACGTGGTCCTGATATTGTTCCCGTATGACCACCCCTGATCCCGACGGCCTGCTCGCCGAGCAACTGCTGCGGCTCACGCGCCGGGTGCACCGCATCCAGAAGCGCCACCTGGAGCGGTGCGGGCTGGGCGTGACGCCGGCCCAGGCCCGGCTGCTGCGTACCCTGGCGCACTGCGACGCCCCGCCCCGCATGGCCGACCTCGCCGAACGCCTGGAAGTGGTGCCCCGGGCCGTGACGACCCTGATCGACGGCCTGGAGGCGAGTGGCAAGGTGCGACGGGTCCCCGACCCGACCAACCGCCGGGTGATCCGCATCGAGCTCACGGACGACGGCCACCAGGCCCTGCGTCAGCTGCGCGGTGCGCGCGTGTCCGCCGCTCAGGAGATCCTGGCCCCACTGACGGGTGAACAGCGCGAGGTGCTCGGGGGACTGCTGGACACGCTGGTGGACGGTGCGACGGAGTGGCGACGGGGCTGCTGAAAGGCGACTACCCCGCCGGACGTGAGAACGGGCCGCGGCCGTCCCACCGGACATGAGAGCGGGCCGCGGCCGTCCCGCCGAATGCATGGCGGGGCGGCCGCGACCCGATTCGTCGCGACGCGATGCCGTTGCGGTGTGGCGGTGTGCCGGTGTGCCGCCCCACCCCGCGCGCGCCGCACACGCACCGCACGCGACTGGCCTCAGCAGCGGTCCCGTTCCTCCGTGAGCACCCCCTGAACAGTCGTCAGTGAACGGTCGTAACAGCCGTTCGAGCCGTGGACCCGGTAGCGCTCGCCCGTCGCGGCGACCGCGTGCCGCTGGTCGCGCGGCACGTTGACGGTGAACGTGGCGTCGCCCGTGTAGGTGTCGTCGAGCCGCGACCACCCCGTACGCCTGCCCCCACGCGTTTCCACGACCGCGGCACGGTCGCCGAGGGTCAACACGGTACGCAGCCGGTCGTCCGCGCCGACGGTGGTCGTCCCGTCCATCGTGTACGTCCGATGAGTGCGCGTCGTACGGGCCGGTCCGCGTCCGTCGACGGTCACCGATGCGTCGTCCGTCCAGGTGGCGGCCAGGCTGTCGGTGCTCTCGCCGTCGGTCCAGCGGTGCGCGGAGTCGTTCGCCAGCGAACGGACGACCGTGGTCGTCACCCGGCCGTGCGAGGTGTCGACGTAACCGGCGACGGTGAGCCTGTGCGCACCCTGGGTGTCCACACGGTGCTCCGAACCGGGCCTGTACGTCGAGGCGTTGGCGAGGTCGCCGGACTCGTGCACGGTGAGTCCGCCGGTGACGTGGGCGCGCCGCGCGTCCTGCCAGACGAGCACGTTCACGGGCGTGCTCCAGCCGGCCTGTCCCTCGGGCACACCGACGACCGACACCTCGACGCGGTGCGGGCGGCCGTCGTCGAGAATCCCGGCGAAGGGGGTCAGGTCGTACTCGATCGGCTTGATGTCGAAGGCGCGCGGCCCCGGGACCACGTACCAGAGGAAGGGATTGGACCAACCGCCGGTCCACACGGTCGGGAAGGGCGTGGCGATACCGGCGAGCCGGCCGTCGACCTTGATCTGGACCTCACGGTAGGGGCCCTGGTCCGCCGTGCAGGAGTACGGCGCCCCGTCCGGCACCGTCAGGTACCAGTACTCCTCGCAGCCGCCGCCCGAGCCGGTGGCGTACACCTCGGCGACGATGCGCTCGCTGTTGCGCGGAGTGGTGAGGGTGGCGCCGCCGGCGAGGGTGAGCACACGGTCGGGGGTCGGCGCCCGGTCGAGGGGCGGCGCGTGGCCGGGGGTCGACACTCGGTCGGGGGTCGTGGCCCGTCCGCCGTCGGCGGAGGCGTAGAAGGTGAGCGTGACCTTGACGTCGATGACGCCCGTGTACGTGTCGTCGACGACGTTGCCGATGAGCATCTCGACGTCCTGGGCGCGGCGGAACGTGTCGCTGTAGCGCGTGACGTCCTTCTCCACCGACCACTCGATGCCGTCGGGCGACGGTTCCGGTGTCGAGGTACGGAAGATCTCCACACCACCGACGTGCAGATAGCCGAGCCGGTCGAACTGCCGTCCCTTGACCTTGCCGTCGAGCCGCAGCACGACCTTGCCCCAGCGGTCACCGCAGCCACCCGGGGGCGCGTAGCCACCTTCGTACGGCGTGAAGTCACGGAACTGCGCCTCGGCGAGGGTGACTCGGCAGGACTTTCCGTGAGGTCTGCGCACGGGCGGACCTGCGGTGAGCGGGTCGTGCCAGTCGGTGCCGAACTCGGCGGGGACGTCCGCGGCTCGGGAGGGAGCAGCGGCGGATCGAGAGGCGGCTGCCGCGGCCTGCGCCGGCCCCGCCCCGACGAGGGCACCCAGCAGGAGGGACACTCCTGTGAGCATGAACATGGTAATCCGGCTTCTCATGGCCGGTGTTCTACGGGGAGTCGGCCGCCTCCGCAATGAGGCCTCGGCCGCGCACACCGGGCCGCGCGCGTACTAGTGCCGTGGCAGGCGACGTCTGCCCGTGCAGGAGCGTCCGGTGCGCGCTCCCGGCGTGCCGGCCGGAAGTCCTCGTACTGGGCGTACTCGGGCTTTCGGCCGGTGCGGCGGGAGTGCGTGCCGGACGTCGCGACGGGGTGAACGTCGCCTGTTGCGGCACTAGGCGTTCAGGTCCGCCCTGTCTCCCATCACCACCACAGGATGCCGGTCCGGGTCGAGCGTGCGCAGCAGGTACTCCATCGCCGACTTGGACAGGCTGACGCAGGCCGACGTACCGCTGCCGTGGTCCATGTGCAACCAGATGCCGCCCCCCTTCTCCTCACCCTCGGGCCGGGTCGGATCGTTCGGCGAGGTGCCCTTGACCCGGTTGTAGTCGATGGCGATGACGTAGTCGAAGTCGTGCCAGTGCGATCGGGCCCACCAGCGCGGGGCCGCGAAGCCGGCGGACCTCGTGTAGGGCAGCCCGGACCCGGGGTCCGCGAGCACACCGCCTGCGTCGGTGAGCGTGAACACTCCGACGGGGCTGCGCCCGTCCCCCTCGTGGTGGTCGGTGGTCCAACCCTTCTTGCCGTTGTGCGCGGGCCAGCTGCGGGTACGGTCCCAGCTGGAGCCGCGCTTGCTGTAGAGCACGACGGTGGAGTCCGCGGAGTCCCTGCCGTCCCCGTAGACCGCCACGACCTGACGGGAGTCGGCGGGGATCCGCCGCTGAAGGCGCGCGCCGACGTCCGGGACGCGGGTGGGATCCGCGTCGCCCGGACGGCTCGGATCCGTGGCGCTCGGGCGGGCACGGCCCGCCTCGGCGGTGGACCTCGCCCCGCCGCCGCTTCCCCCACTGGGACCGTCGCACCCGGACAGCGCCACGACGGCCGCCAGCGCCATCAGTACCGTCGGTGCCCACGCTGCGCCAACTCTCTGCATCACCCCATCTTCACATCGCTTTCCGGACGTTTATGCAGGGTTACTGACATTCCATCCATGCCGGGCAGATCGGCTCGCACGCCGTCCGCGGCCGGATCCATGAGGGACTCCGGAAAACCGGTTGATTTTGACCACGCTCCGACGCGAACCTTTCACGGTTTGTTGCCGCACCCCGCGGTTCCTTCGATGTTTGTTGCCGCACCCCGCGGTTCCTTCGATGTTTGTTGCCGCACCCCGCGGTTCCTTCGATCCGCCTCCCCACTCACCTGATACGAGCCACTGGGACGTCATGCAGATTCAAGACCTTCCGTATCCCGATCCTGGCGTGCCGGACACACGTTCGGGGCCCCGGTTCCTGTGGTGGCTCGGCCGCAACCAGCTGGGTGGTCAGTTCCGGGCGCTGGCCTGGGGACTGCTGCACTTCACGGCCGTCTCCGCCCAGCCGTTCTGCGTCGGCTACGCCGTTCAAGCCGTCGTCGACCGCTCCGGCACCCGGCTCGCCCTCGCCGGCGGCCTGATGGCCCTGTCCTGCGTGGCCATCGCCGTCGGCGACACGTTCCTCCACCGGGCCGCGGTCACCAACTGGATCACGGCGGCCGCGCGGGTACAGCAACTGCTGGCCCGCAAGGCGGCCCAGTTGGGCTCCGGCCTGACCCGGCGGGTCGCCGCCGGCGAGGTGGTGGCCGTCTCCACCGGCGACGTCGAGAAGATCGGCTGGTTCGTGGAGTCCGTCTCCCGCTTCACGGCGGCCGCGGTCACCGTGGTGCTGGTCTGCGTGGGCCTGGTGGTCTACCAGCCCGCGCTCGGTCTGGTCGTCGCCGTCGGACTGCCCGTGCTGGCGCTCGCCGTACTGCCGCTGCTGCCTCGGGCGACCCGGCGGGCCGACTTCCAGCGCGAGAAGGCCGGACGCGCCACCGAACTGGCCTCCGACACCGTCGCCGGTCTGCGCGTACTGCGCGGCATCGGCGGCGAGGACCTGTTCCTCGACCGCTACCGCCGCGCCTCCCAGGAGGTACGCCACGCCGCAGTGCGCAGCGCCCGGATGTGGTCCCTGATCTCGGCGATCCAGGTACTGCTGCCGGGCCTGCTGCTGATCGCGGTCGTCTGCTACGGCGTCCACCTGGCCCGCCAGGGCCGGATCACCGTCGGTGAACTCGTGGCGGTCTACAGCTCGGTCATGGTCCTCACCTACCCTCTCCGGCACTTCGAGGAGATCGCCATGGCGTACTCCTTCTCACGGCCCTCGGCCCGGCGCGCCTCCGGCGTGTTGGCGCTGGAACGGGCCACCGACACCGGGGGCTCGCGCGCGGCCGACGTGCCCGCCGGAGATCTGTACGACCCGGACACCGGTCTGCTCGCACCGGCCGGCCGGCTCACCGCGGTGGTCTGCGGGGACCCGGACGCGGCCGGACGGCTGGCGGAACGGCTCGGCGGGCACCCGGCCGAGGCCGGCACCTCCGTGCTGCTGGACGGGGTCCCGCTGGACGAACTGCCCCTCGACACCGCGCGGACGGCCGTCCTCGTCCAGGACAAGGACCCGGTCCTGCTGTCGGGCTCGCTGCGCGAACTGCTCGACGTCCCCGCCTCCGGTGACGTCGATCCGCGGGAGGCGCTGGCGGCCGCGCAGTGCGGGGACGTCCTGGAGGCGCTGGTGCAGGGCTCGCTCGACGCCGAGGACCCGCTGGACGCCCGCATCACCGAACGCGGACGTTCCTTGTCGGGCGGCCAGCGCCAGCGTCTCGCGCTGGCCCGGTCGCTGATCACGGACCCCGGGGTCCTCGTCCTGGACGAACCGACCTCCGCCGTGGACTCGCACACCGAGGCACGGATCGCGGAGGGCCTGCGCCGGTTGCGGGTGGGCCGCACAACGGTCGTGTTCACCTCCTCACCGCTGCTCCTGGACCGCGCCGACCGGGTCGTCCTCGTCCACGAGGGGGAGGTTCTGGCGGTCGGCGTGCACCGGGAACTGGTGCACACGGAACCGCGGTACCGAGCGGTGGTCACACGGGAGACGGACGACGAGTTGCCCTTCGGCGACGGACCACGGACCGTGGCGGACGTCATGTCGACCGCGTCGGCCGTGTCGCCCACATCAGCGGTCGCAGCCGGATCGCCGGGACCAGTCGGATCGGTGGGACCAGTCGGATCGGTGGGACCAGTCGGATCGGTGGGACCGGCGGGATCGGCGGGATCGGCGGGACCGGTCGGAACAGCGGGATCGGTCGGAACAGCGGAGTCAGCCGAATCAGCGAAATCAGCTGGACCGGGCGGATCCGCCGAATCAGATGACGACGGCGCCTTCCACGGTGCCCTGGAAGAGATCGAGGAGACCGCATGATCGGCGTGGCGCCACCGGCCTACGACCCGGCGGCCCCGACGACGGCGAACACCCTGCCCGTCGGTGCCCCCGCGACCGTACGCGCCTACGTGGCCGAACTGTTCCGTCGGCACCGCCGTGCCTCCTTGCTGCTCATCGCGGTCAACACGGTCGCCGTGGTCACCTCGATGGTGGGTCCCTGGCTGCTGGGCGGTCTGGTCGAGCGCGTCTCGGACCACACACGGGAGCTTCATCTGGGGCGCACCGCCGCCCTGTTCGTGATCGCCCTGCTCGTCCAGACCGTGTTCGTGCGCGAGGTGCGGCTGCGGGGCGCGATGCTCGGCGAGCGGATGCTGGCCGACCTGCGCGAGGACTTCCTCGTACGATCGGTGGGGCTGCCGCCGGGCGTCCTGGAACGGGCGGGCACGGGCGACCTGCTCTCCCGGATCACCACGGACATCGACCGGCTGGGCAACGCCATGCGCGAGGCCGTGCCGCAGCTCGCCATCGGCGTGATGTGGACGGTGCTGCTGCTCGGCGGGCTCGTCGTCACCGCGCCGCCCCTGGCGCCGGCCGTGCTGGTCGCCGCACCGGTGCTGGTGATCGGCTGCCGCTGGTACTTCAAACGGGCACCTTCGGGCTACCGCTCCGAAGCCGCCGGGTACGCCGCCGTCGCCGCCGCGCTCACCGAGAGCGTGGACGCCGGGCGCACCATCGAGGCACACCGGCTCGGGGCCCGTCGCGTCGGGCAGTCGGAGCTCCGGATCAAGGAGTGGACGGCCTGGGAGCGCTACACGCTCTGGCTGCGGTCGGTGCTCTTCCCGGTCATCAACGTCACGCATGTGACCGTGCTCGCCTCCGTCCTGATGATCGGCGGGGTGTTCGTGCTGAAGGGCTGGATCGATGTCGGCCAGCTGACCACGGGAGCGTTGATCGCCCAGATGCTGGTCGATCCGGTGAACCTGATCCTTCGCTGGTACGACGAGCTCCAGGTGGCCCAGGTGTCGCTGGCCCGGCTGGTCGGGGTCCGGGACATCGAGTCCGCCGAGGGGGACGAGTCGGTGTCCCCCGACGGCCGCGACGTCCACGCCGACGGGGTGCACTTCGGCTACCGGGCGGGCGTCGACGTGCTGCGCGAGGTGTCTCTGGCGGTCGCGCCCGGCACCCGGATGGCGCTGGTCGGCCCCTCGGGCGCGGGCAAGTCCACCCTGGGCAGGCTGCTCGCCGGTATCTACGCACCCCGGGAGGGCCGCGTCGCCCTCGGGGGCGCCGAGCTGTCCCGGATGCCCGCCGAGCGGGTCCGCTCGCACGTGGCCCTCGTCAACCAGGAGCACCACGTGTTCGTGGGTTCCCTGCGCGACAACCTCCTGCTCGCCCGTACCCACGCGGTCGACGCCGAGCTGTGGGCGGCACTGGGCGCGGTGGACGCGGACGGCTGGGCGCGCGCGCTCGACGACGGCCTGGACACCGAGGTCGGCTCGGGCGGTCTCGCGCTCACCCCGGCCCAGGCCCAGCAGATCGCGCTGGCCCGGCTGGTACTGGCCGACCCGCACACCCTGGTCCTCGACGAGGCGACCTCGCTGCTCGACCCGCGGGCCGCACGCCACCTGGAGCGCTCCCTGGCCCGCGTCCTCGACGGCCGCACGGTGATCGCCATCGCCCACCGCCTGCACACGGCCCACGACGCCGACGTCATCGCCGTCGTGGAGAGCGGGCGCATCAGCGAGCTGGGCAGCCACGACGAGCTGGTGGCGGCGGACGGCGCGTACGCGGCTCTGTGGCGCTCCTGGCACGGCTGACGGGGCCGCAGGCGCGGGGTGCGACCGCGTGCCGGGCGGCCGGCCGGGCCCCGTCACGGGGACGGGGCGAAGGCCTCTGCTGGACGCCCGACCGCGGCCACAGTGGGGTACGGGGAGCCTGGGACCGCAGAAGCGGGGGAGATCGTCGGGACGGCCCGCGGAACGTGACGGCGAGCCGCGCCCGGCCGCCTTCCAGCAACCCGCCTCAGATTCCGACCGGCCGCGCGGCCGACCAGGTGCAGGGGCCGGGCCGTGGCGACCGTACGGGCCCGACGCCGGCCGGTGGCTGTGCGGACGCGGCGTCCACCGGTGAGAGCTGTGCGGATCCGTCGTAAGTCGGTGGGGGCTGTGCGGATCCGTCGTGAGTCGGTGCGGGCTGCGCGGATCCGCCGTGAGTCGGTGCGGGCTGCGCGGATCCGCCGTGAGTCGTCGACGGCCGTACGGAGCCGACCCCGCCGGGAGCAGCAGCCCGTCCCCGGGAGGGCCGCCCGGCCGGGGGCGGCCGGGACCCCTGTCGTGGGTGCCGTGGAGGTGGTGTGAGCCGTGGCCGGTCCCGGCGGAAGGGCCGGCGGGAGGGCCGGTGAGAAGGCTGGTGGGAAGGCCGCTGGGAAGGCCGCTGGGAAGGCTCTCCTCAGCGTCTGCCGTTGCGCGGTCCCGAACGCAGGTGGAACGCTGGAAAGCGGCACAGGTTCGGGAAGCGCCCGGTAATCTGCCGGTGCGTGCCGCGTGCAGCCTGCGCCCCGTGCGGCGGCGGCCGGTGGTCGACCGTGGTGCGGGCGGGCCGGTTCCCACCACCTGGAGGTACCCGTGAACAGCGTCGACGGATGGGGAGACGACGTCTACCAGCCCGACGGATCCGACGTCCAGGCCGACACGGGACTCCTCGACGTGGAAGACACCCTGGAGAACGACGGCGTCGGTGATCCCCTGGACCGGGGCTGGTCCCCTCCGGACCGGCCGTGGGCGGTGGAACGCGCCGACGTCACGGCCGCGGAGCGGCATCGGGGCGAGACCCTGGAGCAGCGTCTGGCGGAGGAGGTGCCGGATCTCGGCGTTCCCGACGGCGACGGCATCGGTGACTGTACGGGCAGCGACGGGGAGGCCCTGGACAACGAGGTCGGCGACCTCCGCTCCGGGCGGCTCGTGGCCCCGGACGAGGGTGCGCACGAGGACGAGGAGAGCGCGCTGATCGCCACGGACGTGGGCATCGACGGTGCGGCCGCGTCCGCCGAGGAGGCCGCGATGCACATCGTCGACGAGGACACCCTGTCCGGCTGAGCCGACCGACCTCGGCCCGTCGGACTCACCACCCCCGCACGAGGAGCAGTCATGCAGCAGGACAAGCAGCCCGACTACCACCCCGTCGTCTTCCGCGACCGTGCCGCCGGATACGCCTTCCTCACCCGATCCACCGCGATCAGCGACCAGACCGTCGAGTGGGACGACGGCGAGACCTACCCGGTCGTCGACGTGGAGATCTCCTCGGAAAGCCATCCGTTCTACACGGGCAAGGCCCGCACGGTGGACTCCGAAGGCCGCATCGCCCAGTTCGAGCGCCGTTACGGCGGTGCGGGCGGGCCGGGAACCGGTGGTAGCGGAGCGGCCTGAGCCGCCACCGCCACCGCGGCCGACGCCGAATGCCCGCGAGGGCCCGACCGCGCTCCTCAGATGAAGTTGAGCGCCGCCGCGCAGCCCACTCCGCCGAGCAGCATGAACGCCGGCATCAGCACCTTGAGCTCGACCCAGCTGCCGGCCCGGAACCGCATCGCCTTGGGCGGCCCGAGGGCGTACCAGCGCTTGCGGCCCAACGGGATCGGCCACAGGATCGGGCAGCCGGAGATGGTCAGCGCGTCCCCGATGTCGTGCACCAGGGCTCCGAGCACGATCGGCAGCCCCAGCCACAGGTACTCCTGGCCGGGCGCCGTGAACAGCCAGTCCGAGCCGTTGCCCGGCTTGTCCAGCACACCGGCGAGGATCCACGAGGTGGTCGCGGCCAGCAGCCACACCAGCACGTCGCTGCTGGAGCCGCGGGCCGCCCGCCACAGCAGACCCTCGATGGCCAGCACCATGTGCACGAAGAGGATCGCCAGCACCGCCCAGCGGCCGCCGCTGATCGCCAGCGCCGATGTGCCGGCGCCGATCAGGACCGCCCACAGCCAGGTGTGGGTGAGCGTGCGGTGTCCGCCGGAGCGGCGCGGGTCGCCCTGCTTCCTCGTGGCCTTGTAGACGGCGTAGGAGAGCTTGTCGACGATCTCGCAGATCCAGCGCGAGACCGGTCCGAACGCCCGCGAGATGGTGGCGGCCTTGTGGTCGAGGTCCGGGGCGAGCGCGGCGCCTGCGCAGATCAGCGCGCCACACAGCAGGACCGGCCAGGGCATCGGATGCCCCGCCGCTGCGGTCGCCGCCCCGACGCCGAGCCAGGCGGCGGCCCCCGACAGTGAGTGTGCTGGTCCCATCATGGCCGTTGTCCGCCCCATTCCTCGTATACCGCTGTCCAGTTGACCGGGTGCGTTGACGCTCCGTCGGCGACACAGCGTAGCGTCCGTGATCTTCGGACTGGCATCCGATTCCCGCATCGGGTCCAAGGCCAGGCAAGATGGGTGCGTGACCCTCATCGATCAGCTGCCGCCGACCCCCGACCCCGACGCTCTCTACGAAGCCTTCGAGTCGTGGGCGCAGGAGCGCGGTCTCACGCTCTACCCCCACCAGGAGGAGGCGCTGATCGAGGTGGTCTCCGGCGCCAACGTGATCGTGTCGACGCCCACCGGCTCCGGCAAGAGCATGATCGCGGCGGGCGCCCACTTCGCGGCGCTCGCCCGGGACGAGGTCACCTTCTACACCGCCCCGATCAAGGCGCTGGTCTCGGAGAAGTTCTTCGAGCTGTGCAAGATCTTCGGCACCGAGAACGTCGGCATGCTCACCGGCGACGCGTCCGTCAACGCCGACGCGCCCGTGATCTGCTGCACCGCCGAGGTGCTCGCGTCGATCGCCCTGCGCGACGGCAAGGAAGCCGACGTCGGCCAGGTCGTCATGGACGAGTTCCACTTCTACGCCGAGGGGGACCGCGGCTGGGCCTGGCAGATCCCGCTGCTCGAACTGCCGCAGGCGCAGTTCGTCCTGATGTCGGCCACACTCGGCGACGTCTCCTTCTTCGAGAAGGACCTCGCCCGCCGCACCGGCCGCCCCACCTCGGTGGTCCGCTCGGCGAACCGCCCCGTGCCGCTGTCCTACGAGTACCGGTTCACCCCGCTCACGGAGACGCTCACCGACCTGCTGGACACCCGGCAGGCTCCCGTCTACATCGTGCACTTCACCCAGGCGCAGGCCGTGGAGCGCGCGCAGGCGCTGATGAGCATCAACATGTGCACGCGGGAGGAGAAGGAGCAGATCGCCGACCTGATCGGCAACTTCCGCTTCACCACCAAGTTCGGCCGCAACCTCTCCCGCTACGTGCGGCACGGCATCGGTGTCCACCACGCGGGCATGCTGCCCAAGTACCGGCGGCTGGTGGAGAAGCTCGCCCAGGCCGGCCTGCTGAAGGTCATCTGTGGCACGGACACGCTGGGCGTCGGCGTCAACGTCCCCATCCGCACGGTGCTGTTCACCGCCCTGACCAAGTACGACGGCACTCGCGTGCGCACCCTGCGCGCCCGTGAGTTCCACCAGATCGCGGGCCGCGCGGGGCGAGCCGGCTTCGACACGGCGGGCTTCGTCGTCGCACAGGCCCCCGAGCACGTCATCGAGAACGAGAAGGCCCTCGCCAAGGCCGGCGACGATGCCAAGAAGCGCCGCAAGGTGGTCCGCAAGAAGGCGCCCGAGGGCTTCGTCGCGTGGAGCGAGAGCACCTTCGACAAGCTCATCATCTCCGACCCGGAGCCGCTGACGTCCCGCTTCCGGGTGACGCACACCATGCTGCTGTCGGTGATCGCCCGACCCGGCAACGCCTTCGAGGCGATGCGCCGGCTGTTGGAGGACAACCACGAGCCGCGCAAGCAGCAGCTCAGGCACATCCGGCGCGCAATCGCCATCTACCGCTCCCTGCTGGACGGCGGCATCGTCGAGAAGCTCGACGAGCCGGACGCCACCGGCCGCATCGTGCGCCTCACGGTCGATCTCCAGCAGGACTTCGCCCTCAACCAGCCGCTCTCCACCTTCGCGCTGGCCGCGTTCGAACTGCTGGACCCGGAGTCGCCGTCCTACGCGCTGGACATGGTGTCGGTGGTCGAGTCGACACTGGACGACCCGCGGCAGATCCTCGCCGCCCAGCAGAACAAGGCGCGCGGTGAGGCCGTCGCCGCGATGAAGGCGGACGGCGTCGAGTACGAGGAGCGCATGGAGCGTCTCCAGGACGTCAGCTACCCGAAGCCGCTGGAAGAGGTGCTCTTCCACGCGTACGACACCTACCGCAAGAGCCACCCGTGGGTGGGCGATCATCCGCTGTCGCCGAAGTCCGTCATCCGCGACATGTACGAACGGGCCATGTCCTTCACGGAGTTGGTCTCCCACTACGAGCTGGCGCGCACCGAGGGCATCGTGCTGCGCTACCTGGCCAGCGCCTACAAGGCCCTTGAGCACACCGTCCCGGACGACCTGAAGTCCGAGGACCTGGAGGACCTGATCGCCTGGCTCGGCGAGATGGTGCGCCAGGTCGACTCCAGCCTGCTGGACGAGTGGGAGCAGTTGGCCAACCCGGAGGTGATGACCGCCGAGGAGGCCCAGGAGAAGGCCGACCAGGTCAAGCCGGTCACCGCCAACGCGCGCGCCTTCCGCGTCCTCGTGCGCAACGCCATGTTCCGCCGCGCCGAGCTGGCCGCTCTCGATCACGTCGAGGAGCTGGGCGAGCTGGACGCCGAGGCCGGCTGGGACGCCGAGGCCTGGGGCGAGGCGATGGACAAGTACTGGGACGAGTACGAGGAGCTCGGCACCGGCCCGAACGCCCGCGGCCCCAAGCTGCTCCTGATCGAGGAGGAGCCGCAGCACGGTCTGTGGCGTGTCCGCCAGATCTTCGACGACCCCAACGGCGATCACGACTGGGGCATCAGCGCCGAGGTGGATCTCGCGGCCTCGGACGACGAAGGCCGCGCCGTCGTCCGCGTCACCGATGTCGGCCAGCTGTGAGCCAAGGAGAATTTCCCGCATGACGAACCCGGCCGAGAGCCTCGTCGACCTGCTCGACCTGGAGCAGATAGAGGTCAACATCTTCCGTGGCCGCAGCCCGCAGGAGTCCCTGCAGCGGGTCTTCGGCGGCCAGGTGGCGGGCCAGGCGCTGGTCGCCGCCGGGCGCACCACGGACGGCGACCGCCCGGTGCACTCCCTGCACGCGTACTTCCTGCGCCCGGGCCGACCGGGCGTGCCGATCGTGTACCAGGTCGAGCGGGTGCGCGACGGGCGGTCGTTCACCACCCGCCGGGTCACCGCCGTACAGCAGGGCCGCACGATCTTCAATCTCACCGCCTCCTTTCACAAGCCTGAGGAAGGTCCTTTCGAGCACCAGCTGCCGCCGGCCCGCAAGGTCCCGGATCCGGAATCCCTGCCGACGATCGTGGAGGAGATCCGGGAGCATCTGGGCGCGCTGCCCGAGCAGTTGGAGCGGATGGCGCGACGCCAGCCCTTCGACATCCGGTACGTGGACCGGATGCGCTGGAACGCCGAGGACATCGACGGCGCCGAACCGCGCAGCGCGGTGTGGATGCGTGCGGTCGGTCCGCTCGGCGACGACCCGCTGGTGCACACGTGCGCGCTGACGTACGCGAGCGACATGACGCTGCTGGACGCGGTGCGCATACCCGTCGAGCCCCTGTGGGGTCCGCGGAACTTCGACATGGCGTCGCTGGACCACGCCATGTGGTTCCACCGCCCGTTCCGCGCGGACGAGTGGTTCCTGTACGACCAGGAGTCGCCGATCGCGACCGGTGGGCGGGGTCTGGCCCGGGGACGGATCTACGACCTGGAGGGACGCCTGCTGGTGTCCGTCGTCCAGGAGGGCCTGTTCCGCTCGCTGTAGGTCATGGCTTTCGGTGGCGCAGCCGACGCAGCAGTCCGCGTGCGCGCTCGGGCCGCTTCGGCGCGTGCGTCGCGTTTCGGGGTGCGCGTGGCGGGGCCGAGCGGACTGCGGGTGCGCCGTTGAGCAGCGCGGGGCGGGGTGCGGGCCGGTGCCGGCGCGCCTCCTCGACGGTCCGGGCGAGGTCGGCCCTCAGCCAGCCGATCTCGTCCGGGTCGGCCGCCGTCGTGATCTTCTCGGCGAGGTGCGCGGAGGGTGAGCCCGGAGCGCCCTGGGCGGGTGGTCCCGGCCGGAACCGGTTGACGTGGGAGCGTTCGTAGGGATCCGTGACGATCTCCGCGAGGTGGCCGGGATCGAGCAGGGCGGCCAGGGCTCCGGCCCGCTCCCAGGGGTCGTCGGCGTGCCGCAGCAGGAATCCCAGGTGCCGTCCCCGCCAGTTCCGGGGCCGTAGGTCGACGCCCGCGTCGAGTTGGCCCCGCAGCCCCTCGGGGATCCGTCCGCTCAGCAGCCGGGCGTGTTCCGCGCCGGCGGCGAACTGTCGTACTTCGTCCGCGAGATACAGCCAGACCACCGCGCGGTAGCGGTTCAGGTAGAACTTCACCGGGGTCACCAGACCCAGGCGGGCCAGCCGGGTGAAGCGGGCCGTCGTCACCTCCATGAGGGCCGCTCCCTCCTTGGTCCCCACCACCTTGACGCTGTCGCGGAGCCCCTCGGGAAAGCCCTCGGCCGCACGCAGCCGCTCGATCTCGGCGTGCGCGACGCGACGCGCTCCCCCGCCTCCTTCGTCAGGAACGGTCCGGACGCGTCCGAGGTGGACGGCGAGCTCGAACTCGGCACGCTTGAGGCCCAGTTCCCGGGCGGCGCGACTCGGTGCGCAGGAGAGGGCGGGCGGCTGCGTGATGGTGTGGCCGGGCATGGTCGATCTCCCCCGTGGAGTCGGTGGCTCACGCCGTGTGCGCTCGCCGTGAAAAAACCGTAGCCGCAACGGCGCATCTCGTGGCAAGCCTGTGGATAACTCCACGGGGGATGAGCAAATTGCAGGTCAGAGGTCTGCGGCGGAGGTTCGCTCGGGCTGTCGCGCGTCCACGCCGAGGTGCTCGCCGACCCGGTTGACGAGCAGCGTCATCTCGTAGGCGATCTGGCCTATGTCGGCCTCCGCGCCACTGAGCACGCTCAGGCAGCTGCCGGAGCCCGCCGCGGTGACGAACAGGACGGCGTCGTCGAACTCGACCATCGTCTGACGCACCCTGCCCGCGCCGAAGTGCCGTCCCGAGCCCTTGGCGAGGCTGTGCAGTCCGGACGAGACGGCGGCGAGGTGCTCCGCGTCCTCCCGCCGTAGTCCCGTACTCGCCCCCGTGACCAGGCCGTCGTTGGACAACACCAGCGCGTGCCGTACATGTTCGACACGTTCGGTCAGGTCGTCCAGCAGCCAGCCGAGTCCCTGGTTCTGCGCCATGATCCGGTCTCCCCGTACGATGTCTCCCCCTGGCCGGAGGATCTCTCCGCCAGCCTTCCCCACCGTCGGGCGCCGGGCAAGGAGGATGGGGACATGGCACAGAAGATGACCGATGAAGAGTGGCGGGCGTTCATCCTGCACGGGACCCGCACCGGCAAGCTGTCGACCGTCAGGGCCGACGGGAGCCCCCACGTGGCACCGATCTGGTTCCTGCTGGACGGGGACGATCTCGTGTTCAACACCGGCAAGGGGACCGTGAAGGGGCGCAATCTGGCCAGGGACGGCCGGGTCGCGCTGTGTGTGGACGACGACCGGCCGCCGTTCGACTTCGTGGTGCTCCAGGGGCGGGCCGGGCTGTCGGAGGACCTGGACGAGGTGCGGCACTGGGCCACGCGCATCGCCGCCCGGTACATGGGCGAGGAGCGGGCCGAGGAGTTCGGCGCCCGCAACGGCGTCCCGGGTGAACTCCTCGTACGCGTCTCGATCGAGAAGGTCCTGGCGGAGAGGTCCGTCGCCCACTGACGGCGTCCTCCCCGCCGCGGCCGGTGCGTCATCCCACGGAGTCGAGCAGCCGGGCGGTGTGCATCCGCCCGGCGTATTCGACGAGCCGGATCAGCACCTCTTTCCCCGAGTCGCGGTCGCGGGCGTCGCAGAGCACGACGGGTGTTCCGCGGTCGAGGTCGAGGGCCCGCGAGACCTCCGCGGCGCCGTAGGACCGGGCGCCGGAGAAGCAGTTGACGGCCACCACGAACGGGATGTGGCGGTGCTCGAAGTAGTCCACCGCGGGAAAACAGTCCTCCAGCCGCCGGGTGTCCGCGAGGACGACGGCCCCCAGGGCGCCCTGCGACAGCTCGTCCCACAGGAACCAGAAGCGGTCCTGGCCGGGTGTGCCGAACAGGTAGAGGGAGAGGCCGGAGCGGATGGTGATGCGGCCGAAGTCCATGGCGACGGTCGTCGTGACCTTCTGGTCCACCCCGTCGGTGTCGTCCACCGACTGGCCGGCTTCACTGAGCAGTTCCTCGGTACGCAGCGGCCTGATCTCGCTGACGGCACCCACCAGGGTGGTCTTGCCCACGCCGAAACCGCCGGCGACCAATATCTTCAACGCCAGGGCGGTGGTGTCGTCGTCCATGGCATCGGAGTGCTCGGAGACCATCGATCACTTCTCTCGGGAGTGCCGGCAACGGTCGACGTCCGTAGGTGTGTGCCGCGCGCGGGCGGACGGTCCGCACGAGGCTGCTGGGCGAGTGCGCGAAGCCAGCATCATGACAACCACACTCTCCTTCTGGGTGGTTCGACCGCTTTCTGACCGATCCGGCCGACTCGCGGCCGATCGGTGCTCACAAGGCGGCGGAAGCCGACGCTCTACATGTCCGTACAGGTCCGTATGGTTCTGAATGTTCATCTACAGGGCCCGCAGCCCCTCGATCACCTCGCGCAGAATCCGTTCGTCGGGCAGCTGCGCGGGAGGCACCGGGCGGCTGACGGTGACGCAGCCGAGTTCCAGCAGGTCACCGAGGAGCACCCGGACCACGCCCACGGGAAGGTCGGCGTCCGCGGCGAGTTCGGCGACGGACTGTGTCTCGGTGCGGCACAGGTCGACAAGGGCGCGGTGTTCCGGGCCGAGAGCGATGTCGTCGTCGACCCCGGGCGCCCCCGGGTCCAGGGTGACGAGCGCGATCAGGTCGAAACGCACCCCGGTGGGGCCGGGCCTGGTCCGGCCGCCCGTCATGGCATAGGGGCGCACGAGGGGCCCGGCCTCGTTGTCGTACCACTGGCTGCCCTGCTCGCGCGGGGCGTTCGGCCTGCCTTCGGTCATGTCCGCGGATCGCTCTCTCGTGTCAGCCGGCGACCGGCGGCTGGGCGGACAGGCGCGGTGCGCTGTGCAGATGTTCGCCGACGCGCTTGACCAGGCGTGCCATCTCGTACGCCACCAGACCGATGTCGGCGGTCACGGCGGTCAGCACGGCGAGGCAGGAGCCGTCGCCCGCGGCGGCCACGAACAGGAAGCCGTCGTCCATCTCCACCATCGTCTGGCGCACACCGCCGGCGCCGAAGTGCCTGCCCGCTCCCTTGGCCAGGCTGTGGAAGCCGGAGGCGACCGCGGCGAGGTGTTCGGCGTCCTCCCGGCGGAGGTCGGTCGAGGCACCCACGGCGAGTCCGTCGTTGGAGAGCACCACGGCGTGCCGGACCTCACTGACGCGCATCACCAAGTCGTCGAGTAGCCAGTCGAGTTCGCCGGAACGTTGGGCTGCCCTCATGCTCGGGTCCTGGATCATGCGGGATCTCCTTCGCGTCTGTCGCTGCCCGGTGCGGATCCTGGGGTGGCACCACGGCCGGGTTGCCTGCCGCCGCCGCGTGTCCAGCCTGCGCGGTAGGCAGCCATGCGGTCGCGTACGAGTTCTGGGGTGCGCTGGTCGTCGCCGCGCGGGTCGGCCGGTCCCGCCGTCTCCTCGGCAGCCCGCTCCCGCAACTGGGGGGCGAGGCTGGCCTGCCGTACGCGGCGCGGGAGGTCCTCGGAACCCTCGGCGTCGTCCGAGGGGCGGTGCAGGCGCAAGGCGGTGACTCCGGGGGGTGGGTCTTCGGTCCGGCCGTCCGTCGGGACCGGTACCGGGGCGACCAGCGCGGGTCGGTCGGCGGACGGGGGGACGGCTTCCTGATGTGCGGCGGTGCCCGCCACGCGCGCGTACTCGCGTTCCGTGGGGCGTCGGGCTTCCACGGACTCGGGGCGGGAACGTTCCGCCGGGGCGCTGTGCAGCAGGGGGGTGGGCAGCAGGACGACCGCGGTGGTGCCGCCGTAGGGCGAGGTCTGGAGGTGCACCTTGATGTCGTGGCGGGCCGCGAGCCTGCTGACCACGAAGAGGCCGAGCCGGTCGCTGTCGAACAGGTCGAGGGCCTCGGACTGAGCGATGCGCCGGTTGGCCTCGGCGAGGGTTTCCTTGCCCATGCCCAGTCCGCGGTCCTCGACCTCGATCGCGTAGCCGTTGCCGACGGGCTCGCCGCTGATGCGCACGCGCGTGTGCGGCGGCGAGAACTGGGCGGCGTTCTCGACGATCTCGGCGAGCAGGTGGGTGACGTCGGCGACTGCGGTGCCGGTGACGGACGCCTCGGGGAGTTGTCGTACCTCCACGCGCGCGTAGTCCTCTACTTCGGAGACGGCCGCGCGGACCACGTTCGTCAAGGAGACCGGCATGCGCCAGGCCCGGCCCGGAGCCGCGCCGGAGAGGATGATCAGGCTTTCCGCGTGGCGCCTCATGCGGGTGGTGAGATGGTCGAGCCGGAAGAGGTCGCTGAGTTCGTTGGGGTCGTCGGACCTGCGTTCCATGCTGTCGAGGAGACTCAGCTGACGGTGGACGAGGATCTGGCTGCGCCGCGCGAGGTTGACGAACACGCCGGAGATGCCGCTCGCCAGTTCGGCGCGTTCCACGGCGGCCAGCAGCGCGGCCCGGTGGACGGTGCTGAGAGCCTCGGCGACCTGTCCGGTCTCGTCCTCCGCGCGCGGTCCGGGCGGGGCCTCCTCCCGGACGTCGACCTCCTCGCCCGCGCGCAGTCTCCGCATGGCTTCGGGAAGTTTGCGCCGGGCGATCTCCAGGGCGCTGTTGCGCAGGCCGACCAGTTCGACGACGAGGCCACGCCCGATGCGCACCGAGATGATGAGTGACGCGGCGACGGCGACGAGTCCGAGCAGCACCCCGGCGCCGGCCGAGGTGAGCAGTCCGCGGGTGAACGGGTCGGCCCGGTCGGCGACACCGCGTCCGGCATCCTGCTCGATCATCCGCATGCCGCCCTGCACGCGTGTGTGGGCCTTGTCCCACGTGTCCTGTGGCGCCGCGCCGATCGCTCGTGCACCCGGGCCGCCCGCGAGGATCCGGTCCTCGACGGCGCCCAGGGTGGTGTAGGCGCTGCTGTCGGCGAGGTTCTGCCAGGCGGCGCGCTCGGAGCCGCGCAGGTCCACGACGGCGGACTCGGTGAGAGCACGGCGGGTGTCGACGGCCCCGGTGAACAACCTGAGCCGCTCTCCGTCGAGCGTGCCGACGAGGCGCGCGCTGGCGAGCACCGCGTCCTCCTGGGCGAGTGCCTCTCCCGCGCGGGCGAACTCGAGCAGTACGCGCGCGTCGGAGCCCAGGTCGGCGTCCTGGATGCCGGTCAGTGCGCCGTCCACCCGGAAGGCGGCCGTGATGCTGTTCGTGTAGCGCCCGTACGCCTCGTCCCATCCGGCGCGGCCGCCGAGCACGTCGGCCCGCAACGAGCGCAGGTCCTCCACGCCCATGACGAACGCTTCGAGTCGTCGGGCGACTCCGGCGGGCAGATCCTGACTGTCGGCGACGGTGTTGCGGTCACCGAGCCGCAGTTTCGCGACGGCCCGGTCCGTGAGTCGGGCCATGTCCCGGTAGTCGTCGCCCGACGCCGACGCCGGGTCGGTCGTGTAGCGCACGGCGACGGTACGTTCGGCCTGGAGTGCGGCGACCGCGGCCCCCACGGGAGCTCGGACCTCGGAGTCGACGCGCTGCAACTGACTCAGCCTGGAGACGTCCTGAGCGGTGCTCACGGTGGCGGAGGCCCAGAGCGCCAGCAGCGACACGACCGGCACCATCAGCAGACAGACGATCTTGGCACGGACGGTACGCGGACGTATCCGCCAGCCATCTCCGCGCGCGTGCGCACTGTCCGTCGGCGCGGCCGCGGACTCCTCTAGACCTTCTTCGGCTGGTGGTCCGGCGTGCGCGCGTCGACCGCGGGCGGCGGACGGGGACGGCGTCTCGGCGCCGGCTGCGGCGGTCCTACGGGGTGTACGCATGGCCTCCTCGCTCGGAAGTGGTTCGTGGCGGTCGGGGACCGCGGCTAAGAGGCGACGCTCTCGACCGACTGCTGGGCCGAGACGGATGCCTCGCGTTCCCCTGTCGTCGGCGACAGCGCGACGAACGCCGAGGTCAGGAAGAGGTAGGACCCGAGGCCCACGGCGAGGGGGAAGATGAACTGCATCGCCGTGGTCCCGGGCAGTACCGCGCCGGAGGGCGTGACGTGCACACTCACCGCGAACATTCCGGTGTAGTGCATGCTGCTGACCGCGGCACCCATGATGAGGGAGGCGGCGGTGACCGCGGCCGGCGACTTGATGTTGAGCGCCGCCCACAGGGCCGCGGTCGCCGCGACGACGGCGATCAGGACGGAGAGCCCGACGAGCACCGGGTCGTAGGTGACGTCGCCGTGCAGGCGCATCGCCGCCATGCCGAGGTAGTGCATGCTCGCGACCCCCAGCCCGGTGGTGAGTCCGCCGAGAAGAAGCGCACGCGTGCGGTCCCGGCTGTAGCCGACGGCGAAGACACCGGCGGAGACGACCGTCATGGCGACGACGAGGCTCAGGACGGTGAGCGGCACGTCGTAGCGGATGTCGGTGCCGCTGACGCCGAAGCCGAGCATCGCCACGAAATGCATGGTCCAGATGCCGGTCCCGATCGACGAGGCGGCCGTGAGAAGCCAGTTGCGACGTGAGCGCCCGGCGGCGCCGAGGGCGCGGACGGTGCAGCGCAGCCCCAGCGCGGCGCCGATGCAGGCCATCGCGTACGACAGCGCGGGGGTCAGCCAGCCGAAGGTGGCGTGGTCCAAGTGTCCCATGGCCAGTGGACGCTAGTAGGGGCACGGGTGCACAAAGGGGGCGCATTTCGAAAGCTACTGGAATATGACGCATAAATGCAGCTGCACGATCGCGCAACGCTCGAACATGTGCACCGAGACGTCATCCATGTCAGTGAGGGATCATGCGGAACATGAGCGACGACCACACACGCGTCCAGGAGTTCTTCACCGCCCGGGCCGCCGACTGGGACACCCGGTTCCCCGACGACGGCCCCGCGTACGCGGCCGCGGTCGCCGCCCTCGGGCTGAGGGAAGGGGACCGCGTCCTCGACGCGGGCTGCGGCACCGGGCGGGCCCTGCCGCCGCTACGAGCGGCCGTGGGCAGCTCCGGAGTGGTCGCCGGGGCCGACCTGACGCCGGCCATGCTGCAGGCGGCGGTGCGGGCCGGACGGAGCCGCGCCGGGCGACTGCTGCTCGCCGACGTCGCCGCGCTGCCCCTCCGCTCCCGGTCGGTGGACGCCGTCTTCGCGGCGGGTCTCGTCGCCCATCTGCCTCATCCGGCCCAGAACCTGGGCGAGTTGGCGCGCGTGGTGCGCCTGGGCGGCACGCTGGCGCTTTTCCATCCGATCGGCAGGAGAGCACTGGCCGCGCGCCAGGGCCGCCGGATCACGCCGGACGACCTGCGCGCGGAGGGCAACCTCCGTCCACTGCTGGCCGGTTCCGGGTGGCGCATGACGTCGTACGTCGACGAGGACACGCGATTCCTGGCCCTCGCGGTCCGGGAGGGCTGAGCGCCTCAGCTCCGGCCGGCGACCGCCGCCACGAAGGCGTCGGCGTTGTCGAACATGACGTTGTGGCCGGCCCCGGGCACGGTCACCACCCGTACCCCCGCGGCCTCCAGGGTTTCCCTGCCCGCGAGTTCACCGCTCTGCTCGCCCTGGAGATACACGCGCTCGATCGCCAGCCCTTCGAGAATGGTGCGCATGACAGGCCGAGAGCCGTTCCTGAGCCCGACGGCGGTGCGGTACAGGGCGCGTGGATCGGCCAGCCGCATGGTCGCCGCCCACAGCGGCCCGACCTTCTCCAGCACGCGCGCGTAGCCACCGTCGACGAAAGCGTCCTCCTCGTAGGAGGCGATACCGCTGCTGCCCGCCGTGGGCGGCGGGAAGGGGTCGAGGTTGGCCTCGGTGAGCACCAGACGGGACACGAGCTCGGGACGGCGAGCGGCGAGCACGATGGCGACGGAGCCGCCCATACTGTGCGCGACGAGCTCGGCACCGGTCACGCCCGCCGCGTCCAACGCCACCGCCAGGGCGTCGGCGTGGTCGTCGAGCGTGTAACCGAATTCCGCGGGCCGGTCGCTGGTCCCGTGCCCCGGAAGGTCGACGAAGAGACTCCGCCGGCCCGCGAGTTCGGGCCGGGCCGCCACGTGCGCGTGGTACACGGCCGAGGCGGCGCCCAGGCCGTGCACGTACACCCTCGCGGGCTCCGCTCCCGGCGTCTCCGTCCAGCGGACACAGCTCCCCTTGCCGTCGAACTCAGCCTGCTTCATCACGTCTCCCTCGTCATCGGCTCCATGTCCGCCCTCGACGAGACAATACATCGGTGTCGATGTATAGGGAAGACGAGGTATCCCTTTGGCGATGTACAGCGCGAGTGCGCGAGAATGCAGGCATGCTGGAGCTCTCGATCCTCGGATTCCTGTACGACGCCCCGCTGCACGGCTATGAGTTGCGCAAACGCATCACCGCCCTCACAGGACATGTGCGGCCGGTGGCCGAGAGCACGCTCTATCCCGCGATCAAGCGCATGGAGAAGGCAGGCCTGCTGGCCCGTGCGACGGAGCCGGGCGCCGTGGCAGCCCCGCGGCACGTTCTGACACTCACCGACGAAGGCAGGCGTGAACTGCGCCGCCGGCTCGCCGAACCCGACCAGCGCGACGTCACCGACGAGAACCGCTGGTTCACGGTGCTCGCTTTTCTACGGCATCTGGACGACCCCGACGCCCAGTCGGCCGTACTGCGGCGCCGACTGGCCTTCCTGGAGGAGCCGGCGAGCTTCTTCTACGCCGGTGACCGTCCCGTGAGCGCCGAGGAGTTGGACGACCCCTTCAGGCGCGGCATCCTGACCATCGCGCGCGCGACCTCCCGGGCCGAACTCACCTGGCTGCGGGACACGCTGGAGTCACTGGGAGGTTGACCCGCCCGCGTGCCGTACGGGGCAACCGCGCACGCCGGGCAGCGGACGGGTGCCGAGATCGTCCAGCCGGTAGCCGTCCGGATAACCCTTGATCTCCCAGTTCTGACGCGCGTGGTGCGGGACGCGTCTCGGCGGCAGCAGACGGACCGCGCGCCCCCGCATACGTACCGCCCGGCGCACGACCGCGCGCGTGACGTCGCCCGGCGGGGTGTACCGGAAGGCCCGCAGGAGTGGTTCGTCGAGCAGGGCCAGCGTCGAGGTGCGCAGGAGGGGCGTAAGAGGGCGCGGGTACCAGGAGGCCATCAGGGCGAGCGTGGCGTCCGCGACCCGTCGAGCCTCCTCGTCCCAGCGGAAGTGGGCGTTTTCGTACGCGTCGAGGCAGGCCTCGAACTCCTCGTAGGTCTCGGGGATGTCCGTGATCCCCATGCGCTGTCCCAGCGTGCGGTAGTGGACGACCGAGGCGACGATCTCGTGACGGGACATCCGGCGCCAGGCGTAGGCGTCGATCCACCTTCTGGGCATCACGACGAACGTGCACAGGACATAGCGCATGTCGTCGTCGCTGATGTCGTAGCTGCGGTGCATCTGGTTGACGCGGCGGACCGCGGTGCGACCCTCCGCGCTGTCGAAGCCGTGCTCCACGACGGCGTCGAGAAGCAGCACCGTGTCGTCATAGCGCTTCTGCGGACGGTCCGTGAGCTCCGCCGTCTCGGCGAGCAGCCGGCCGATGCTGGGTACGGCGTAGGTGCGGTACAGAGCGAGTTCGAGGGCCCGGGTGAAGTCCCAGGGGAACTCGTACGCCGAGCTCAGGCGATGGATCTCGAGCGAGTCCCGGTACGGGTCCAACCGCCGGATCTGTGCGAGCCGTTCATAGCGCTTCACCGAACCGTCCCCTTCTGCCACCGACGCTTCAACTCTACGTTGAGAGGCGGGGACGACGCATCGGCGATCAACCACACAGGGGGAAGGTGGTCAGTATGTTCGACAGGGTCCGCAAGGCGTGCGCCGGAGTCTTCGGCTCGGTGCGGCCGGAGGCGAGGACCGCGCCGAAGCGGCGCGCGCACAACTTGTTCGAGGCGGCCGCCGCATACGTCTCGGCCTGCGCGGAGGACGACGAGGAGCGGATCGACGAGGCGGCGGGCTGGGTGTCGCCGGAAGCACTGTCGTTCGGCGTGAGCGAGCTGGCGTGCCGTGCCGTCATCGCCCTCGCCCGGGAACGCGACGAGTCGCCGAGAACGGTGGCGCGAGAGCTCCTCGGGCTCCCGGCGGCCTGAGACCTCCTCCGGTCACGGGTGGCCGAGCGGTCAAGGGTGGCCGATTCGTCCCGTCCAGGCGGAAAACTGCAGCTCGCATGCGCCTGGGAGTCGTGACAAGCGGCTCCCAGGCGCACTAGGGTGCGCGCCGATGGACGAACCTATGGGGAGGCTGGGATGGCCGGGACGGACGAGGACACCGTCGCCGCCGCGGACGACGCGCTCTATGTGCTCACGGCGCTGCTGCTGACGCCGGCGAAATTTCCGAGCGTACTGGGCGACGACTACCCGGAGGCCTGTGCGGCGCTCGGCCTCGCACCTCTCGCCGACGGCTACGGCCTGGTGCTGGGGCAGGACGGCGACGGGGCGCGGTGGACGGTCGCCATCGACGACGTGTCGCTGGTCGCCGTCGCCATCGCGTCGTGGGACTGCGGTCTGGAGTACGACCTGTCCCCCGAGGAGCGGACGGTCGTGGCCGCCCTGCCGGGCTGGCCTCTGGCGGTCGCGGTCGCGGCGCCCGGCGTACCGGCGCCGCATGATCCGAACCCCGAGGCCGGGGAGGGTCCGCCGCTGTGTCCGCCGGACACGACCGTCTGGGGACCGGCCCAGCGGCGGCTGGGCGCGGACGAGATCGCGCTCCAGTGGGCACTGTGGCGGGAACAGCTCGACGACGACGCCTTCAAGAGCCCACAGAGCGACGCCGATGGCGCTGCGGGCGCCGACGGCGGGTCCGGGGCAGCCGAGGACGGCAGCGACGACTCCGGGGCGAAGGAGGGCGCCGACGGCGATTCCGGAGCAGCCGAGAGCTCCGGTGACGGCTCGGGAGCAGCCGAGGGCACCGGTGACGGTTCCAGGGCGCTCAAGGGCGCTGAAGGGGCTACGCCGGACGATTCCAAGGGGCCTCGTCACCAAGGGATCCGGCGCGTGCTCGCTGAGGCTCGGGCGTACGTCGAGTCTCCGCCGCCGCTGGGCCGCGTACGGTCGTCCTTCGCGTCGGGGGACGCACGGACCCTGCGCGCCGACGGTCCCGGCTGGTCGCTGGTGGCGCGGACCGACGACATCGCGTTCGTGCTGCTCGACGAGGAGCCGGGCGAGGTTCTGCCGGTGGGACGCGGGCCGGAGCTGCCAGGTCTGCTGGCGGCCCTCGACAAGATGGCGGTGCGCCCGAACTGAGCGGGCTCGGCCGCGTCGCTCGGGTCGACTGGGCGACTCCGGTTCGACCTCTTCGGTGCAACCGCTTCCGGCGGCGGCATCTCATGCCACCGTCGCGACCGCTCCTTCCCGGCGGGTTGCCGCCGCGCGCGGGATGGCCGACGCACTGATGGTGCGCCGGTCCACCGTCCGCGGACCGCGCCCTCGGCGGGCCCGCGGGCGGCAGACGAGCCTCTCAGCGCCCCAGTTCCTTGCGCGAGACCCGACGCAGCCTGCGCCGCTGTGAGGGGTCGAGCGCGAGATACGCGGCCGTGGGGACTCCCAGGACTATCAGGAGCGCGGCCCACCAGGGCAGCCAGATCAGCAGGATGAGTCCGGCCGCCACCCCTCCCGCGGCGATCTTCGCCTTCTTCGACATGTGCGTCGCCTCCTTCGCGGCCACTGCCGCTCTCTGCTCTGAAAACGGGCCCGCGCTCCCCGCGGTTCCGCACCACGCCCCTGAGACGTCCCTGAGTCCCGACCCTTACCCACCCCTGAGAGGTCCTTACGCGTGCCTGAGAAGGCCGAGCCGAGGCCGGTGACCGGTAGGCGACCGGGGTCACCTCATTCCATGTCGGCCGAAATTCCATGCCGGCCGAACCCCGTCCGTGCTGTACCCTCGGCGACTCCGGTCCAGTAGTCAAATTTGAGGAGTGTCGTTTCGCTGTGCAGAGGGTTCCCACGGCAACACCGTCCGAGATCTCCGAACTCGCCCACTGCGCTGCCGTGTTCGTGCCCGGTGATCCGGCCCGCACCGGCACCGTCGCCTTCTGGGGCCCCGACGGCGACGCCCCTCCTGCCGTTCGGTCGGGGTCCGTCGCCGACCTGACCGTCGTACCGCCGCGCGGCGCGGACGCCGAACCGGTGAGCGTGACCGCCGTCCTGCTGCCGGTGCGTACGGCACTGCCCCTGCTCGCACGCACGCGTGCCCTCGCGCACGTCCATCGGGCAGCCGACTTCTGGGGCGCGGCCGCGGTGCTAGCCCTGCACCTCGTCGCCCGTGGACTGCTTCTCCCCGCTCTGTCGCCGAACGACCACGACGCCTGGCGGGTGGGTCCGCTCGGCCCGGAGGACACCGAGCGGATCCGCCGGCTCGCCGCCGCGATGCCGCCCGAGGCGCACGCAGTGCCGTTGACCGATGCCGAGCCACCGCGACTGCCGGACCCGGAGCGGCTGCTGCGCGCCTTCCTGGACGCTGTCGCCGACACACTGCCCCGGTCCCCCGCCGCCACGCTCGTGACGGGCGGCCCGGCCTACGCGGCGCAGCGGCCGCAGCATCTGCCACAGCTGCGGTCGTGGGCCGCCGACATCGCCGCGGGACATGACACCGGCGTACGGATCTCGCTGCGGATCGAGGTGTCCGGTCTGCTGCCCGAGACACCCGACGAGTCCGTCCCGCGGTTCCGGGCCGTGCCCCAGGTGCACAGCCTGAGCGATCCCGCGCTCGTCGCGGACGCCGCCGAGGTGTGGGCCGGATCGGGCGCCGCGACCGCGCTCGGTCCTCACGCGCGCGTGGACGCGCTGCTGGCGCTCCGCCGCGCCGCCCGGGCCTGGCCCGCGCTCACGTCCCTGCTCTCCGCGACCGTGCCGGAGTCCGTCGACCTCGTCGACGAGGAGGTCACCGAGCTCCTCGTCGAAGGCGCGCGAGCTCTCGCGGTCGCAGGCGTGGACGTGCACTGGCCCAGGGAACTGGCCCGCGACCTCCACGCGCGCGTGGTGGTCGGCCCGCCGGACGACGAGACGGGGCCCGGCAGGCTGACCTCGAACGCACCGCCTTTCCTCTCCGCCGACACACTGCTGGCCTTCGACTGGCGGTTCGCGCTGGGCGACCGGCGCCTGACCCGTGAGGAACTGGACCGGCTCGCCGAGGCCGGCCGTCCCGTCGTACGACTGCGCGACCAATGGGTTCTGATCGATCCTCAGGAAGTGCGCCGGGCCCGCGCGCAGCAGGACCGGAAGGTCACGGCGGTCGACGCGTTGAGTGCCGCTCTGACGGGCTCCACCGAGATCGACGGCCGCCGGGTCGACGTCCAGCCGACGGGCTGGCTGGCGGCACTGCGGGAGCGGCTCGCGGACCCCGAGGCGCAGGAGCCGGTCGGCCGGCCCGCCGCGCTCCACGCCACGCTGCGGGACTACCAGCAGCGGGGACTGAACTGGCTGGCCCGCATGACCTCCCTGGGCCTGGGCTGTTGCCTGGCCGACGACATGGGGCTGGGCAAGACGATCACTCTGATCGCCCTCCATCTGCACCGGCAGACCGACCCGGCCACCGCCGGCCCCACCCTGGTGGTGTGCCCGACGTCCTTGCTGGGCAACTGGCGACGCGAGATCGAGAAGTTCGCGCCCGGCACACGCGTGCGCAGCTTCCACGGGCCCGGGCGCAGCCTTGAAGCCCTGGCCGACGGGGAGTTCGTCCTCACGACGTACGGCACGGTGCGCCTCGACGCGGCCCGGCTCGCCGAGACGCCCTGGGGACTGGTCGTCGCCGACGAGGCCCAGCACGTGAAGAACCCGTACTCGGCGACGGCTCGTGCGCTGCGTTCCCTCGGCGCACGCGCGCGTGTGGCGCTCACCGGAACCCCGGTGGAGAACAACCTGTCGGAGCTGTGGGCCATCCTCGACTGGACGACACCGGGTCTGCTGGGCCGCCTCGGCACGTTCCGAACGCGGTACGCACACGCGGTCGAGGTCGGCCGGGATCCGGCCGCCGCGGCACGGCTCACCAGGCTCGTGGGCCCGTTCCTGCTCCGCCGGCGCAAGTCGGACCCGGGGATCGCGCCCGAACTGCCGCCCAAGACCGAGACCGACCACGCCGTATCGCTCACCGGCGAGCAGGCGGGCCTGTACGAGGCCGTCGTGCGGGAGACGCTCGCGGAGATCTCCGGAGCCGACAGCATGGCGCGGCGCGGGCTGATCGTGAAGTTGCTGACCGGCCTGAAGCAGATCTGCAACCACCCCGCGCAGTACCTCAAGGAGGAGCGGCCGCGCATTCCCGGACGCTCCGGGAAGCTGGAGCTCCTGGACGAACTCCTCGACGTCATCCTCTCCGAGGGAGCGAGCGTTCTGGTCTTCACCCAGTACGTCCGGATGGCGCGCCTGGTCGAACGGCACCTGGCGTCCCGGGGTGTGCCCACGCAGTTCCTGCACGGCGGCACGCCCGTGTCCGAGCGCGAGGCGATGGTGCAGCGCTTCCAGGACGGTGAAGTGCCCGTCTTCCTGCTGTCGTTGAAGGCCGCGGGCACGGGACTGAACCTGACCCGGGCGGAGCACGTCGTGCACTACGACCGCTGGTGGAACCCGGCCGTCGAGGCACAGGCGACGGACCGCGCGTACCGCATCGGCCAGACCCGGCCCGTGCAGGTGCACCGGCTCATCGCCGAAGGAACCATCGAGGACCGCATCGCCGACATGCTGGACCGCAAGCGTGAGCTGGCCGAGGCGGTGCTCGGCTCCGGCGAGGCCGCGCTCACGGACCTGACGGACGCGGAGCTGGCCGATCTGGTCGAACTGCGAGGAGGCGCACGATGAACCGGCACGAGGACGACACCGAGCGCACGTTCGCCGCGCTGCCGCCCGTGAGCGGGAGGGGTTTCGCGCAGACGTGGTGGGGGCGAGCCTGGCTGCGGGCGTCGGAGGACACGGCGCTCGACGGCGAGCAGGTGCGGACGGGGCGCGGACTCGCGCGTGCGGGTGCCGTCGGGGCGGTGTCGGTGCGACCGGGACGCATCACGGCGGTCGTCCAGGACCGCGACGGCACCCGGCACCGTGCAGACGTCCTGCTGGAGGTGCTGCCGGACGATCATTGGGAGCGTTTCCTGGACCTGGCCGTCGAGCGGTCCGGGCACGTGGCGGCGCTGCTCGACCGGGAGATGCCGCCGCACCTGGTCGAGGACGCGGCGGCCGCCGGTGTCGATCTGTTGCCCGGGACGGGCGATCTGGAGCCCGAGTGCGACTGCGGGGCGTGGGACCACTGCGGGCACACGGCGGCGCTCTGCCACCAGGTGGCGCGCCTGCTCGACCAGGATCCCTTCCTCCTGCTTCTGATGCGGGGACGCGGAGAACCTGCCCTGCTGGCCGACCTCCAGACCCGCGGGACCACGCCCGCGGACACGCCGTCGCAGCCCGAGGGAGTGGATGCCGTGGAGGCGTACGCGGCGGGCGACATCCTGCCGCCGCTCCCCGATCCGCCCGAGCTCCCCGAGGCGCCCGGCGTCCCACCGTCGCTGGACACCGGGACGCCACCCGCGCCCGGGGTCGACCCGACCGCACTGGAGTTCCTGGCCGCTCGGACCGCCGAAGCGGCCCACCGCCTGCTCGCCGAGATACTGCGCGGCGGGGCCGACACGGGCACGGGGCCCGACGCTGAGACAAGCTTGCCCGGAGCGGACCTGACGCTGAGCCAGGACGCCGTCTGGCTGGCCTCGGCAGGTGACCTGGACAGCCGGCCGGCAGACCGGCTCGCCGACGGCTCGGGCCGCAGCCGCTCCGAACTGGCCCTGGCGGTACGAGCCTGGCAGCAAGGCGGCCCGACGGGGCTGTCCATGCTCGAGGAGCAGTGGACGGTCGAGGGTGAGGCACTCGTACGCGCGCGTGCGGCCCTGATGGCGGCCTGGGAGGAGGACGAGCGGCCGGCTCTGCGTGCGAGGGGCAACCGGTGGACGGCCGTGGACACACCCGGACAGGTGCGTCTGGGACGCGATGGCCGGTGGTGGCCGTACCGCAAGGCCGGCACCCGCTGGGTGCCCGCGGGGGAGCCGGCCCGGGATCCCGCGACGGCGCTCGCCTCCGCACTGTCCGATCCGGACGATCTCGGCGATTTCAGCTGACTCGGCGCGCCCGACGCACCCGACGAACTCGGCGAACTCGGCGAACTCGGCGAACTCGGCCACTGCGGGCTGCGCGCTCAGGGCTCCAAGGACGGGAGCAACGACGTCAAGTCGCTGGGTATGCCGCTCGGAAGGTCGCTGAAGAGATCGCTGGGAAGTTCCGTGGGAAGTCCGCTGGGGAACTGCGACGGCGGAGAGGGAAGTTGGCTGGGCAGCGTGCTGGGCAACTCGGTCGGGATGCTGAGGGACGGCTCGGGCGAGCGACCGGTGCTCGCACCGCTCTCGGCGGGTGGTTTCCGGTCCGGTGAGCCGTCGTCACCTGAGGTCATCAGCACCACTACGGCGACGACGACTCCCACGGCCACGATCGCCGCGAGCAGGAGGAAGAGGGGGTTGCGACGCCGCCCCGGGCCATGGTCACCGCCGGGAGGCGGGCCGTAGCCCCCTCCGGAGCCGTAGCCACCACCCGAGCCTTGATCCCCTCCGGGGCCGTAGTCCCCTCCCGCTCCGTCACCGGGGCCGGAGTGTCCGGGAGGCGGTCCGAATCCACCGCCCTGGGGCGGGATGTCACCTGGCGGACCGGGCGGGTGTGGCGGTACGGGTGGCATCGACATACCGTCCAGGTTCCCGCCGGGCCGCCCATGGCGCGACCCTCACACGGAAGTTGACACGGACTCATGGCGTGGACCGCATGATTCCGTGTCATTCCGCGCCGGGGCCACGCCCCCGTCACGGCGAAGCCGCGTGGACGTACGCGCGTGGGCACACCTATGCGCACCCGCGTACGTCCACGCGCGCGTGCACTCAGCCTCGCGCGCCCAGCAGGTGGTCCATGGCCAGCTGGTCGAGCTGCTCGAAGGCCATCCCGCGAGCGGCCGCCGTCTCGACGTCGAACTCCTCGAACGCCGTACGGTCGGCGAGCAGCGCCTCCAGGCCGTCCGCCGCCGTGGGCTGTGCCAGCTCGTCCAGGCGGGAGGCGCGCAGGGCTTCCTGCACCTCCGGGTCCGCGCGGAACGCGGCCGCGCGCTCCTTGAGGATCAGGTAGTTGCGCATGCAGCCCGCGGCCGACGCCCACACACCGTCGAGGTCCTCGGTCCGCGGCGGCTTGAAGTCGAAGTGCTTGGGGCCTTCGTAGCCGGCGGTCTCCAGCAGATCGACCAGCCAGAAGGCGGCACGCAGGTCACCGGCGCCGAAGCGCAGGTCCTGGTCGTACTTGATGCCGGACTGGCCGTTGAGGTCGATGTGGAAGAGCTTGCCCGCCCACAGGGCCTGGGCGATGCCGTGCGGGAAGTTCAGCCCGGCCATCTGCTCGTGGCCGACTTCGGGGTTGACGCCGTACAGCTCCGGACGCTCCAGGCGCTCGATGAACGCCAGGGCGTGGCCGACGGTGGGCAGCAGGATGTCGCCGCGGGGCTCGTTCGGCTTGGGCTCGATCGCGAAGCGCAGGTCGTAGCCCTGGGAGGTGACGTACTCGCCGAGGAGGTCGAAGCCCTCCTTCATCCGGTCGAGCGCGACGCGCACGTCCTTGGCTCCGCCGGACTCGGCGCCCTCGCGGCCGCCCCAGGCGACGTACGTCTGCGCGCCGAGCTCGACGGCGAGGTCGATGTTGCGGATCGTCTTGCGCAGGGCGTAACGACGCACGTCGCGGTCGTTGGCGGTGAACGCGCCGTCCTTGAAGACCGGGTGCGTGAAGAGGTTGGTCGTGGCCATCGGCACGGTCATGCCGGTCGCGTCCAACGCCTGACGGAAGCGCTTGATGTGCGACTCGCGCTCGGTGTCCGAAGAACCGAAGGGGATCAGGTCGTCGTCGTGGAAGGTCACTCCGTGGGCGCCGAGCTCGGCCAGGCGCTGCACGGTCTCGACCGGGTCGAGGGCACGGCGGGTGGCGTCGCCGAACGGGTCCCTTCCCTGCCAGCCGACGGTCCACAGGCCGAAGGTGAACCTGTCATCGGGGGTGGGCTGGTAGCTCATGCCGCGGCTCCTTGCTTGCTGAACTATTTCGTCATGGCCGTTTACAAATTAGTATGCCAACGCATCCCTGGGAAGGGACAAGGTGTCCCCGGAGGGTGAAATCCAGGTCGCCGCACCCCCCGGAACCAGGAAAACAGCAGGTCAGATCCCGCGGAGCCGCGGAAAAAAAGGGAGAGCCCGATGTCAGCAGCCGAGGGTCCGCTCGTCGTCGGCGTGGACTCGTCCACCCAGTCCACCAAGGTGCTCGTCGTCGACGCGGCCACCGGGCAGGTCGTCGCGAGCGGTCAGGCACCGCACACCGTGTCCTCCGGCGCGGGCCGTGAGAGCGACCCCCGTCAGTGGTGGGACGCCCTGGGCGAGGCCCTGCGCCAGTGCGGTGACGCGGCCCACGAGGCCGCCGCGGTGTCGATCGGCGGGCAGCAGCACGGACTGGTCACCCTCGACGACCGGGGCGAGCCCGTGCGCCCGGCCCTGCTGTGGAACGACGTCCGCTCCGCGCCCCAGGCCCGTCGGCTCATCGAGGAACTGGGCGGCCCGAAGGTCTGGGCGGAACGCACGGGCAGCGTGCCCGGGGCGTCGTTCACGGTGACGAAGTGGGCCTGGCTGGCCGAGCACGAACCGGAGGCGGTTCGTGCCACCAAGACCGTACGCCTCCCCCACGACTACCTCACCGAGCGCCTCACGGGTCAGGGCACGACGGACCGCGGGGACGCCTCCGGGACCGGCTGGTGGTCCTCCGGGACCGAGGCGTACGACGAGGAGATCCTCGCCCATGTGGGACTCGACGCCGCCCTCCTGCCGCGCGTGGTCCGGCCCGGCGAGGTGGCCGGGACCGTCCGCGACGGCCACGGCCTGCCCTTCTCCAAGGGCACCCTGGTCGCCCCCGGCACCGGCGACAACGCGGCCGCCGCGCTGGGGCTCGGGCTGCGCCCCGGTACTCCGGTGCTGAGTCTCGGCACCTCGGGCACGGTGTACGCGGTGTCCGAGCGGCGCCCCGCAGACCCGACCGGCACGGTGGCGGGCTTCGCCGACGCGCACGGGGACTGGCTGCCGCTGGCCTGCACGCTCAACTGCACGCTCGCCGTCGACCGCCTCGCCGCCCTGCTCGGCCTCGGCCGCGAGGCGGTGGAGCCCACCACCGGGGTCACGCTTCTGCCCTACCTGGACGGCGGGCGCACCCCGAACCTGCCGAACGCCTCGGGACTCCTGCACGGCCTGCGCCACGACACGACCGCCGGCCAGCTTCTCCAGGCCGCCTACGACGGCGCCGTCCACTCCCTGCTGGGCGCGCTCGACCTGGTGCTCGACGAGGACGCGGACCGCACGGCCCCGCTGCTGCTGATCGGCGGCGGCGCCCGGGGAACGGCCTGGCAGGACACCGTACGTCGGCTGTCGGGGCGGCCCGTCCAGATCCCCGAGGCCCGGGAACTGGTCGCACTCGGCGCCGCGGCCCAGGCCGCCGGTTTGCTGACCGGGGAGGACCCGGCCGCCGTCGCCCGCCGTTGGAACACAGCTCAGGGGCCGGTGCTGGAGGCGGTTGAGCGGGACGAGGAGACACTGGCAAGGATCACCGGGGTACTCTCCGACGCGGCCCCGCTGCTGGAGCGGGGGACGAACGCCCCCTGAAGGACCGCTTGTGAAGGGCGCTTCCTCAGGGACGCTCACTGAAGGACATCTTCTGAAGGACATCGACCGAGGACTGACCGTAGGCATGACGGCACCACTGCGCGAGGGACACCCGACCGGCCCCGGGCGAGCGCTGCCCGACACCCAGCAGGGCATGCGTCGGCGCAATCTCGCCCGGGTGATGCACACGGTCGGTGCCGACGGCCCGCTCTCCCGCGCAGCGGTCGCCTCGCGCATCGGTCTGACCCGGGCGGCGGTGTCGACCCTCGTCGACGAGCTCATACGCTCCGGTCTGCTGGAGGAGCTGGGCCCCGAGCGGCCGGGCCGGGTCGGCCGACCGGGGTCGGCACTCGCCGTCAGCGGGCACGGCCCCGCCGGGATCGGCGCCGAGGTAGGGGTCGACCACCTCGCGGTCTGCGCGATCGACCTGCGCGGCGAGGTCCGGGCGAGGGCCGTGCGGCACGGCACGAACCGCGGCCGCTCCCCCGAGCCCGTGATCGAGGAACTCACCTCTCTGGTACGCCGCGTCGTCTCCGAGGCGGAACAGGCGGGCCTGTGGCCTGCGGGGCTCGCGGTGGCCGTGCCCGGCCTGGTCGCCCCCGACGCGCGGACCGTCGTCCGCGCCCCGAACCTCGACTGGCACGATCTGGACCTCGGTGCCCTGCTGCCCGCGGAGTTGCCGCTGACCGTGGACAACGAGGCCAACTTCGGCGGGCTCGCCGAACTGTGGCTCGGCGAAGGAACCCCACGTGACTTCCTCCACGTCTCGGCGGAGATCGGTATCGGTGCGGCGGTCGTGGTGGACGGGCGGCTGCTGCGCGGAACCCGCGGCTTCGCGGGCGAGTTGGGACATGTCCCCGTGCGACCGGACGGGCCGGAGTGCGCGTGTGGCGGGCGTGGTTGTCTGGAGCAGTACGCCGGTGAGGAAGCGGTGCTGCGCGCGGCCGGCCTGGAGCCCGGTGAGGACCGCGTCGGGCTGCTCGCGGGGCGCGCCGCGGAGGGCGACGAGGCCGTACGGCGGGCGCTGCGCGATGCGGGAACGGCGTTCGGTGTCGCGCTGACCGGAGCGGTGAACCTCCTCGACCCCGAGAGCGTCGTGCTCGGGGGGGCTCTCTCCGGTCTCGCACCCTGGCTGTTGCCTTCCCTGCGGGAGGAGTTGGCCCGGCGCACGGCGGGACCTGCGTGTCCCGTGGCGGTGTCCCGCCTGGGTTCCGAAGGCCCGCTGCTGGGTGCCGCTCACTCGGTGGTGCGGATGGTGCTGGACGATCCGGCGGCTGTGGCGGAGCGGGGCTGAGCCTCGTCGCCATCCCCGGACGCAGGGCTGTACCTCGAACCCGTCCCCCGACGCGGGGCTGAGCCTCATCGCCGTCCCCGACCGCAGGGCTGAAGGCCCAGCCCTCCCTCGCCGGTCCCGCCGGGCCCCGGGCCCCGGGCCCCCGCCCGACCGTCCGCAACCGACGGCGCGCGTCCCGCCCGCCCAGAACCGGAATCGCCCGTTCGAGCGGCGGAGTTGTCCACAACGCCTCCGCCGTCCACGGAACCCCGCCACCCTCTTCTGCCCAACCCGCTGGCGCCGTACCGTGATTCACGCGAGGCGCAGCCGTCGTGGCACAGCGACGGCCGAGTGTCAGGTGGACGAGGGGATTCACATGTCGGGGGAATCGTCGGCGGGAACGCCGCGGAAAACGACTGTCGGTCTGCGGCGCGATGCCGTCGGTCTGCGTGAGGTCCTGTTCCAGAGCGTCACGGCCATGGCGCCGGCCGCGGCGGTCGCCGCGTCGATTCCGTCGGGCGCGGCCTTCGCGGGCGGCAGCCTGCCGTTGTCCGTCCTGGTCGCGCTGGTGGCCTGTCTGTTCACCGCTTCCTGCGTGGCGGAATTGGCTCGGGAGTTGCCGGCCGCGGGATCGGTGGCCACCTACGCGGCGCAGGGCCTGCACCCGGCCGTCGGCTTCCTGGTCGGGTGGGGCTATGTGTTCGTCGAGGCTCTCGTCCCGCCGTTGCTACTGCTCCAACTCGGCTTCACCACGGCAGGCACACTGCATCAGGAGTGGTCGGCGTACCCGGCCGAGCTCTGGTGGCCTTGGTCGCTCGCCGGCGCCGCCGTCATCACGGTGACCGGGTATCTGGGCGTGCGTACCTCGGCCCGCTTCGGCACGGTCCTCGGCGTGTTCGAGGTCCTGGTCTTCCTGGTGTTCGCCGGCTGGCTGATCGGCAAGGCCGGCTCCGACAACACCCTTTCGGTGTTCGGAACCTCCCACACGGCAGACGGCTACGGCGGCGTGGGCGGGGTGTTCGCCGGTTCGGTCTACACGGTCCTGGCCTTCGCCGGGTTCGAGGCGGCCGCGCCGCTCGCCGAGGAGACGCGGGACCCACGCCGTACCATGCACCGCGCGGTGCTCGGCGCCGCCCTGGCGATCGGGCTGTTCTACGTGGTCACCACCTACGCCATGACGGTGTACTTCGGCGCCGACCGTTTCGGCGAGTTCGGCGCCTCCGGTGCCGCGTCCTGGGAGGGAGTGGCCCGGGCGTCGTTCGGGCTGTTCTGGGTCCTGGTCTTCCTCGCCGTGGTCAACTCCACGATCGCCAATGCCAACGCGTGCGCCAACGTCTCCACGCGCACCGCGTTCGCCCTGGCCCGCATCCGTGTTCTCCCCCGTGTCCTCGCCACGCTGCACCCCCGGCACCACTCCCCCGTCGCCGGCATCGCCGTGCAGGCGGGCGTCGCGGTCGGCGCCGTGCTGGGACTGGGATTCGCCTACGACCCCGTGACGGCGTTCCTGCTGCTGGCCACGGTGATCGTCACGGTCGTCATCGGTGTGTACATCGTGGTGAACCTCGCCTGTGCCGGCTACTTCCTGCGCCGCGGACGCCCGGTGCTGAAACCCGTACGGCACGTGGTGTTCCCGCTTCTCGGCATCGTCGCGTTCGTCCCGGCGCTGCTCACCGCCGCGGGCCTGCCGGTCTTCGACTTCGTGACCGAGCTGACCGCCCCGGTGTCCTACGCGGGACCCGTCGTCGGCGGCTGGATGGCGGCCGGGGTCGTCGTGCTGCTCGTTCTCCTGCGGCGTCATCCCGAGCGCATATCCGAGACCGCCCGTGTCCACCTCGACGAGACCGAGTCCGCCGTCCTTCCGCAGAACGGAGCAGTGCAGCGATGAGCGACCCCCGGATCCTGACCGTGCGGCCCGAACCGGGCCAATACGCCTGGACGTTCGGCGGGGCGCCACCGGTGGCCCGTATCGCGCCCGGGACGGTCCTCGACCTGTACACGGAGGACTGCTTCGCCGGACGGGTGCGGTCCGAGAAGGACCTGGTGTCCGAGGTGTGCGAGTTCCCGTTCCTCAATCCGCAGACGGGTCCCTTCCATGTGGAGGGAGCGGAGCCCGGGGACACGGTCGCCGTGCACTTCGTGTCGATCGAACCAGCCCGGGACTGGGCGGCCTCGACCACGGTCCCGTTGTTCGGAGCGCTGACCTCGACGCACACCACGGCCACGCTTCAGCCCCCGTTGCCGGAGACCGTCTGGATCTGGCAGCTGGACCGGGCGCGTGGAACCACGCTGTTCCGGGCGCACGACAGCGACATCGAGGTCGAGCTGCCCCTCGACCCGATGCACGGGACCGTGGGAGTGGCTCCCGCCAACCTGGAGGTGCGCTCGGCGCTGGTGCCCGACGCGCACGGCGGGAACATGGACACCCCGGAGATGCGGGCGGGCGTCACGTGCTACCTCGGGGTGAACGTCGAGGGCGCGCTGCTCAGCCTCGGGGACGGGCATGCCCGGCAGGGTGAGGGAGAGACCTGCGGGGTCGCCGTGGAGTGTGCGATGAACACCGTGGTGATCGTGGAACTGCTCAAGGGGATCGCCACGCCGTGGCCGCGCATCGAGTCGGACACGCACATCATCTCCACCGGCTCGGCGCGTCCGCTGGAGGACGCGTTCCGGATCTCCCAGCTCGACCTGGTGCAGTGGCTGGCGCGCGACTACGGGTTCAGTGAACTGGACGCGTACCAGTTCGCCACCCAGGCCGTCGAGTCGCCGTTGGCCAACGTGTGCGACACCAACTACACGTGCGTGGCCAAGCTGCGCAAGGCATGGCTTCCGGCACACGAGACTCACCGCGGACTGCACACTCGTCTGCGTGACATCGCGTCAGGCCTCCGGCTCTGACCGCACCGACCCACAGGCAGTCCTTCCTCTCCCACCCCACACCGAAAGCTGAAAGGGGATCAAGCATGGAACGAGCAAGACCACTGCCCAGCAGGCGACGGCTCCTCAAGGGAGCGGCCCTCGCGGCCGTCCCGTACGCGCTGCTCCCCGGCACTCGGGCCGGTGCGCAGACCCAGGCGGTCGACTATCCCCTGGCCGAGTGGCGGTCGGCGAGCTCCTCCAACTTCACGGCGTCGAACCGCCCCACGGCCTATGCCGTCGACCGCGTGGTCATCCACGTCACTCAGGAGACCTACCCCGACACGATCGCCATTTTCCAGAACCCGGCGAAGCAGGTGTCCGCGCACTACGTCGTCCGCTCCGCCGACGGGCATGTCGCCCAGTGCGTCCGCGAACGGGACGTCGCCTGGCACGCGGGGAACTGGGGCTACAACACGCGCAGCATCGGCATCGAGCACGAGGGCTGGGTGGATCAGCCCGCCTACTTCACCAACGCCCTGTACGAGCAGTCGGCCAGACTCACGGCGGCCATCTGCACCAAGTACGCCATACCCAAGGACCGTGCGCACATCGTCGGACACTTCGAGGTACCGGGCACGGACCACACCGACCCCGGCCCGAACTGGGACTGGGTCCGCTACATCCGACTCGTGAACTTCGCCTGACTAGGTGATCGAACCCGCCGATCCGACCACGACTGCGCTGCGCCCGTGGTCGGCTTCGTCCGGGTGACCGTGGTCGAAACGGTTGTCGGCACGCAGACCCGGAGTAACGATGTCCTCAGCCGCATTGCCTGAGCCGCACCGCCTGAGTCCCGTCAACCGAGCCGCACCGCCTGAGCCAGTCGCCCGTGCGCACCGCCCGAGCGGCGTCGCCTCAGTCGAAACGGCCCGGTCTCGACGACTCAGTTCCGACAGCTCAGTCGCATCGCCTTCCGGGAGGCCGAGTTGACCGATCCCTGGGTGGCCCTGGAGCCGGGGGCCGACCCCGCCGAACGCGCGAGGTTTCTGCGCCGCGCCCACGACACGTTCACCAAGGCGGGCACGGTGCCGCGGCCGGTGCGCTCCGTGGTGGCGGACTCGTGGCGGCGTTCCGCACGGGCCGGGGTCGGGCCGGACGGCACCGCGAGCGTGGAGCTCATGGACGGCGAACTCGGCGCCTATCGCGCGGAGCATCCGTTGGCGCGGGTGATGCCGTTGTTCCGTGAGCTGATGGGCACGTTCGCCGCCGACGGCGAACATCTGCTGGCGGTGTGCGACGCTCACGGCAGACTGCTCTGGGTCGAGGGCCATGCGGCGACCCGGCGCAAGGCGCAGTCGATGAACTTCGTGCCGGGCGCCAGATGGGCGGAGTCGGCGGTCGGGACGAACGCGCCGGGCACGGCGGTCGCCGTGAACCGGCCGGTGCAGGTCTTCGCGGCCGAGCACTTCATCCGGAGGGTGCAGCCCTGGACCTGTGCCGCGGCGCCGGTGCATGATCCACGCACCGGGCGGGTGCTCGGTGCGGTGGACATCACCGGCGGGGACGGGCTCGCGCATCCGCACAGTCTGGGGTTCGTCCAGGCCGTCGCTCGCGCCGCCGAATCCCATCTCGCGCTGCTGGCCCCCGAGCATCCCGCCGGGGACACGGCGGAACTGACCGCGCTGGGCTGCGACGAGGCGCGGTTGTTCGCCGGCGGCCGCAAGGTGCGGCTCAGCCGCAGACACAGCGAGCTCCTGGTGCTGCTGGCCCGGCACCCGGAGGGACTGACCGGCGACGAGTTGCTGTGCGCGTTGTACGAGGACGAGTCGGTGACGCCGGTGACACTACGGGCCGAACTGGCCCGACTGCGCGGGTTCCTCGGTCCCGGACTGCTGGCCTCGCGCCCCTACCGGCTGACGGTCCCGGTCGAGTCCGACGTCGCCGCCGTGGAACGACACCTGGAGACAGGGGCGATCACGGCAGCCGCCGCGGCGTACACCGGACCGCTGCTGCCCTGCTCCCAGGCACCGGCCGTGGTGCACCTCAGGCGGCGCCTCGCGGACGGGCTGCGAGCGGCGCTGATCGCCCGCCGCGACCCCGATCTGCTGGCGGACTGGGCCCACGCGCCCTGGGGCGAGGACGACCTCGACGTATGGCGGGCACTGGCCGCGGTACGGCCGACGCCGACGGTTCGGGCACGGCTCGCGGCGCTGGAGACGGAGCTGACGGCTCCGGCCCTGCCGCCGATCCGGCCGTCCGCCAGGTCGTCCATCCGGCCGCCGGTACGACCTCCCGTACGGCCTCCGGTACGGCCTCCGGTCCGCTGAGCACGGTCCGGCGACTTGGTGCAACGTGGTCGCAACGTCCGCGTCCCTAGCCTGCTGGCGAGAGCTGCCCAACGGCGGGCAGCGCTTCTGAAGGAGGCAGGCCAGCATGACCCGTTACGCGGCCCCCGGCACCGAAGGCGCGATCGTCTCCTACCAGGCACGCTACGACCACTTCATCGGCGGCGAGTACGTACCACCGGCCCGTGGGCAGTACTTCGACAACCCGAGTCCGGTGAACGGGGAGCCGTTCGCCGAGGTCGCGCGCGGCACGGCGGAGGACGTGGAACGGGCGCTCGACGCGGCGCACGCGGCCGCGCCGGCCTGGGGCAGGAAGTCGGCGACCGAGCGCTCCGACATCCTGCTGAAGATCGCCGACCGTATGGAGGCGAACCTGGAGCCGCTGGCGGTCGCCGAGAGCTGGGAGAACGGCAAGCCGGTCCGGGAGACGCTGGCGGCCGACATCCCGCTGGCCATCGACCACTTCCGCTACTTCGCGGGCGCGATCCGCGCCCAGGAAGGGGCGCTCAGCGAGGTCGACGACGACACGGTGGCGTACCACTTCCACGAGCCGCTCGGGGTCGTCGCGCAGATCATCCCGTGGAACTTCCCGATCCTGATGGCCACATGGAAGCTCGCCCCGGCGCTGGCGGCGGGCAACGCGATCGTCCTCAAGCCCGCCGAGCAGACGCCGGTCTCCATCCACTACTGGATGAGCCTCATCGCGGACCTGCTGCCGCCGGGCGTGGTGAACATCGTCAACGGCTTCGGCGAGGAGGCGGGCAAGCCCCTCGCGTCCAGCCCGCGCGTGGCGAAGATCGCCTTCACGGGGGAGACCACGACGGGGCGGTTGATCCTGCAGTACGCCTCGGAGAACCTCAAGCCCGTCACGTTGGAGCTCGGCGGCAAGTCGCCCAACATCTTCTTCGACGACGTGTGGGAGAAGGACGACGCGCTGCGGGACAAGGCGCTCGAGGGCTTCACCATGTTCGCGCTGAACCAGGGCGAGGTGTGCACCTGCCCCTCCCGCGGGCTGATCCAGCGCGGCAACTACAACGACTTCCTGGCGGCGGCCGTCGCCCGCACCGAGCTCATCAAGCCGGGACACCCCCTGGACACCGACACGATGATCGGCGCCCAGGCGTCCAGCGACCAGCTCACCAAGATCCTCTCGTACATCGACATCGGCCGGGAGGAGGGCGCCAAGATCCTCACCGGCGGTGAACGCGCGGAATACGACGGTGAGTTGAAGGGCGGCTACTACGTCCGTCCGACGATCTTCGAGGGCGACAACCGTATGCGGGTCTTCCAGGAGGAGATCTTCGGACCGGTGGTCTCCGTGGCCTCGTTCGACGACTTCGACGACGCCATCAAGATCGCCAACGACACGCTGTACGGCCTCGGGGCGGGCGTGTGGACGCGTGACATCAACACGGCGTACCGCGCGGGCCGGGCGATCCAGGCGGGCCGCGTCTGGACGAACTGCTACCACGCCTACCCGGCGCACGCCGCCTTCGGCGGCTACAAGCAGTCCGGCATCGGCCGCGAGACCCACAAGATGATGCTGGAGCACTACCAGCAGACGAAGAACCTCCTGGTGTCGTACTCCCCGCAGAAGCTGGGCTTCTTCTAGACGCAGAAAAAGGGCGCCTGACCAGGTAAGATGTCCGGCAGGCGCCCTTCGCAGCGCACGGCTAAGCGGCGAGTCGAGATGCGCCTCCACCCCCGATATCTCCCACTGGTATCCCAGCTGTGACCAGCAGTTCGGGGGCATTTACGGGCCAGGGTCCCGCTCAGTCGCCCTCCGCGTAGCCCATCGGACTTGGCCTGGTTGCCGTCGATCACTCGATCATCAGCGCGATCTGGCACATGCTCACCGAGAACATCGCCTACCACGAGCTGGGCGGCACCTACTTTGCCCAGCGCGACCCCGAACGCGCCACCCGTCGCGCGATCAACGCGCTCAAGCAGCTCGGCTACACCGTCACCCTCAACCCGCTGCAAGGCGCGGCCTGACCGGCGAGAGCCAGGACACCCGGCGACCGCCACGGCCACCGGGCACTCAGACCTGCCCACCCCCACCTGACCTGCTCCTATTTACGCGTCAGGCGTGTGCAGTTGTGTCGGCCTTGCCTGGTCCTCATCAGTTGGTTCCTGTCCTTGTGGTCCCTGCGTGGTCCCTTTCGCCCGCTGAGAGGACTGCCAAAACGGATTCCTGCGGATCGACTCCCTCAGCGTACGGTCGGCAACGGGATCCGGCGTCGGCGAACCTGCGCGGTGCCCTGGCCGGGGCAAGGCCCCCGCCAGGGCACGGGATGCGCAGAGGGCGCACCGTCATTCGATGAGGGCCGCCTCGAAGGAGCCCCCGAGGTAACGGTCCCGGCTGTCGCGCCGTTGCAGCTTGCCGGTCGTCGTGAGCGGCAGCGTCCCCGGCTTGAGGAGGACGACATCGTGTACCTGGATGCGGTGTCCGGCATGGACCGCGCGCCTGATCTCCTGCTTGATCTCCTGGGCGGTCACTTGATCACCGGTCTCGCCTCCGGCTGCCGTCGTCGTCTCGGCGAGCACGATGAGCCGTTCGTGTGCGCCGTCGTCGACCGACACCGCGCAAGTACCGAACTCGCGGACTGCCGGGTGGCTGGCCTCAACGGTGGCCTCGATGTCCTGCGGGTAGTGGTTGGCACCGGCGATGATGATGACATCCTTTGCCCGGCCGGTGATGAACAGCTCCCCGTTCTGCACAAATCCGAGGTCACCAGTACGGAGAAACCGCTCCCCCGGCTGATCGGGAATGGACCCCCTGAAGGTCTCGGCAGTCTCCTTGGGAGCGTTCAGATACTCCGTTGCGACGCTCGGGCCGGATACGAAGATCTCACCCACCTCGTCCTCCCCGCAGGGCTTGCCTGTCTCCGGGTCCACGGTTATAGCCGTGCTCAACGGATGGATCGGGCCGCAGCCGACCAACTCCCGGCTGTCCTGTGCCGACGCGGCTGGGCGCACCTTTCCGGCGGCGAGCGACTCGGGGTCCAGCCGCAGGACTTCCGGGGCCTGGCCGACCGGCACGGCCGTGACCATCACTGTCGCCTCGGCGAGGCCGTACGCGGGGGACAGCGCCTCGCGCCGGAAGCCGGCCTCCGCGAATGCCGCGCTGAAGCGGTCGAGCGTATCGGAGCGGACTGGCTCACCTCCGACCAGCGCCATCTCCCAGCGGCTGAGGTCGAGTTCCCGGCGCTGTGCGTCCGTCACCCGGCGGACGCACAGGTCGTAGGCGAAGTTCGGCGCGCAACTGTCCGCGCGTCCGAGCCGGGAGATGGCCCGCAGCCACGTGAGCGGACGCTGCACGAAGGTCATCGTCGGCAGCAGGGTGGCATCCCGGCCGGAGAAGAGGGGGTCGAGGACATTGCAGATGAGGCCCATGTTGTGGTGCGGCGGCAGCCACGACACCGACGACGGTCGGGGCAGCCCGGCGTCGTCGGCAGACCGACGCGTATTGTCGTATATCAACGACAGATTGTTCAGCACATTGCCATGAGTGATCGCGACGCCTTTCGGCACACCGGTCGATCCCGAGGAGTACTGCAGATAGGCGACCATCTCAGCGGTGGCCACCGGTGGGGTCCACTCCCGGGCCAGGTCCAGGGGTACCTCGTCGGTCGCCACCCGGTTGAGTTGGGCGAGCCCGTCGGTGTCGGTGAGGACGTGCTCCGCGGCGGCAAGCATGGGACCGGTCGACAGGAACAGCGAGGGCTCGGAACTCGCGGCGACCGACTCCACCCGGGTCCATTTGGCATTGCTCCGCGTCCCGTCGAGCGGAGCCACCGGCACCGGGATCAGACCGGCATAGATGCAGCCCAGGAAGGCGACGTGGAAGTCCAGTCCCGGCGGGTAACTCAGCAGCGCGCGTGCGCGCGCGGCAGGAACCTGCTGTCGCAGCGTCACGGCGACCGCCCGCGCCCGGCGGTCGAGTTCGGCCAGGGTCAGTGATTCTGATTCCTCGACACCGTCGCCCAGGAACACAAAGTTCTTCCGGTCGGGCTCGGCTGCCGCACGAGTGCGGCACAGGTCGACCAGCGTCGACAGTGCGCCGTGCTCGCCGGCCACCGCCTCGGGCAGTCGGACACCGTGCTCGGGATTGGTTCGCATATGACCACTCCAAACGGAGGAAGAGGCAGAAGGCGGTGGACAGTTCGCGCGCCCCCTGCATGGAGCGAGGTTCAGACTGTTGCGAATGCCCGCGCCCGGTACCTGGACCGGCACTGTGCGCGCTGCAACTTGCCGCTGGTGGTGAACGGCAGCGCACCGGCCTTGACCAGGAGGACGTCGTCGGCCCGGAGGCCGTGCCCGGCGAAGACGGCCTCCCGGACGGCTTCTTCGACCTCATCGGCCGTGTGGGTCGCGCGGGGACCTGGCGGAGTGTCCGGGACGGGGCCGGTCGTGACGCGGTACCGGCTGTTGATCTCAGCCAGGACGACGAGGCGTGTGCGTCCGCCGTCCTCGGCGGTGAAGGCGCAGCAGCACCCCTCTCGTATGGCGGGGTGGCTTGCTGCCGCGGTCGCCTCGATGTCGTACGGGTAGTGCTGCATGCCCTCCACGACGATGAGGTCGTCCACACGGCAGGTGACGAAGAGCTGACCGCCGTCCAGGAAGCCCAGGCTGCCGGTGCGCAGGAACCGGCGGCCCTCGTGGCCGCGCACGGTGGCGTTGAACGTACGCGCTGTCTCCTTCGGGGCGTTCCAGTACGCGGCACCGATACTCGGTCCGGACGCCAGGATCTCCCCCGTCTCGTCCGGGGCGCACGGTTCGCCGGTGGCCGGATCCACCACCGCGATGGTCATGGACGGGTGCACCTGGCCCAGGCCGACCAGCCGGCGCACCTCGTCCTCGGGACCGGCTCGCTGCACCTTGCCTTTCGCCAGCGCCACCGCGTCGAACCGGCGGATCACCGGTTCGGGCTCCACCGGCCCGCCGCTGAGCATGACAGTGGACTCGGCGATGCCGTAACTCGGGAAGAACGCCTCGCGGCGGAAGCCGGCCGGGGCGAGCATGGCACTGAACTGGTCGATCATCTCTGCACGCACCGGCTCGTCGCCGACCACCGCGATCCGCCAGGCGCTGAGATCGAGGGAACGCACCTGCTCCTCGGAGACGCGCCGCAGGCACAACTCGTACCCAAAACCGGGTGCTGAACTGATGCCCGCCCCGCGTTCCGATATCGCGCGGAGCCAGTTGACCGGATGCTGGGTGAACGCCGAGGGCGGCATCATTACGGCGTCGTACCCGACGTAGATCGGCTGCAGGACCCCGGTGATCAGTCCCATGTCGTGGAACACGGGCAGCCAGGACACAACAGGCGGCAGCAGGTCGAAGTCGTCCGTGGCCCGGGTACCGTTGGCCAAGATCAACGAGAGGTTGTGCAGAACGTTGCCATGGGTGAGCTCCACACCCCGGGGCGGACCGGTCGTGCCGGAGGTGTACTGCAGGTACGCGATCGTGTCCGGGCCGATGCCGGGGGCATTCCAGCCATACGCGTCCGTCTCACTGATCTCGTCGGTCGCCACAGAGGTCGGCCGGCGTGGTGTGGAGATGTCCTTCAGCAACGCGTCGACACGGTTCAGCCTTGACCCGCTCGACAGCAGCACATCCGGTTGGCAGCTGTTGACTATTGCCCGGAAGCGCGAGTACCGGTCGTCGACACCGACGCGCAGCACCGGAGGAGCCGGCACCGCGACCAGGCCGGCATACAGGCAGCCGAAGAAGGCGGACACGAAGTCCAGGCCGGGCGGGTAACTCAGCACGGCGCGGGCGCCCTGCGGGGCTTGCCTGCTCAGACGCGCCGCGATTGCCCTTGCCCGGGCGTCCAGTTGGGCGAGGGTGAGCGAGTCGGACTCTTCGAGGCCGTTCTCCAGGAAGGCGAACATCCGTCGATCCGGCTCCCTGGACGCGCGATACCTGCAGAGCTCGACCAAGGTCGTCGGCTCCAGTCGGGATTCTGTGACGGCATCCTCTGACATCGTGGTCCTCCTGTTCGACTCGGCCATTGGCATTTCCCCTGCCATTTCCCCACTGAGCCGCCGGGACTTGGTTACGTATTCAGCCATTGCTGTACGTGTGCGTCTTGGTGGTTTCCGCTCGAAGAGATGCTAAGTCGGCGGAGAAATATCGGGTATCCGCCGCGGGATGGGTCCATCCCCCCTACCGGAGGCGAGCTTCGAGTAGGCCGGAAGACGGATGAAAGCCATCCTCCGGTCGCCGTCACGGTTCGGTCCGTCGGCCGTTACGGAAAGTGCCTCGTACTGGATAACGTCATGACGACGGCCAGTCGACGACGAATGGCCCGTATCCAAGGGAGAACGTTTCCCCAGAAGGCTTCAGAAAGGGAACCTCGATGTCCTACGACGCATCTGACGACTACTTCTTGGGTTATCCGAAGCTCCCCGAACTCCCCGATCTCCCCGGTCGCCCGGACGGGGAGGTCCTGGGTACGACCGGCGTGGTGGTCACCGGTTTGGGAATGACCACGCCGCTGGGCGGCGACGTCCACTCCACCTGGAAGGCGCTGCTCGCCGGCGAATCCCCGATCACCGTGCTCGACGAACCGTGGTCTCGCGATCTGCCCGTACGACTGGCAGGTCGGCTGAGTCAGGAACCGACCGAGGTACTGGACCGGGTCGAGGCCCGACGGATGGACCGCTGCCAGCAGATCGCGATGGTGGCCGCCCGGCAGGCATGGGCCGACGCCGGCGCGCCCGAGGTGGCGCCGGAGCGGCTGGCCGTGGTGATCGGCACCGGTCTCGGCGGCGGGGGGACGCTGGTCGACCAGCACGACGTGTCGTTGGCCAAAGGGCCGGGCCGCGTGTCGCCGTTCGCGGTGACGATGTTGATGCCCAACGGTTCGGCCGCCGCCGTCAGTCTGGCTCTCGACGCCCGGGCCGGCGCCCACGCGCCGACCAGCGCCTGCGCCTCCGGAGCGGAGGCAATAGCCATGGGGCTCGCCTTACTGCGGGACGGGCGGGCCGATGTCGTTGTCGCCGGCGGCACCGAGGCATGCATCGGCCGGCTGTCCATGGCGGCTTTCGCCCGCATGGGAGCCCTGTCCGGCCGTCATGAGGACCCTCAGAACGCATCGCGGCCGTTCGACAGTGCCCGTGACGGCTTCGTCATGTCCGAGGGCGGCGGCGCCGTCGTGCTGGAGCGGACCCAGTTCGCGAAAGCTCGTGGCGCGCGGATGTATGCCACGCTCGCCGGTACAGGGATGAGCTCCGACGCGCACACCATGACGTCTCCGTCAGCGGACGGTCAGATCAGTGCGATCCGCGAGGCCTTGCGTTCCGGCGGCCTCGGCCCGCAGGACATCGTTCACGTCAACGCCCACGCTCCCGGTACGCCCGTCGGTGACCGTATCGAGGCGGCGGCATTGCTGGAATCGCTCGGTCCGCATGCTCTGGTGACGGCGACCAAGTCGATCACCGGCCATCTCATAGGCGGGGCCGGGGCGATCGAGGCCATCTTCACGGTCCTGAGCGTTTTCACCGACGTGATTCCCGCGACCAGGAACCTCGACGACAAGGATCCTGAGGTGAAGGTGGACATCGTCACGGGAACCCCGCAGCGCATCTCGGTCACCGCAGCCATCTCGAACTCCTTCGGTTTCGGCGGTCACAACGTGGTTCTCGCGTTCACCAAGCCCGCCTGACCACGGCTTGGGACGGGCGGCCGGAGGACAGGGGGCCTGCCGCGGCCTGTTTGGCCCGCGGTGGCTGGGGCGGGGGCACGAGACCGCTCCGCTGGGCCATCAGCGCCGCGTGCATCCGGTTCGGCAACTCGAGCTTGGCGAGGATGCGCGAGACGTGGGACTTCACGGTGGCGAGCGTGACATGCAGCTCGTGGGCGATCTCCTGGTTCGACCTGCCCATGGCTATACCGCAGAGAACTTGGGTCTCGCGGCCGCTCAGGCTTGCCAGGGCGACCGCGTGAGACCGCTCATGTGGCGGCGGCAGAATCTCGAACCGATCGATCAGCCGTCGGGTCATCGTGGGGCACAAGAAGGCCGCGCCGTCAGCAACCGCACGGACAGCCGAGATCAGCTCGTCCTGGCTGGCACTTTTGAGCAGAAAACCACGTGCGCCCGCCTTCAGCGACCCGAGCAGATGGCTGTCAAGGGCGTTGCTGGTCAGGACAATTATCCCCGACGCGACTCGGGGTACTGCCGTCCCCAAGGGCCGGGCGAGTTTCCCGATGAATTCGCATTCGGCATCCACGAGGACGACCTGCGGTCGCCGCAGTTCGGCCATGCGTAATGCTTCCTCGCCGACTCTCGTATCTGCGACCACCGTGATATCCGGCGCCTCCCCGAGGGCCTGCCGGAATCCGCGGCGCACGAGATCCTCATTGTCGACCAGCATTACTTCCAACGTGCTGAACTCGTCCATCATTCGCTCCGCCCATGCGATTCGGAAGTGCCCCCGTTGCCTTCGGCAACCAGCAACCGGCACTGTGTGTTTCACTGGCTGTGCTCGAGAATGTTTTCCGGTGCAGCGGTTGCGCGCGTGATGACCGCGGGGCGGGCCGAGCGCTACAGACAGCGGTGGCTGATAACGCGCACGCCCCCTGGGCCTCACGCACATCCCGACTAGGCTGAATGGGAGCCTACGGCGGGATACGTCGCATCGATCCCTTCCGATGCTAGGGGGATTGGCAATGCTGGTTCCAGGCAATGGCGGCCATGCTGTTGGCCGTTCCGGACACGGGTCGGCGGCCGACGAGGTCTCTACGGCTCCACGGCTGTTCAACCGGGGCATCGCAGGCGTGCGCGCGATGGTGGACGTGGGCGTCGAGCGTGGAGTGCCCGTACCGGTATGCCTCGACGGCAGTGGTGTGGACGAGAACGCTCTTGCCGACGATGCCGCACATGTCCGGGCCTGGCAGGAGCTCACTGTGGCGCAGAACCTGGTCCGCGCCACGGGCGACGCTCCCGGCCTGGGGCTCGAGGTCGGCATCCGGATTCCGCTGCGTACGTACAGCGTGTGGGGCTTCGCACTGCTCGCCAGCCCGACGCTACGCGAGGCCGCGGCTGTGGGACTGCGGTACCTGGAACTCACCTTCGCCATGGTGGGGATCCACCTTCAGGAGGACGAAAACGAGGTCCGTCTCGTCCTGGACGACGGGCTGGTGCCCCCGCCCGTCCGGCACTTCTTCATCGAGCGGGAAATAGCCACTATCCGGGCCATCCTCGACACCATCGTGGGCCGGCCCTTCACCCCCCTCCGGCTGGATCTGCGCTTCCCACGGCCTGAAAAGTCCGCGCCGTACGAGGGGTTTGACGACGTGCCCATCGCCTTCGGGGCGCCGCGCAACGCGATCGTCACCCTCGCGCCGGTACTGGAGCAGTCGCTGCCGCAGGCGGACCAGCACACCATGCAGGTGTGCGAACGCGAGTGCCGGCTCCTGCTGGCCCGGCGCACCGACACCGGATTCGCGGCGCGGGTACGGGAACTGCTCATGCAGTGGCCGGACGGCATCCCCGACATGGGCGTTGCCGCAGCCGCGCTGCACGTCTCCACCCGCACTCTGCACCGGCGTCTGTCAGTGGAGGGCACGTCCTACCGGCGTCTGGTCGACGCGGCGCGGCACGCTCGTGCTGTCGAGATGCTGTCCACCCTCGGACTCGGGGTCGACCAGATCGCCGTACGTCTCGGGTACGCCGACGCGGCGGCATTCATCCGCGCGTTCCGCCGGTGGACCGGTGCGACCCCCGGTGCCTACCGAACGCGATCGGTACGCAACCTGTCGAGGGTCCACGAGTGAAGGACGGCCTGCCGCCTCTGTGGGGCGGCGCGTGCTGCGGCCCGTAACGTGCGAGCCAGCCCGTAGTCATGGCGGCCTCGTCCTCGCAGGCCGGGTCACACGCCGTCACGAGAGGGTACGGAAACCCCCGGCTCTCGACTCGATCCGGCCAGGGTGATCCGCGCAATGGCAACCCTTCAGCAGGGCGCGCCCGAACTCGTATGTACGGAACACCTCCGTGTCGACCGCCTGCACAAGCCACTGATGTTCACCGTTCACGGAGATGAGGGAGCGGACGGCCGACGGCTTATGAGACCTTTGGGGATCTTGGTGGCCCTTCCCGATCAACGATCATCCATGACGTTTTCGCAGGTCAAAACGGGTGACCTTTGTCGATGCCACAGAACCCTTGTCAGTCTGTTCCCATCCTTGCGTCCCCACCTGTCCCCAGTGAATCTGTGCTGGGTGTGTCCCTCCACCGCCCATCAGCGTGTGGAAAGGGTCGGGTGGCCCGGGGGAATCTCACCTCCGGGCCACCCGATCCCACTGAGGGCTGGGGGGCGGGCACGGCCGACGGACCGGAGGGCTGGAGTCAGTTGTTGACGCGGTTCATGAGCTGGTCGGGGTAGCGCGGTCCGGCTGCGGCGCCGGGAGGGAGAGCTGCGTCCAGGGCGGCGAGGTGCTCGACGTCGAGACGGGCGTCGGCGGCCGCGGCGTTCTCTTCCAGGTAGCTGATGCGCTTGGTGCCGGGAATGGGGACGATGTCGTCGCCCTGGTGGAGGAGCCACGCGAGGGCCAGCTGTGTCGGTGTGAGGCCGGCCTCTGCCGCGAGGGTACGGACCTCGCCACTCTACGACTTCGGCGCTCCCCACTGGCTGCGGCCCGCGCTCAGCGCCATCGTCGACCACCCCCTGGGCGTAGCCGCCATCGCCATGTGGGCCGGCCTCCTCCTGCTCCTGTCTCCCCTGGGGCACGACCCCGACTTCAAGCAACTCCTCCGCAGAGCCTCCCGTCAACCCACGGCAGCACAGGCGAGAAACGGCGAATCCGCCGAGGTCAGGGTGCCCGCTTGAAAGACCGAGTCGGCACACGCGAACGGCTTGCGCACCGCTTCGACGACGACTGCACCGGTCACGGTGCTCATCCGGGCTCTGAGCAGACCGTGCCTACGACGTCACGGTTTCCGGGAGATCGGTGCGTGGCTCGTTGTGGCCCGCCGCCATGCGCAGGCTCAGCACCATCCGGCGGGGCTTCGTCCTCTCACACAGCCCCTATGAGCGGGGTCCCGACTGTAACTGTCTGACCAGGTGGAAGACCTCGCGGGCCGCATAGCGCTTGAGGCAACGGACGATTTCGCGACGGGTCTTACCCTCTTGCTCGCCGGTGACCGCGTCAATACGCCTGTCGTTGACCTGCGGGGCCTTCACTTCGACCTCCCCGGCCACGGTCGTAACCTTCCTCGGCTGGTGATAGCCGTTGCGGACCACCAAGCGGCGTCCGCGCTCGTCACGCTGATCGGCCAACTCAGCTATATAGGCGTTGACCTCAGCCTCCAGGGCAGCGGCCAACATCCGCCTCGCACCCTCGCGGACGATGTCGTCGATCAGCGAGCCGGTCTCGGTCGTTCCATTGGCATTCACTACGCTCAGCACGGGGCGTGCCTTCCCGACCGACGGTGCAACGTCGGCCTACTCGATGACCAGAAGTCGATCATCCGGGAAGGTACGCCCTTCGCGTCCAGCCCGAGACCGATCCACAGGTCGTGAGCATTGCTCGCCCCTATTGGGACACGCCCTGGGCTCGGTGACAGCAGGCACCATCCCGCAACGGCAGTCGACAAGTCCGTGACAAGACACTCCGGTCAAAGGTGTCATGAGTCAGACCTCCGTCCGGAACGGTGTTACGCAACCGTCCCACTGGTCCCGGCACAACGGCACGGCCCGATCAGTCCCGGCAGACCTCTGGACGGGATAACGATGAGTTGACTCCTCGTCCACCTGTGAACGGCATTGACGGACAGCCGAGCGGTCCGCCGCACAGGCTGCCCTTCCTCGACCATCACACGGACGGCCTCGAACCCTCATCTTGGTAAACGGCGACCACAAGTCCTGTAACTGCTGCGCGAGTTCCCCGCCGGCTTCCCCAACTCCTCCACGAGGTGGGTGCTCTACGCGATCCTCGCCGCTGGCGTACGAGCACCGGCGGTTCGCCCCTACTCGATGTGCGGCGGGATCGCACCGAGGGAGCCTGCCCCCAGCGGCACATTCTCCCGGCAGGTGATCAGCCCGGAGATGGCCACATTCAGGGGCCGGCGGACCACGTCGGCGAAATCGACGTACAGGGCGACCACGACCGGGCCCTTGAGATACGCGCCGCAACGAGTTCCTGGGACATGGTCGGCTCAATTTCGCCCACCACTCTCCGTGCGCACAGGGGGAATTCGCGTTGCTTCCGGTCTCCTGATGTCATCACCAGCTCCACGAGCCCGGGCCCGGGAGTTCGGAGCCGCGGATCTCCGGTTCGCCGATGGCCGGTCCGCCGACGTCATGGGGCGGGACGGCACGGTCCCCGATCGGCTCGGGTTCGAGGGGAGCCCCTGAAGCGAGCACCCTTCGCCGACGAGAGGCGGACCGACCACTCCGACGGCGCGGGGGCGGGGGCGCCTGCGGTTCCGGCGACCGCCCCGGGCTGCACCTCGCCGACCGCGTCCATGAGGGCCTTGTCGGTGAAGTCCCTGGAGAGCAGGGATTTGGCCACCGCTTTGGCCGCGCGCACCCAGGCGTCGAGGAGAGGGATGGCGCAACCCTGGAACCATCCCAGCCGTATTGACGTGCAGCTATGGGGAGTGCCTGGGATGCCGCCCCGGATCGGGACAGGACTGCACAGGCCGCCGGATGGATGCGAGTACGGACCACATGGATGCAATCCACGATGACGTGGCGGAGTTCGCGCTACTGCTGACGCGTCTGAAGGAGCGCACAGACCGCAGCTACGCGGCGCTGGCCCGCCGTCTGGACATGAACGCCTCCACGCTGCACCGCTACTGCGCCGGGGAGGCAGTTCCCCTGGACTTCACCGGGATCGAGCGGTTCGCCGCACTCTGCGGAGCCTCCCCCGAGGAACGCGTGGAGTTGCACCGCCGGTGGATCCTGGCAGTCGCCGCACGGCAACGGTCCCGCTCATCTGATGCGCGGCGGACACCGACGTCCCACGACGCCACGAGCACCGCGGCATCGGCCGCATCCGCGAGTCACAACAGCCCGGCGGACGAGCCACCCGAGCCGACCTTGTCGGCCGACCCGCGCCCGGAGGCGGCCTCGGCGGCCGACCGACGGCCCCACGCCGGGCGGCCTCGACGACAGCCTGGGCGATCGATAGCGCTGGCGGTATCGCTCGCCGTCGCGCTCGCCGGCCTCACCACATCCGCTACCGGACCCGTCTCCGGTGGCGGTGAGTCGTCGGCCTCCGCCCGCACCACACCAACACCCTCGGCGTCGGCCACGCACAGCGGCGGCAGCCCGCAGAAGAGCCGGGCGAGCGCCGGCACGGTCGCACCGCCCGCTCCGCTCACCTGGACGGCCGACTCCCAGCTTTGGCAACGCGAATGCGCCCATGACTACGTCATCGCCAAGCCACCGCAGCAGGTCCCGCCGCCGCCGACCCCGGCGGACGCCGCGGTGTGGGCCGCGTCCCAGGGGGCGGTGCACGGCGGCACCACCGATCTGCGGATCTCGGTGCAGGGACGCGGCTCAGCCGCCGTCGTCCTGGAGGCACTGCATGTGCGCGTGGTCAACCGCACCACCCCCGCCGCCCGCCGGGGCATCGCCTACTCCATGTATGAAGGCTGCGGCGCCATCCTCGTCCCCCGCTACTTCTCCGTGAACCTCGACGCTCACCGACCCCTGGCCCGTTCGATGCCCGGCAACGACCCGGACAGACCGACGCCCGCGGTCGACTTCCCCTACCAGGTGTCCCTGCGGGAGCCGGAGGTCCTGCTGCTCTCCGCGCACACCGAGTCCTGCACCTGCGACTGGTACCTCGACCTGGACTGGTCCTCACAGGGCCGGACCGGCACGGCGCGCATCGACGACCACGGCCGCCCGTTCCGCACCACCAGCATCAAGGGGCTACCGCACTACTGGTACCGCAACCCCGCTGGCTGGGTCCCCATGACCGCCGCTTACGACGACAAGGCGGAAACCGGCGACTGACGAAGCGACAGGCCGCACAGCCCGTCCGACAGCAGGACCGGCAGGGTTGGTTGCCCGGCCGTCCCCGCCGGCGATGGGAGACGGGCAGGGAGGTGGTGCCGTGCATCTCTCCGGCCGCGGGGTTGCCCAGGGGCCGCACCGTGGTGGTGCGCGTCGCTCCGAGGGTCTTGCCGTTGACGAACGGCTTGGCCGGGCCGCTGGGGGCCTCGCGCAGCCCTGCCCGTCGCCCGGCGGGCGCGCCCACGCACGCCTGCCGGCCATTCCAGCGGATTCAGCACGTGGAGCTGCTGGAAATCTTTATTCCGTTGACGCTGTAGGAGTTGGTGAACACGGTTTGGGTGTTCGGCTCAAGGCAGATCGAGCCCCCGCTCTGCAGCCGCAGATACACCACGTCGTCATTCCGGGTGTTCAGGACCCCGTAGTGCGGCCGGGGCGTGACCGCCTGATAGGCGCTGGTGACGTCCCGGTACTTCGAGAGCGGCGTGCCCGCGTTCAAGGCATTGCCGTCCACGTAGAAGCAGACGTATGGGTACGGGCAGCCCTGGGTGGGGGACTCCGCGTGGGCTGCGGATGCACCGGTCATGGACATGGCCGCGACGGCCACGCTCACCCCCGCGAAGCTTGCAACCTTCCGTATGACGGGCTTCATCAAACCTCCAGGAATTCGACAAATCGTTCGGATTGTCCGTGAGTGTCGACGGACATGACAGGGGGGAGCGACGCCCCGTGGACGTGTGCTGCTGTCGCGAACTTCCCACGTACCGAAGGTGCTTGCGGATGGTCACGCCCGGGCCCGGCCGGCAGAGCTCTGCTACTCGTCGCGAATGCTCCTTGCGGACGGTCTTACGACAGGCGAACCCGGGGCCCGCCTGGACCTCAGCCGACCACGACGGCGGACGCGCCCACCGACCACGCACACGTGTGTCTCGCTGTACCCCCACCGGCCTCACCCCGCGTCCTGGGTGCCCGAGGACATGGGTGTCCCAGGGGCGGGTGCATGGTGAGGGGTGTCGTGGTGCTGCCGGGCCATCGGCCGACTTCAGCCGGTGTCAGTAGGCCAAGTGAGCGTTCTGGTCAGCCGCTGGGAAGCGGTCCGGATCGAGGTCCGTCACTTCGACATGATGAAATCCAGGGCGAAACCGGAAGCAGTCGTCCAGTAGGTGACAAGCTGGCCGTCGTCCGCGTACAACGTGGGGGCGGGCATGGGGACATCGATCGGCTTGCCCGCGTTGCTGCCGAGCTTGCGGCCCTGGAGGCCCAGGGTGATGCTCTTCGCCTCGTACTCGTCCCTGGCGCCGCCGCTGACGAGCAGAGCGGCATATGCCTCTTCACCCGGCGCGAGGGTGACGGGCACCCCCGGGGTCGGGTCGCTCTCCTTGATCACGGGGACCGTGGTCGGGGCATCCGCGCCAAGCCGCACGAGAGGGTAGCGGTAGAGGTTGCACTTCTTGTCGCCGGCGTTCTGCACGATCAAGAGGAGGTGCCTGGCCTCCTTGCTGTCCGCGGGCTCCTTCACGGAGGACACCCCCAGGACGTCCTGGGAGCAGGCGGCGATGGTGCCCTTGTCGCCACTGCCGCCGGAGCGGTGCGTCACCGCTTGATCGGTCTTGCCGCTGATCGTCCATGGCCCGGTGGCGGAGGCATGCGCCGACACACCACACCCAAGAGCCAGGACGAGACCCGCGGCCACGGCCACCCGGCGGCCCGCAAGGGACTTCATGTTCATATGCGTGTTCCTCTTTTCTGATCGGCGTTAGGTCGCACGCGCCCGCGGCCCGGCACTGCGGTTTACGGTGCAGGGCTGTCGGCGCGGCACCACCCCGTCTCCTCCCGGACCGCGTTGGCGGGGGCGAAGGCGGTCGGGCGCCCCCTTGAGCGTCCGCGCCTGCACCCCGGGCACCCGAAGAGATGGGTGTCCCAGTGGACGGGTGAGTCGGGGTGTCGTGGCGCTGCCGGGCGCTCGGCCGCTTCAACCGGTGCGACAGCCATAGCCTCGGATGCCTCGTGGACCTGAGGCAACAGCCGCCACCCAACCTGCAACGGTGGAACGATCCCACCCCCGACCACCTGCAGAAACAAAAAAGCCTGGGATACCTGTCCGGGATGGCAAACACCCTGAGGCCGGCGGCCTGAGAACCTGTGGACTCGGCGGTCGGGGCGGCCGCTGGGGCCGATGCGTGCGTGTTCGTGCTGGGGGCTGGCCCGTTCTACTGGATCTGCGGGCGACCCTGCAGACTCGGCGCCCACTAAACCGTCGCGCACGGTGCACCGCACGACATCGCCGCCAGCGTCCTGCGCCTGACCCCAGGCGGCATCGACGGCGTCTTCGATGCCGCGCTGATCGGCGACCCGCTGCTGCCCGTACTGCGAACGGGCAATTGCTTCGTCTCGGCCTCCCAGGCTCGTCTCCCCACCGCCGAACGCGCCATCCGGGTTGCGGCCGTCCGCGGTGCACCTGACGGCGCACAGCTTGCGGAGATCTGGAACGGCTGGCGACCGGCCGCCTTACCACCCGCGTCGCCGAGGTCCTGCCCCTGGGGGCACGCCGCCGAGGCCCACTGTCAAGCGGAAGGCGAACCGCACGACGCCCGGCAGCGCTCCGTCACCGGGTGCCGCGCGGGCGAGGGGCCTACTGTGGGAGACGGTCCCGGCGTCGGCCCCGTCGACCGGCCGGTCGTTCACGCCGGGGGCGGAAGGAGGCACGAGATGTCCGATGCGATACGGGACACCACGGCCCGGCGCGTACGACATTTCGTCGACGCCGGATATCCCGACGCCGGACCCGTCGAGGCGGCGGTGGAGGGAGCCGTCTACCGACTCGGGGACGGAACGGTGGCCAAGGTGTGGGAGCGCCGACGGGGATCCGAACTGCGGCGGATGCAGCGTTTCTACGCCGATGCCGCGGCGCACCTGCCGTTCGGCGCCCCGGAGATCCTCGCCGTCAAGGACATCGACGGTGTCCCGATGACCGTGGAGCGGGAGCTGACCGGCGAGCCCTTGGCGGGCAGGATCCGCACCGACGACCCGGACGAGGTGCTGCCCGAAGCGGTCGACTGCCTGGTCGGCGTGCTGCGCGCCCTCGCGGACGCCCATGACGTCGACGAGGTCAAGCACCTTCCTGTGCTGGACGAGGAACGCCCGCTGTGGGAAGGCCACACCACTTTCGGATCCGCCCTGGCGGACCTGGTGGACCGGCGGGTCAGCCCGTGCGCGGACCGGCTCTCCGCGCATGTCCGCGACTTCGACGACATGCGCGCCCGGCTGCTTCGGAAGCTGCGCTCGCTGCCCCGTACCGACGAGGCGGTCGTCCACGGTGACGTCTCCCCGGAGACCGTGCTGGTGGACGACGACCTGCGGCCGCTCGCCCTCGTGGACTACGGCTTCCTGTCCACGGGCGGGGACCCCCGGTTCGACGCCGCCGTGGCCGCGGCCATCTTCCCGGCGGGCACCGAGCACGCCCCGGAGATCACCCGGCAGCTCACCACGCGGTTCGCCGACGAGTTCGGCTACGCGGTCGACGACCTCCTGCTGTACCGGGCCGCCTATGCGATGGCCACGAGCGACGCCTTCGCGCCGGGCGGCGGTGACGAGCACTTCGCCTGGTGCGTCACCGTGCTCGAGGACCCGGCCGTCGCCGAGTCCCTGCACCGGTGACGCACCGCGGGCAGCCGGGAAGTTCCGGTGACGGTGTGTGCGGTGCCCTACGGTCCCGAGCGGATCCAGGGGCACATGGCCCTGGGGGTCGAGCGGCAGGACCGCATCGTGGTGGCTGCCGGCGTGTCGGACCCCGCCATGACCAGCATCGACACCTTCGACCCTCATCGGTCACGGCGCACAGCCAGTCTCGCCGGCCTCGGCAGGTCCTTCGCCCTGCGTACCGAGCCCGATGAGTCCGTCAACCTGGCGGCACTGCAGGCCGGAGCCGAGGAAGTCACTGGCCATCTCGCGCGGGCGCTGATCGCGCACCACCCCTCAGCTGCCTGAAGCCGCCTCGACAGCGGATGGTCACGGCCGCCGCCTGCTCAAGCTGCCGCTTACGGCCGAGAGCGCACCCACGAGCGCGGCACGGACCCCCTGTGAGGTTCCAGCGTCAGGCGGGGGTGGCTGATCAGCCGGCCAGGACGGGTTAGTGGGTGTTCAGGTTCGCCGTTTCGGCCGTCGCCCCGTTCTGGCGATCACCGTGTGACCTGTGCGTGCCGGTCGCGTTCATCGGTCGTGCGAAAGATCATCACGTGTGGCCACTGAATCTGGTGTGCTCCGGGGACGGGCGTTCTCGGTAGCGTGACCATCTGCTGCACGGAGTGTCCATGTGTCCGACTGGTCCGTGCGACGGCTTCCGGCTGATAGTGATGAGGCTGCAATGAATGAACTGACGAAGCCCGAGGTCGACGTTCCGGAGGTTGACGCTCCTACCGAGCTGACCATCCGGGACCTGGTCGTCGGGGACGGGGCTGAGGTGAAGCCGGGCATGGTGGTCAGGGTCCACTATGTCGGGGTGACCTTCGAGTCCGGGAAGGAGTTCGATGCCTCCTGGGACCGCGGTCAGCCGTTCAAGTTCGCCCTGGGCAGTGGCAAGGTCATCAAGGGCTGGGACCGGGGGGTGAGGGGGATGAAGGTCGGCGGTCGGCGCGAGATCATCGTTCCCCCGCGTCTCGGCTACGGCAATCAGTCGCCTTCGCCGTTGATCCCGGCGGGCTCGACCCTGGTCTTCGTGGTGGACCTGCTGGACTCGTATTCCAGCACAACCGGGTGGAGCAACGCCTAGTGCCCCTGGCCGCTCCTCCCCTGCGGCGTGCTGCGTCGTCCGCCGGGGTGGGCACCGCCGTGCTCCTCGCTGTCACTCCTGCTTCCGCCTTCGCAGCGTCCGTACGGTTCCGCTGCGACTCGTTGACCGCCGAAGGCCACGAGGCGACCGACTTCCTCAACGGCCTACCCGGCGCCGCCGCCCGGACGTCTGAACCCGCCGGCCGTGCTCGGCAAACGGGGGAGGTCCCCGGCGGAATCCAGCTCGTCGCACTGCCGATCACAGCGCCGGTCCGAGGAGGCCCCGCCCAGCAGCAACACATTGCGCAAGCCGATACGGACCAAGATCCGGACCATTTCCGGACCAGCACCCCGCCAGAGAGCCGCACCAGCTACTATTTCCCCTGGTCAGCTTGGGTGCAACTGCTGTACCACCAGCAGACGAAGAACCTCCTGGTGTCGTACTCGCCGCAGAAGCTGGGCTTCTTCTAGACCCAAAAAGGGCGCCTGACCAGGCAAGACGCCGGTCAGGCGCCCTGTCGTCGAACCGCGGACAGTCGGCGCGCGCGATGTGACCCTGCGCTTCACTCCCGAGCCCGAAGCCAAGAGACGGCGGTCAACGACGCCTTGGACTGCTTCGCCTCACCGCGTGGGACACGGTCCACAGGAGTTCCGGCCAGAGGCGGACGAGTACTTCATCGGCGTCGGGCGCCGGTCCCTGAACGCGACGTCCGGAAATCGCCAGCGGCGGTTCAGCGACCGTCGCAAAGTCGGTGCATGCAATATGTGTTGAACATCCGGCCCCGGAAGCGGGACACGGATGGCGGTGCCACCTCCTGGCGGATGCTGGCTGTTCTGCCGGCCGGGCAGTTCCTGGCCAATGCGGACACCGCGATCGTGAATGTCGCCGGGCCCGACATCCAGGACAGCCTCGGCGCGTCCGGCGGGGAAACGGCTCTCGTGGTCGCCGGATACGTGGTCGCCTATGCCGTGCTGCTGGTGACCGGGGCCCGTCTCGGGCCACCCACGGGTATCGCCGGGTCTTCGCCGCCGGGGTGCTCGTCTTCGGGGTGTCGTCCCTCGTGTGCGGGGTAGCGCCCACCCCGGTGCTCCTGATCCTCGCCAGGATCGTGCAGGGCGCGGGGGCCGCGCTGATGGTTCCCCAGGTGCTGAGCGGTCCGGCCGCCGGCGGTGCGCTGGGGGCTGCTCGCTCACGGCCTGACGACTTTGACGTACTTCGCCCTGCTGTTCGTGCTGGCGGTCTACCTCCAGCTCGGTCTGGGCCGGGGACCCGCTTACGTGGGGCTCACCATGGTCTCCTGGGTGGCGGCTTTCGGGCTTGCCGGCCTCGCGCTGTCCCGCCTCCCCGCCGAGTACGCCCCCGTGCGATACGCCGACGTGTGCGGCTGCCTCCTGCTCGCCGTCTGCTATCTCGCCGTGTGCGGGTATCTGCTGGCCGGCCACCACACCGGCCCGGGGCTGCTCGCACTGCTCGGAATCGGCGGATTCGGCCTGGGCATCAGTTCCAACTCGCTCATCAACCGCATGACTTCGGCGACCGCGCCGGACTACGCCACCGATCTCTCAGGCGTCATCAGCACCAACGCCCAGCTCAGCGGTGCGGTCGGTGTCGCCGCCCTGGGCGCGGGCTATCTGGCCTTCGCCCGTACGGGAGACGCCACCACGTCGGCCCACGCGCTGGCGGCCACGCTCGGGGCGTGCGCCGTGCTCGCACTGGTCTCCGCCGGCGCGGCCCTACGAGCAGTCCACCACACAGCACAAGGGAACCCACATGCTTGAACTGTCCTTCAACGCCGTCTGTTTCGACCTGGACGGCACTCTGGTCGACACCGAACCCCGCAGTCGCGCCGCCTGGCAAAAGCTCTTCCAGGTCCATGGCGTCGGCCTCGATCCAGCCCGACTTGCGCGATTCGCAGGCCGTCCGGGGGGCGAGGCCATCGCGGATCATCTGGCGTCCTTCCCCGGCAGGAGCGCCGAAGCGCTGTTCCGTGAGGCCCTCGGCTACGCACGAGGCGCCGACATGCCTCCGGTGGGGCCGATCGCGGGGGCACTCGCGCTGCTGACACGGCTGCGTGACATGCATGTACCCATGGCCGTGGTCACGTCAGGGACGAAGGACTACGCGCGCGCCGAGCTCTCCGGCATCGGTGCCCTGCATCTCTTCGACGTCGTAGTCACCGCGGACGACGTCGAATTCGGCAAGCCCCATCCGGAGGGCTACCTCTCGGCGGCCGCGGCCCTCGGTGTCGATCCGCTCGACACGGTTGTCTTCGAGGACGCGCCCGCCGGCGTCCGAGCCGCGCGGGCGGCCGGCGCGTACTGCGTGGCGCTCACCACCACCCATTCGCGGACGGATCTCGGCGCCGCCGATGCGACGGTCCGCGACTTCTCCGAGATCCGATGGAAGTAGGAGCGCCTGATGCGCAACAGTGATCGAGCACTTGTCCAGCTGTCACTCACGGACGGGACGCCTCTCGCCGTGGACGTTGGCACTGGCTGTGCTCGAACTCCCCGAACTAACTGACCTGCCCGGACCGCTAGTTCTGCCACGTCTACGGTCGCAGCGGCCGGTCCTCGGACCCAGTTCGTGCCCGGCCGGCCGTACTCCTTCGTCGCCGCCGTTCTGGAGACGGGCAGGACCTCGTGGCGCCGGCTCCTGGACGCCGTGCGGCTCGTCCCGGCCGCAGACGTTGCCGGGCTCACGGCCGCCGGTGATCGAGCCGCCGCCGCCGAAAGCGGGGCGGTGGGGTCGGCGTCCCGGACGCCTGCGGCACACCTGATCGCACGGCGTGAAAAGTCTGAACCCGCGGTCAGTCGGCGGCCGGTTGTCGGCATGACCGCAGTGTGCGGGCGAAGTCCCGCAGGTCGGAGGTGAACAGGCCGGGCTGCTCGAAGGCGGCGAAATGTCCGCCACGCGGCTGGTCGGCCCAGTGCACCACGTTCCACTGGCGTTCGCTCCACCGGCGCGGGGACCGGGTCTTCTCCCGTGGGTAGAGTGCGATGCCGGTGGGCACCTCCACCCTGCGGCTCCACACCTGCGGATCGGAGCCGTAAGCCTCCGACTCCGCGTACAGGCGGGCGGCCGAGGTCGCAGTGCCGGTGAGCCAATAGAGCATGGTGTTGTCCAGCAGCCGGTCGAGCGTGAACGGCAGGCCATCACAGGTGTCGGACCATGTGTGGAACTTCTCCAGCAGCCAGGCCGCCAACCCCGCGGGGGAGTCCTCGAGCGCCGGGCCGACACTGTGCGGCCGGGTGGCCTGCTGGACGTAGTAGCCGTTGTCGGCGCCATACACCCGGGCGTTGTGCTCCAGTGCCTCGCGCTCCGTCGGCGTCGCCTCGGCCAGCGGGTCGTCGAGGCCAGGCGGGGCCACCGCCCAGGGGAAGTTGATGTGCGCGCCCAAGAGCCGGCGGGGATGCTCCAGGCCGAGCTGCCGGACGACGAAGGCGCCCCAGTCCCCGCCCTGGGCCACGAAACGGGGGTGGCCGAGATCGTCCATGAGGGCGGCGAACGCGTCGGCGATGCGGACCACGTCGACACCGGGAGCGGCGGTCGGCCCAGAGAGACCGAAACCGGGCATCGAGGGCAGCACTACGTGGAAGGCGTCCTCGGCGCCTCCTCCGTGGCTGGTCGGGTCGACCAGTGCGGGCAGGCAGTCGAGGAACTCCACCACCGAGCCGGGCCAGCCGTGGCACAGCAGCAGCGGCGTGGCGTCCTCGTGCCGCGAGCGCACCGCGAAAGCGTGCACGCGCAGCCCGGCGAAATCACCGATGACCTGGGGCAGGGCATTCAACTCGGCTTCGGTGCGACGCCAGTCGTAGCGGTGCAGCCAGTGCTCGACGAGGCTCCGCAGCCAGGGCTGCGGGGTCCCCCATCCCCAATCCTCGCCGGGCAGATCGTTCCGGAACCGGGTACGCGCAAGCCGCTCGCGCAGGTCGACCAGCGTCTCGTCGGACGTAGTGATCGTGAATGCTCGCATCGAGGCATTCTCACCTCGTTGGGACGCCTGCTGCCAGCGACTTGTTCTGGAGGTTTCAAAGATTGCATCTGGGCTGGTCACGCCGCGTGTTGGTACTCGTGCAGGATACCGCCGAGGCGGTCGCGTCGGTGGATGTCGAGGTGGGGGAACCGGGCCGGTTCGGTGATCGGTCCGGGCACCGGGCGTAGCGGCGCGACGCTTGCGAGAGCGCGGTGGGGTCTGTGCTGATGCCAGACGTTCTCGCACTCGCGCGGGGCGTGGAGCAGGCGGCCCTGGTTCGCGATGAGGGTGCGGTCCAGGAGTTCGGTTCGGCAGGTGCGCACCCGTCGCTGGGGCCTGCCGCCCCCCTGCCGATCCAGCGCATTTCTATCCGGCCTTCTGCACGTGGGTGGTGTCGGGGTCGAGGGGGGTGCCGTCGTCGCTGGTCGGCGCGATGGCCGGCACGGGGGTGCCGTGCTGGTCGACAAGCGTGGAATGGGTCTCGCCAGGGGCGAAGGCGTGGCGTTCTCCCCACTGTCGCAGGGTGAGGATGACGGGGAAGAGGTCGCAGCCGGCGTCGGTGAGCACGTACTCCTGGCGACGGCCCGATGGCGCGGTGCGCTGGGCGAGGAGCCCGTGAGCGATGAGCTTCCGGAGACGGTCGGTGAGGATGTTGCGGGCAATGCCGGTGCGTCGCTGGAACTCTGTGAACGATCGTGCCCCGTTCATCGCGTCGCGGACAACGAGAAGGCTCCACCTGTCGCCGACGAGGTCGAGCGTGCGGGCGACGGGGCAGTCGGAGTCGGTCCAGTCGAGGTTCGGGGCACCGCGTGGCATGACACCTCCCAATTGAGTTGCAGATTGAAACCATTCTGCCGTACCGTCCAATTGGTTTCAATCTACTACCGATTGAGGTTGGAGTGCGATGAACGCGTGGCGGCGGTTACTGCTCGCGATGGTGTGTTGTGTCGCTGTGGCGAGCATCTATGCCGCACAGCCGGTTCTTGAGCCGATGGGGCGCGATCTTGGTGTGTCGGTGGGACTCACCGGGTGGATCGTCGCGACCGGCCAGGTCGGCTATCTGGCGGGCTTGGTGTTGCTGGTGCCGCTCGGTGATGTGGTCGACAGACGCCGACTCATCGCCGCGCACCTGGCGCTCATTTCGGTGGGCCTGATCCTGACGGCCTCGGCGTCAGCACCATGGGTGGCGTTCGTGGGACTCGCTGCGGCCGGGCTGTTCGCGGTCGTGGTGCAGACCACGGTGGCCTACGCCGCGTCGATCTCGCTGCCCGCCGAACGCGGACGGAACATCGGTGTCGTGACCTCGGGCGTCGTGGTTGGCATCCTGGGCGCACGGGTCGTCACCGGCACGCTCGCCGAGGTGTGGAGTTGGCGGAGCGTCTATGCGCTGCTCGCGGTGCTGTCACTCGGGCTCGCGGCCCTCGTCCGCGTCGTACTGCCGTCAGAGGAGCGCCCCGACCGACCTGCGGGGTACAGGCGGGCCGTCGTCTCGCTCGGCGGACTGTTCGCTCAGCGCAGCTTCCTGACGCGCGGGCTCATCGCGTTCTTCTTGTTCGCGTCGTTCGGAACACTGTGGAGCGGCCTGTCCCTTTCGCTGGCGGACGCGCCGTGGCAGCTGACCGAGAGTCGGATCGGGCTGTTCGGCTTCGCCGGACTCGCCGGCGCACTCGGCGCGGCGCGCGCGGGACGGTGGGCGGACGCAGGACGGGCGGCCCCGGTCACCGGTCTCGCGCTCACCCTGCTCATCCTCTCGTGGGCAGCGATCGCGCAGCTGCCGTGGTCACTGTGGCTCCTCGTCGTCGGCATCGTGGTGCTCGACTTCGCGGTCCAGGCCGTACATGTGAGCAACCAGCACCTGCTCACCTCCGCGCATCCGGATCGCATCAGCAGCGTCATCGGCAGCTACATGGTCTTCTACTCGCTCGGCTCCGCCCTCGGCGCGGCCGCAACCACAGCCGTCTTCACCGCCCACGGGTGGGCGGGCTCCAGTCTCCTCGGGGCCGGATTCGCGGCCTGTGGGCTGGCCGTCTGGGCGGCCGACCGACGACTGCCTCTCGCCGGCGCGAACTTCCGATCCGACAAGGCCGGCACGCGCCGGGCGCGAGAGGAACCACAAGGGATCGACCAAGCCGGACACGTGGTGAACGACCCCAGAGTTCCCTGAGTACTCCCTGGTCTCTAGAGCCCAAGACCTGAATACTCTTCCGGGATCTATCGAGGGGAACGTGTGAACCACGCTATCCGTCCGGCCTACCGATGTTGACGACAGCGAGAACCGAGTGCCGGCCGTCGCTGAAGAACTCCTTGTCGATGGCGTCGGCGTCGAAGCCGGTCATCGGTCCCGCGGCCAGGCCGGCGGCGCGGACGCCCATGATGAAGTAGCCGACCTGGAGACGTGCGTCGAGCCGCGCGGACCGCTCACGCACCGCACGCTCGGCGAGGAGTGCCTCGGCCTGTGAGACGTGCGGGAACCGGCTGGGCAGTTCCTCGTGGAACTCATGGGACGCGGCGAGAAGGGCGACGAGCGGGGCGGTCGCGGTCTTCTAGCGGTTGTCCTCGGACAGGTGCTCGAACAGGCGCTCGCGCGCCTCGGCGGAACGGACCAGCACGATACGCAGCGGCTGCTGGCTCATCGCGGTGGGGCCGTACTTGACCAGGTCGTCAATGGCCTCGATCTGATCGACCGTCACCGGCTCGTCGGTGAAGGTGTCGCCGGTCCGCGCCCCCCGGAACAGGAGGTCCTGGGCTGTGGGGTCGAGTGACAGAGACTTGGTGAACCCCGTACGCGTGGGCGTCTGTGGCTTCTCGGTGACTCGGCGGACTGCGAAGCGGGGAACTGGGCGCTGACGCCCAGCAGGTACACGGCCGTCGTGGTCGCCCCGACGAGCCCCCACAGGAGGGGCCCTGAACAGCACCGTGCGAGCAACAGGCTGACCAGCGCGACGAAAGCCGCCGTCGGCAGATGGAAGGCGGCCCATATCCGCGCGTCGGCGTCGGACCTGCCCGGCGCCATGGCGGCACCGCTGCAGGCGACGGCACCCAAGGCGACGAAGGCGAGCGTCGCACCGGCGAGGAGCGCCAGGACTTCGGCCGCCCCTGGGGCACCTCGATGGGACGACGTCACCGCGGTGGCGGTCCACAGTGCCAGGGTGTATCCGTGCGGGGCCGCGCTCGCGGCCACGGTGGAGCGCAGTTGGCCACGGTATCCGCGTTCCGGGTCCGTGCGGGCACCGGCCCCGACCGCCCTGGGCTGCGTTTGAGTATCTGTCTGGGACCTGGATGACGTCCTTGTCACGCCTGTGCTCCTTCTCCAGTGCCCCGTACGCGTTCTCCAGCGCCCCGTACGCGGCGCGGATCTGCCTGAGGGGAACGACCCGGTCGATCTGCGGGCTCAGCCGTCCGGTCGTGATCAACCCGCTGATGGGGTCGAGTTCGTCGCGGTCCGGTTCGACGACCATGAAAACCCCGCGTGTGGCGTGGTCCCGGGCCGCGCCGAGGTCGGGCGGCGCGCCGATGCCGACAAGGACGCCGCCTGGGCGCAGAAGTAGTGAGTCCGCAAACCTCGGCGTCCAGGGCGGGAGTTGTGGCATCGGCTCCGTACTCGATCAGGACTCCGGATACCTCGGGGGCGGGAAAAATTCTGCGGTCCGCTCCAGCCCGGATCCGTCGAAGCCGCCGTCCAGCCCGGATCCGTCGAAGCCGCCGGTCCGGACGGCGTCCCGGATGATTTTTTTCGCGGCGCCGCGATGCGGTCTCGCGGACCAGTGGTCCGGGGCCTCCGCGTCGGTGTGCGCCTACTGCGTGCGTCGTGTTCATGAGGCGGTCACTTCCTGCGAAAACGGGGTGCCGTGCGGTGGCCACGCCGTCCCGATCAGCATCACGAGTACGGCCGGGGCCGGCATCGCCCGTTCAAGGGATTCTTGCCGTCGCGCCCTGCCGGTCGGGGCACCGCTCAGTCGGTCCCGTCGGCGATACCGCCGTGTTCGATCGCCAGCCGGGTCAGTTCGACTCTCGTGTTGATGCCGAGCTTGGTGAAGATGTGCTTCATGTGCGTGTTGACCGTGTGCACAGACACGTAGAGCCGGTCGGCGATGGCCCGGTTGGTGAGGCCGTCGACGACGAGCGGAATCAGGTTCCGCTCGGATTCGGTCAGGTTACCCCATTCCGGCGGCCCGACCGTGCGATGCCGTACCGCGCCGGTGTGCACGCCGAGCTGCCGGAGGCGGCGCCTGATCCGTTCGTGATCGCGCAGGGCTCGCGAGGCCGACGCCAGCCGCGCAGCCTCTTCGAGGTACGGGATCGCCGGCTTCGTATCGGCCGATGTGGCCATCAGCTCGCCGAGGTCCTCGCAGGCCGCGGCCAGGGCCAGCGGCCTGCCGGTGCTCCGGTAGCCGGTGATGGCGGACGCGAGTGCTCCGGGGTCGCTGTGGAGCAGGCCGTCCACATGGGCGCGGACCGCCTCGATGATCCGCTGGCTGTCGTCCCGCGCGGCCAGGGTGCGCAGGGCGTCGGACACGGCCCACGCGACCGACGCGTCCTCGCCGCGGAGCGCGATACGCACGATCCCGGGCCAGTGGGACGGAGGTACCGCGAGCAGCCACGTCGGCTCACGGTCCTCGAAGCTGCCCGTGAGCGCCGCAGCCGCTGCGGCATCCCGGCCCTCCGCGTCCGCCAGCCAGGCGCGCGCGAGCGACACCCACAGGCCGTATCGCTGTGTGGTCGTGCCGGAACCGGCTTCGGCGGCGCGGAGATGGTCCCTGGCCTTGGCGAGGTCACCGCGTCCGATCTCCACCAATGCCAGCACGGAGCGGGCCTGCGGATTCGGCTGAGTGATCTCGAGTTCGTCCGCCAGCGTCAGACCGGCCTCGGCCTCCACGGCCGCGTCGTCCAGCGCTCCTTGTTCGAGCAGCGCGCAGGCGCGGATGGCATGCCAGTGGGGAAGTGACCATCCGAGGCCCAGCGCCTCCGCTTCGCGCTGTCCTTCCCGCAGGATCCGCTCGGTGTCCGCGAGGCGGTCGGTGGCGGTCAGTACCGTGGCCAGCCACAGCGCCGGAATCCGCGGCGGCCGCAGGTAGAGCGCGGCGGACTCCGTGCCGGCCCGTCCGGTGGCCTCCTCGGCGAGCTCGAGCGCGCGGGCGAGGCGCCCGCGGTAGAAGGACGTCTGCGACTGGAACACCTTGGCGCTGACGACGAGAGCCGGATCGTGGCTGCGGTAGGCGGCCTCGACCAGCCCGGTGTCGGTCTGCTCGGCGGCGGTGATGTCACCGAGGTACACGTGGCCCGTCGCCTTGGTCTTCAGCAGCCGGACGCGCAAGTCGGGCGGCAGCGCGGGGAGGTCCAGGGCCTGCCGGAGGTGTGTCATCGCGGCGGCGTCGTCGCCCGCGGCCTGGTGGATCTCGGCGGCCACCAGGCGCAGGCACGCCTCCTGCGGTGGCTCAAGACCGTCCGACAGGGTGGCGTCGACCAGGTCGAGCGCCTCGTGAACCCGACGGGTCCGGCCGAGGTATTCGGCGGCTTCGGTCAGCAGGGTGATGCGGCGCCGGTCGTGCGTGGGCAGCGGGCCGGCGATCCGCTGGGCGAGGTCCGCAGCCGCGTCGGGGGCGGTCGACGACAGGTCCCGTACGGCGGTGTGCAGCGTGGTCATGGCGTCGTCGTCGACCGGGCCGCCGGACATGACCACGTGCCAGGCCGCCTCCGCCGACCGCGCCTCGGTGCCGCGCAGAGTGTCGGCCGCCTCCCGGTGCAGAGCGATCCGTACGGCCAGAGGCAGGTTCTCGTGGACAGCCTGCCGCAAGAGATCGTGGCGGAAGGCGAGTCGCGGGCCGTCGGCCGAGAGCAGACCTGCGTGCAGGGCGGCCTCGACGCCCGACAGCAGGCTGCCGACCTGCCTGCCGAGCATTCTGGCGGCCGTGCCGAGGTCGAATTCGCGGCCGAGGACGGACCCGATCTGGACCAGGCGCACGGCATCCTCCGGGAGCCGGTCCAGACGCGCGGCGACACTCAGCCGGAAACCGGCGGGGATGCCGTGGCGCGGGGGGTTCGCCACGCCCGCCTCCACTCTGACGTCATCCGTGTCGGCGAAGGCGCGCACCAGTTCGATCGCCAGGAACGGGTTGCCCGCGACGCCTTGCAGCAGCCTGGCCAGACCGGGTGCCGGCCTCGCCCCGAGCACATCGGCCGCGAGGTGCTGCAATTCCTTCTGCGGCAGGGGGCCGAGCGCCAGCCATCGGGCTCCGAGGCGTTCGAGGTCCTCCCACACTCTGGCCACGGTCGGCCGCTCGGTCTCCGACCGGACCGCCAGCACCCACAGGATCCGCGAGGCGGCCAGTCGTCCAGGCAGGGTACGGAGCACGAAGAGCGTAGCCGGATCCGCCCACTGCGCGTCGTCCACAAGCACGGCCACCGGGGCGCGTTGGGCGCGGTCCTCCAGAGCGTCCGTGACGCTGTCCAGCAGCAAGAGCCGCTGGTCGTCGCCGGCCGCGGCGGCTCGGTCGGCACCAGCGGAGGACTGCAAGGCGGACTGCAGGGCGGCTCCTGCCGCGTACTGGTCGAACTCGTCGGCCCGCACGGACACCACGTCGAACCCGCGCCGCCGCGCCATCTCGTCCAACTCGGCGAGCAGCCGGCTCTTGCCGACGCCGGGCGCGCCTTCCACGACGACGCAGGCACCCTGTCCACCACGCACCGCGTCCAGGGCCTCACGGACAGCCACGATCTCGCGGTCCCGTCCTCTGAGGCGCAGCCGGGTCACGGTCTGGTTCCCGCTCCCCCGGGCACGGTCGCCCGAGGGGTCTGTGCTGCCCATGGGGCAAGCATGCCGCACGGCCACATTCGCCCTCAACGCCGGTTTCCCTGTGATCGACGCTTTCACCCGGGTGATCGTCGGTTCCGCGCCGCCCTCTCACCCCACCGCGACGCATGCTCCATGCCGTCCAGATCTCTTGCCCCTGGAGAGGAGCACGACGTGCGCACAGGCAAGGAATACCTGGCGGCGCTGAACGACGGCCGCACACTGTGGGTGGGCGACGAGCTCGTCGAGAACGTGGCCACGCACCCCAAGACCCGGGCGTATGCCCGCAGGCTCGCGGACTTCTACGACCTGCACCATCGCCCGGACCTCGAGGACGTCATGACGTTCGTGGACGAAGAGGGCGTCAGGCGGTCCATGACGTGGTTCCAGCACCGCTCCAAGGAGGACCTGAAGCGCAAGCGGCGCTACATGGAGACGGTGCTGCGGGAACTCGGTGGCGGGGCGACCCCGCGCACCCCGGACGTCAACAACTACGTACTGCTCACCTACGTCGACGACCCGGAACCCTGGAGCAGCCAGTCCGTCGGGACCGACGGGAGGGACCTGACCGAGGGGATCCTCGGCTTCTGGAACCTGGTGCGGGAGGGCGACCTCAACACGACGCCGGCGTTCGTCGACCCGCAGACGGACCGCTCGCGCGATTCCGCCCAGGCCGAGTCCCCTGCGCTGCAGGTGGTCGGCACCTCGGACGAGGGCATCACCGTGCGGGGTGTGAAGGCGATCAGCACCGGGGCGGCCTTCGGGGACTGGATCCACATCGGCGTCTTCCACCGCCCCGGCATTCTGCCGGAACAGATCATCTTCGGGGCGGTGAAGCCCAACACCCCCGGGGTCACCATCATCTGCCGGGAGAGCAACGTCCGGGACGGCGAGGACGTCGAGCACCCGCTCGCCTCCCAGGGTGACGAACTGGACAGCGTCATCGTGTTCGAGGACGTGCTCATCCCCTGGAACCAGGTGTTCCACATCGGTAACCCCAAGCACGCCTCGCTGTACCCGCAGCGCGTCTTCGACTGGCTGCACTACCAGGCGCTGGTCCGGCAGATGGTGCGCGCCGAGCTGATGCTCGGTCTGACGCTGCTGATCACCGAGCACATCGGGACCTACCAGCTGCCGCCGGTCCAGACCCGCATCGCCCGGTTCGCCGGCTTCCACCAGACGCTCAAGGCACATGTGATCGCTTCGGAGGAGGAAGGGTTCACCACTCCTGGCGGCCTCTACAAGCCGAACGTCCTGATGTTCGACTTCGGGCGGGCGTACTACCTGGAGAACATCGCCGCCATGGTCCACGAGGTCGTCGACCTGGCCGGTCGTGCCTCGCTCATCTTCCCCACCGAGGGGCAGTGGCAGCGGCCCGAACTGCGGCCGTGGCTGGAGGCGTTGCAGACCGGACCGGTCGGCAGGCCGCACGACCGGCTGAAGATCAGCCGCGTGATCCGCGACCTGTTCCTGTCCGACTGGGGCAACCGCATCAGCACCTTCGAGAACTTCAACGGCACGCCACTGCTGGCCATCCGCACCCTCACCATGAAGCGCGCCGAGATGTCACCCGCCGGCGGCATGGCCGACCTCGCACGCCAGGTCTGCGGCATCGAGAGCGTGGACGACGAGCAGAAGGAGACCTCGTACACGGCTCAGGCGGACTACGCCCGACGCCAGGACGCCTCGTAGCAGGATGGTAGGGCCCTGTGTCCGAACCCCGGTCGGACACGGGCCCTGCGGGCCCGGGTCAGAGCACGCCGCACTCCCGGGCCCTTGCCACTGCTCCGCTCCTGTTGTGTGCGTCGAGTTTGCGGAAGATCGCCCGTACCTGTGTCTTCACCGTGTTGTGGGACACATAGAGTTCGGAGGCGATCTCACGCAGTGTCAGCGGACCGCACAGGGCTCGGAGCACTCGGCGCTCCCCCAGCGACAGGTCCCGGGGGCCGGACACGGCAGGGCTGACGGACGGGTCCTCGCCCGCACGGCCGAGCAGGTCCGTCAGCACCCCTGGCGACTCGCACCGGGCCGCCGCCCGCTCGGCCGCCTCGCGGGCCTCTCGCGCCGCGTCGGTCTTGTGGCGCGCACCCTCGAGTCGCGCCCGCGTGAGGTGGCACAGGGCGCGTACATGGGGTTCGCTTCCGGTCCGGGGCGAGCCCGCCAGCGCCGCTTCCGCGCAGGCCAGAATCCGTTCGGCCGCATCGACCTCGCCCTCGTCGAGGAGCAAACAGGCCCGGCAGATGTAGGCGGCCACAGCGACGAAGTGTCCGCCCAGGCCGGCCGTCGCGGCCGCCCCGAGTGCCTCGTCGCTCAGGATTCGCGCCGGCTCTTGCCGTCCGGCCAGCAGCGCGCACACCGCCCGCAGACCCAGCGCGCGGACGAGCGCCAGGCCGTGCCCGGCGGCCTGCGCGTCGCGGGTCGCCTCGCCGAGCAGCGCCTCCGCCTCCTCGTACCGACGGGTCCACAGCAGAGCCGCTCCGCGGGCCGTACAGGCCAGCGCACGCCAGGAGGTCAACGGCATGGTGCCGACCACGGCGGATTCGCCGAGACGTCCGGCGGTCAGGACCTCCCCCTTCAGACAGCAGGCCACGGCCTGAGCGACGGCTGCCGCATCGGACACCGTGCTGCCGTCGCCGACCGTCTCCGGTCCCGTCTGTCTGAGCTGGGCCACGTCCAGCCAGCGCCGGGCCGTGTCCGGGGCGCCCCCTGAGAGCGCCGCCATCGCCGCCACGACGCACAGTCTCGCGTCGGCGGCGACCGTGCGGGGTGCCAGGAGGTCCAGCCAACGCGCGACCTCCGCACTACGGCCCGCCGAGATCGCCTCCTCCCAGCCGTCGAGGACCGACGCGACGGCCGCGGGCTCGTCGCCGCCCAGCACCCAGTGCCGTACCGCCGCGGCCGTCTCCCTCTGCCGGGAGTACCACTGGGCCGCCGACCGGTGCAGGGACACGACGGTGTCCGGCCCTTGGGACGTCAGGACGTCGGACAGCGACGGAGACAGCGCTCGGTGATGCCGGTACGCCGCCGGATCGGCGACGACGGGCACGAGCAGCTGCACAGTCCGCGCGAGCTCACGCAGCAGTACGCCCGCCCGGTCACCGGCGAGGGCCTGGCAGGCCCCGGTACTCAGCTCTTCGAGCACACTGGTGCGCAGCAGGAACTCGCGCTGTTCGGTGGTGAGCCGGTAGAGCACCTCGGTGGCCAGATACTCGGTGACCGCTTGCCTGCCGCGTGCCAAGTTCCCTTCCGTGTCCAGCTCGTTCGCCGAGCGGGCGAGGGTGCGCCCCATGATGCACAGCCCCGCCGCCCATCCCTCGGTGGCCTCGCACAGCGCGCTCGCCGTGTCCGGGGTCGGAGCGGACCCGAGCAGAACGGTGAGCACCGCCCGCGCTTCCTCAGGTGTGAAGGCCAGGTCGTGCTGGTCGAGTTCGGCTACCAGACCCCGGGCGCGCAGGGCGGGAAGGGGCCTTCCGGGAATGTGCCGGGTCGACAGAACGACGCGGAAGCCCCGCGGGAGCCTGGTCAGGAAGTCCGCCAGGCTACGGACCGCGTCGGCGTCCGTGATGGACTCCAGTCCGTCGAGGATCAGCGTGAGCGGACCCTGACCGCCCAGTCCGGTCAGAAGGCTCGGCAGGATCGCCTCGAGCCATACGTCGAGCGTCCACCCGTCGCTGTCGAGGCGGGTGGAGAGCTTCGGTCGTACCTGGCGCAGCGCCCCCAGGATGCCGGCCCAGAGCCGGCCCGGGGCGTTGTCGTAGGCGTCCAGGCTGAGCCAGGCGCATTCTCCGCGGGCCGCCGGGCCTCGCGACCAGTCGCTCAGGAGCACCGTTTTCCCGGCACCGGCCGGCGCGGAGACCACCACCACGGGCTCGGACGCCGCGTCAAGCCGACGCAGCAGACGCGGGCGTGTCAGGAGATGCGGGGGCTGGACCGAAGGACGCAGCTTGAAGGCCGGCACGGAGTTGGTCATGGCACCTTCCGTGGAGTCGTCGGGACGGGCGAAGCCCCCGACGGCCACGGCTCGCCTCGCGAGAGCCGGACGTCGGGGGCGGCGGTGGGCCGGTCACAGGCCCCGCAGCGGCCCCCTTCGGACCGCTGCACCAGCACTAGTGCGGGGCACCGAGCGCGCCGAAACCTCCCGCGAAGTAGAGCAGCGGGCGGCCGTCCGCCCTGTGCGCGCAATAGCGGACGTCACCCACGAAGATGGTGTGATCGCCGCCGGGGAGCAACTCGGCGACGTCACACACGACAACCGCGATGGCGTCCTTCAACACCGGGACACCGTGGTCGTCGATGGTCTCGACGCCCGCGAACTTGTCCCGTTTGGAGGCGCCGAAGTTCCGCGCCAGGGGCTCGCTGTCCTCGCCGAGGACATTGACGGCGAAGCGGCCGTGCTCCGCTATCGCGGTCCGCGTGTACAGCTGGTTGCCGATGCACACGAGCAGCTGGAGCGGGTCCAGGGACAGGGCGGACACGGCGCTCGCCGCCATGCCGATGGACGTGCTTCCGGAGCGGGTGGTGATCACACTGACACCCGTGGCGAGCCGGCTCATCGCGGCTCGGAAATCGACTGTCATGTCAAGGGTTTCGATCATCGGAGGACCTCCGTGAAAGGGCGGCTGGGCCCTGGTGCCTGGTGCCTGGTGTGAAGCGTGCAACTCCGGCTGTTAATGCGGGGGAAATCTCCCCCTGCGCCCGGCGCCACTGGGCGTCCACACTGCCGTCGGCTCATCGACGCAGTCGGTCGACCAGGCGTCTCAGGTCCGCGGACGGCGGCACTCCGAGCTCCTTCATGGCGCGCAGATAGCCCCGGTACAGATCGAGCAGTTCGTCGTCCGCGCCGACCGCCTCCGCGGCGCACAGGGCGAGCCGCCAGGCCTGTTCCCGGTAGGGATCGCCGTCCAGCACGACACGGGCGAGCCGACGGACCTCCCCGACGCGGCCGAGGCGCAGCGCCACGGTCGCCGCGTCCACGCGGGCCTGAAGGAGGGCGGCGTCGAGTTCGGCGCGCCTGGTGTCGAGCCAGTCCGTCGAGAGGGAGTCGAAGTAGGCGCCGCGTTCGGCGATGGCCAGGGCGCGCTGAAGTGTGTCCCACCGGTGCTCACCGTCCTGCCGTGCGGCTTCCGCCAGCAGCCGCTGGAGGGTCCCCGAGGCGCTCACGACCGCGGACGCCGGTGTCAGCCTGTACACGTCGCCGTCCTGAAGGAGCGACAGCCCCTCGGGCAGCACTTCGCGCAGCCGGTAGACGGCCTGCCGAAGGTAGCTGCGCCCTGTGGCGCTGCTCCCTCCGGAGAACAGCGCCTCCAGAAGGGCCTGACGCCTGGCGCTCGCCGCGGGCCGGGACAGCAGGTAGGCGAGCAACTCGACGCTCTTGGCCAGACGCGGGTGGACCTCCCGTCCGTCCGCGACGAGCCGCACCGGACCGAGATCCTCGAGCGTCAGTCGGGGTACCGCGCACGCGGTCACCGGCCTCGCGGCCGAGAGCGCGGACACGAGCTCGTGCCAGCGTGAGGCGTGCGTGGGTTCCGCGTCGGCCCGGCGCACTCCGACGGACGGCACGTCCTCCAGAGCCTGCAACAGCAGATTGCGCGGGCCCTGGGCCGTCGCGACCTCCAGAGCCAGGTCGGCGGCCGCATCCGCACCGTCCTCATCACCGGTGCGCCACAACGCCTCGCTCAAGTAGACCGCCGCCGTGGGAAGTTCCAGACGCCTGCCACCCGTACGCATCGCGTGGACCACGGTGCTGAGGTGGGGCACGGCATCGTGGTCGCGACCGGCCAGCAGCAGTTCCAGGCCTCGCCAGGTGCCCGCCAGTTCCGCGGTGAACGCGTAGCTCGCGCACCCTCTGCGCTCCGCCTCGGCGAGCGCCCGGGCCGCCCGGGGCAGGTCGTGATCCAGGCGCAGGGCCAGTTTCGCCTCAAGGAGCAGGCTGAGGATCCGGTAGACGCGGGAACCGGTCGACGCGATCCGCTCCCGCCCCGCCAGCAGTGCGTCCCACGCCTCGTCCCTGCGTCCGAGATCCGACATCAGCTCGGCGGCCTCGACCGCCGCCAGCCAGACGGGCCGCGGTCCGTCTCCGACCGCCGCGTAGGCCTCCTCCGCCTGGGAGATACGTCCCTCGGCGCGCAGTGCCGCGACCGTCCAAGGCGCGCCCGCCGCCCTGCGCCAGGCGCCGGACGGGCCGTCCTGCAGTTGGTGCAGCTGCCCAGCCATGTAGGCGATGCGCATCACCATGGCGCCAAGGGGTCCCGCGACACGGTCGAGAAGGTCGGGGGCGAGCCGGGGTGTGCTGCCGTCCGCGAGAGCCAGCAGAGCCGTGGCGATGTCCCGAGGGTGCCCGGGAGGCATGACGCGCAGGACCTCGCGCGCCCGGTCGATCCTCCCCACGTGCCAGAAGCACCACACCAGTAGGGCCAAGTCCTCCGCGCCGCCCGGTTGTTCGGCGAGCCGGCTCCACCACGCACGACCGTGATGTTCGGCCAACTGCACGCCCCGCCAGCACTGTTCGAGCCCGAAGGCGACGCGCAGCCCCGCTGCGGCCAGGTTCGGTGTGAGCGGTCGGGGCGCCGGGCGCACGCGGTCCAGCCAGCTCTCGGCGGTCGCCAGGTCGAGTCGGCCCAGCACGTCGGGCAGGGCACGTTCCGCGGCGTGTCGGGCGGTGTCGGTGTCGCCGCTCATGAGCAGCTCGGCCACGGCGTCCTCGTGGCGCCCGCTGCCCTGGAGCAAGGAGGCGTACCCCCGGCGCAACGCACGCAGGGTGTTCTCGTCCAGGCGGCCGATCTCTCGTTGGAGATGGTGGCGAAACCGCGGCAGGGCGACCAGACGGCTGCCGTCGGGGGACCAGGTGAGCGGCAGCCGTCGGCCGCGGAGGGCGGCCATCGTCCGGTCCGGCGATGCCAGCCCGAGGGCATTCGCCTGCTCGGCCGTCACGCCGTCGTCGAGCAGGCTCGTACGGACGAGCAGCGACGCCTCCACGGGCGTGAGCTGGGCCAGCAGTTCGGCCGCGACGCGTTCGTGCTGTGCCACGGAGGCGCAGGGGTCGGCTCCCCACCAGTCGTACAGGACGCCGCTGACCCAACCGCCCGTCGCATCGACCAGTCGGCACGGGTCGTCGCTGCGGTCGACGCCCCGCAGGGCGTCGGCGGCCTCAGCCACGTCGAAGGCCAGCTCCCCGTCCTCGAGGAAGGCGACGCGATGGACATCGCCGAGACCTCCGAGGCCTTGGGGCAGATCCACTCGGGAGATCAGTACCAGCCGCGGCCCTTCCGGCAGACTCCCGACCAGTGCGCCGAGCAGCCCTTGTGCACCGGCGCACCCACCGATCGTCTCCACGCGGTCGAGCACCAGCACCAGTTCCGTGCCGGCGAGCATCCTGGCGAGCAGGGCGCCGGCCGCCGACGCCGGCAGTCCTCGCGCCAGTGCGCCGGTCAGTGCGGTCGCCGCGGCCGGCACGTGGGGCGCGAGGGCTCCCTCGAGAAGGCGCGTCAGCGCCGGTCCGTCCGCACCGGAATCACCGGCATCGGACTCGACGTCGCCGGGCATCCCGGCGAGCGAGACCCAGGCGACAGGGCTGGACAGCTCCTGAGCGGCCTGGACCGCGGCGGTCGTCTTGCCCGACCCCGCCGAAGCCGCCATGACGAGTACCGGGTACCGGTCCAGCAACTCATGGATTCTGCGGACCAGTCTCGGTCGGGGTACGACGTGGCTGGGCAACCGTGGCAGGACACCGCCCGGTTCGCCGGGACCACTGCTCCTCATGGATGACCGCCTCTCGACGGTGTGGGCGTCGTCCGTGGCGATCAGCCCGCGGCGACGGGTTCGAGGACGAAGGTGCGGCGCAGCGCGGTGTACGGCTCGTCGGTCAGCTCGCGGCAGGGCCCGGCGTCGGCCTCGTACCTGTCGAAGGACTCGGTCAGCGACTCCTTGACCCCGAACACCGGATCCGCGTCCAGGTACGGATCGTCCGAAGGAAACAGCATGGTGGTCACGCGCTGGAATCCCGCAGCCTCGATCAGCAGGTGCACATGGGCGGGACGCATGAGCGACCTGCTGGTCGCGCTCATGAGTTCGCCGACCGGGCCGTCACCGGGTATCGGATAGCTGGACGGCCGAATGGAACGGAAGCTGAAGTGTCCCGTCTCGTCGGTACGGAACAGCGCGCGCATGGCCGGGTCGACCTGGCCGGGCACATCCATGTCGTAGTGGCCGTCCGCGTCACTGTGCCAGACGTCCACCGCGGCGCCGGCCACCGGCGCTCCCTCACGGTTCACGACCCGTCCCTCGAAGAACAGCGGGGTGCCGGGCAGACCTCCGGAGATGTCGGCGGCGTCGGCGTGCTGCGGCCTGTCGTCCCGGAAGAAGGGGCCGAGGACGCTGTTCTGTGTCGCTTCGGCGGGGCGTCCGTTGCCGAGGGCGTCGACCAGCATGGTGATGCCCAGCACGTCGGACAGCAGGATGAACTCCTGGCGCGTCGGCGTGCACAGCTGTCCGGTGCGCGTCAGGAAGGCCACTCCCCGGGCCCACTCCTGCTCCGTCAGTTCCACCTCCCGGACGAAGGCATGGACGTGTCGCACCAGCGATTCCAGGATCTCCGCGACGCGGGAGTCCTTGGTGTCCCGCATGGTCGAGATCACGGCTTCGGTGATGGTCTCGCTGGTCAGATCACGCATGGCGTGCTCCTGTGGTGGTCGAGAGTTCGATGACGGAGTTGGCTCGGGGGTGTTCGTCGCCGGGTGACGTCACGGCGCCTCCCCGGCCCAGGCGCGGGTCAGAAGGGCGTGGACAGCGGTCCGGTCCACGGGGCGCGGATTCCAGTAGCCGTCCCGCACGATGAGGTCGGCCGCCTGCTCGATCCCCGATTCCGGCATGCCGAGGTCCCGCAGTGCCCTGGGGGCACCGAGTCGCCCGGCGAAGTCGAAGAGACCGTTCGCGGCGCCGTCGCCCGGCAGCGCCCGCTCGATGCGCGCCATGGCCTCGGGGGCGGCGGGCCCGTTGTGGGCGACCACGTGCGGCAGGACGACCGTGTGGCTTTCGGCGTGCGGAAGCCCGAACGTGCCGCCCAGCACGTGGCACACCTTGTGATGCAGGGCCATGCCCACCGTGCCGAGGCACGTGCCCGCCAGCCACGCTCCGTACAACGCGTCCGCGCGCGCCTCGCCGTCGTCCGGACGCCGTGCGACGACCGGAAGGGATCGTGTGAGCGCATCGAGGGCTTCGCCGGCCATCAGGAAGGCGACCGGGTCCCGGTCCTGTGCGTACAGGGACTCCACGGCGTGCGCCATCGCGTTGACGCCGCTGACCACCGACACCGCGACAGGAAGCGTGAGCGTCAGGTCGACGTCGTACACCACCGTGTCGAGCAGCGCTTCCGGCAGCCGCCGGGTCGTCTTCCTGCGGCCTTCGGTCTCACCGAGGATCGGGGTCATCTCCGAGCCGGCATAGGTGGTGGGCAGCGCCAGCTGCCGAAGACCGGTCCGCACGGCGATCGCCTTGCCGAGGCCGATGGTCGATCCACCGCCCAGGGCTAGCACGGAGTCCGCTCCCACGGTCTTGGCGTACGCGACCGCCTTCTCCGTGACCTCGACAGGGGTGTGGGCGGCCGCTTCGGCGAAAGTCCCCACTGCCGCGGCACCGAGCAGGTCGCGCATCTCCGCTGCCTGGTCCACTTGACCGGCTGTGCACAGGATGAGCACCCGTCGGCAACCGAGAGCATCGGCCTCTTCAGGGACACGGCCGCGCGTACCGCTGCCGAAAACCACCTTGGTGATCTGTCCCCGATGCACGAACGTCTTCATAAGGATTTCCTTGGTCCCGCCGCTCCTCTGATTACTGAAGAAAGCGTCGGCACTCGGATGACGCGCGTCAACAAAATCCGTGGGTGATGACGAGGGTCGGCGTGGAAATACCTTGTTCGTGCGACAGGCACCGACAGCGTGGCCTCGGAGTCGCGACCGATATCACTCATCTGCGGGATGCCGAAGGATGCCGAGGCGTTGGACCGTGGGAGCAGGTCTCAGTCGGGCGCGACGCGCAGGGGGCCGACATTCCTGCGGCGGAATCGCCCTACGGTATTCACAGATGCTGCACAAATACCTAGAGGTCCGACCAAGCGCTTGACGTTGCCCTACGGAAAAAGCATCCGATTGACCGGACCGTGGACCTACAACGATGCACGCCGTCAGCACCTGGGACCAGAAACTCGGCAAGGCGGTCCGCACCGGCAAGCGCTGGCTCCCGGCCCTGGGCAACGGGCGACGCACACGGCGATCCTCAGATCATCAGCCTGCCGCACAACGCCATCCACGCGGGTGTCCTGGCCACCGACATCGTCATTGACGGCACCGCGAGCCGTAGCTGATCGCGAAGTTGTCCTCCGTCAAGCCGGCCCACCGCCACCGCCACCGCCACCGGCCACCGGCCACGGCCACGGCCACGGCCACGGCCACGGCCAGCAGGCTTGCATAGGCGAGACGCTGAGCATGCCCTTCGAGGCGCCGGTGGACATCGACCTCGACGTGGGGGGCGTGCCTGACGGCACCGTCCGGTGCCCACCGAAGAGGCTCAGCTGCACCACGAGTCGGTGGGAGCGTCCGGTTTCGGCACGGTGATGCGGCGGACGACCGCCTCGACGGCCGCGTACGCACGCGCCGAGGTGCGGCACCCGAGGGCGGACGGCAACCGTGGCAGGGCAACACCATGGGCACCGCGCCGCTGTTCGGCCCGATACCCGCCCTGACCAACCCCGTGTCACTGGACACGAAGGCCGGCTCCGCGAAGCTACGGCCGCTGGGACCGGCAGCAAGCAGGCGGCGGTGCCGCACCACCGCCTCCTCTCCCCCTTCCCGGCGGCAATGATTCGAGCGGCACCGCCTCGGGAAAGCAGAAGAGACCGCGGCGTGAGGACAGCGGGTCCGGAGGCGCGGCGGGCCGCAGGGGGTTCTCGACGGTTCTACAACGCGACTCCAGGGGAACGAACAAGCACTTGACGTGTGGCTGACCGCTGTTCGACGGCGGGAGAGGGCGCGGACACCGCGATGCGGGAACCGCGCTCGGGGGAACTCCGGCTCAACTCGGCATCTGGACGACGGTGGGGGGAGACGTATGCACCAGCCTGACCGGCCGAACGGCTCTGTGATGAAGAAGAACCCGGACGACGAGAACGAGGTGCGCCCGGGCGAGGACCACCAGGACACGCAGCTTAATCGGGTCACGCCTGTGGCCCGGTTCGAGCCCCACGTGGCGCTCGCGGTGGTCAGCACTCTGGCGTCCCTGGTTCAGCGGGGGCACGCGCTGGAGGGCGCGCGCCCCACGCCCCCCGGCGAACTCCAGCGAGCGCAGCTATTCGAGGAGGGGCACGTCTACCTGCTCGAGCCGCCGTTCGAGGGCTACTTCGCCGACCGGTATCTGATGGACTTCTACGATGTCCGCAGCCGCGACCTCTGCTCACGGATGCACATCCACACGGGCCTGCGGTTCGTGAGGATGATGACCGGCCCCCGGACGGCCATCCGCGTGTCGAGCTTCTCGCCCATGTCCGTCGGACCCTCGATCGGGTGGACTGGGGGAGATCTGCAAACCTTCGCGGACGACTGCCCCGGCACCGCCGACGAGCCGCCGCGGACCCGGTACAACGTCGTTGTACCGGAGAATTCCTGGGTCGACATGCAGATACCGAGAGGCGTGTCCCACCAGTTCAACGCGGACGGCCCGCACGCCGTCATCGACTCGGTGCACCCTGAGGAGTCCATCGAGACCCTCCGTGAAGCCATGTCGGGCTATCGGATGATGGCCCAGACGATCTTCCTCGCGGAGCAGCGGAGCACCGGGGAGACGTGCTTCCTGGACGGTCACGAGTGACCGTCCAGGGGATCTCCCCGGCCGTCCGGACCGCCCTCGAGTCACTGACACCGGGCGACCGCTGCCTTATGTCGATCCCGTCAAGTGACGCCCTCGCCGAGGCCATCAGACTCGGCTGGGCGTCAGGCGCAGCTCTCGCCCTGATCAAACCCGAGGTCGGCGACGCCGATCTGCTGGACATCGTCTACCGGTACGACCCGTCGCTGCTGATACGGGAGGACGGCGCCGGCGGGATCACGACCGCGTTCAGAGCCGCCGTCACCCCGCACCCGAGGCCCGTGACGGACGGATCGGTCACCGTGTTCACCTCGGGCACCACCGCGCGACCCAAAGGGGTCGTGCTGCCGCGGACCGCCGTGGTGGGCAACGCCCTCAAGACCGCCCGCATCCACGGCTTCGGCTCCGGGCGCCCCCACGGCACCTGCCTGGAGCTCTTTCACGTCAACGCGCTCGTCATGTCCCTACTCGGGGCACATCTCACCGGCGAATCCCTCACCCTCGACTTCAGCGGAAGTCCGTCCGCCTACTTCTCCCGCCTCGAAGCCGCCGGCGCCCGCACCGCCTCAACGAATCCCCGGGTCCTGCGGCGGCTGGTCGACGAAGCGCCGCCCTGGCCGAAGGCGCTGGAGTACGTGATCACCGCGGCCGGTCCATGCGGAAGGAATCTGGCAACCGAGTTCTACGAGCTCTACGGGCCGCGGCTGCGTCAGGGGTACGGGATGTCGGAAGCCGTGAATTTCAGCTTCATGATGCCGTTCATCAGCAACCGCCTCCGCTTCGCGTCGCTGTACCTGGCGCAACGCCCGCCGGTCGGACGCCCCGTGGAGGCCACCCGCTATGTGATCGACGACGGAGAACTACTCGTTCGCACCCCCGACCTGATGGACGGATACCTCCAGGACGAGTTCTCGGGGACCGTCGCCGGAGGCTGGCTGCGCACCGGTGACTTCGCCGAGGTGCGGGACGACATGGTGGTCCTCCTCGGCAGGGTGAGCGAGGCGATCGACGTGCCGGGCCTGCCCCGCCAACCGGGACTGATCGAGGACCGACTCGACCTCGCCATCGACGCCGGGGACTACGCAGCCGTCCGGATACCGGACTTCCCCGGCGTCGCGGTCTTCACGTCGCGTCCGCTGCGCACCGGCCTGCTTCCCGCCGTCACCGGGAGACCGGGACTGCCGGTGTTCCTCGTGTGCGCCGACGAACTCATGCTGAGCGGCTCAGGCAAGGTGCAGCGATCGAGGATGTCCGGCAAGGCGGCGACGATCATGGAAGCCGTCGAGCGGGCGATCGCCGTACCGGACGCGGCCACCCGCCGGGAACTCGTGCCAGAGGCGCTTCTCGGCCAGCGGCCCGACTCCTCGGACACAGCGGCTGGCCAGCCCCTCGTCAGCCTCGGATGTGGGTGCCAGGTCCACCGGAGGCCGTCCGTGACCACCATCGAGTACGCGCCAAGCTGTGCGGTCCCGGCGCGGCACATCCCGGACACCGCGGCGAACACGGAGTGGCTAGTTCTGCTCGCCAGGGGCGCGCGCGGTGAACCGGCGGACTGTCTGCCCCTCCACCTGGGGGGCGAGGAAGGGGGTGGCCGCCGGGTGTACCGGTACGCGCGGACCGCCTCAGGATGGTCCGTGGTCGCTTCTAGGCGGTGGAGGTGAGTCCGCGCGCCTACGCGTTGATCGTCGACAGATCCCGTGCCAAGTCGTGGCGCCAGGACGACGGATCGTCTTTCCTCTCCCGCCACGGCATCGCAACGGTCGTGGTGTCGGATCGCTGGGGCGCCCACTACGAGGGGCTCCCGTCCGACACCTCCGTGCACCTCGTCGAGTCGCTCGACCGCAGCTCGATCCGGCGCGTGACCGAGGAGTACGCGCCCGATGTCATCGGCTTGAGCACCTGCTCCGAGTTGTTCGTCGAGGACGTCGCCTCCGTGCGCGCCGTCCTGGGCATCCCCGGCCCGCAACCGAGTTACACGGCCAGGTTGCGCGACAAGTGGCTGATGAAGGAGACGGCGGCACGGGCGGGCATCCCGACCGCGTGGGGGGTGCTCGCGGTCGACGCCGCGAGCGCACTGAGGTCCCGCCCGGACGCCGCACGGCTGTTCCTGAAACCCCGGAACCTCTCGGGGTCCCGGGGAGCGCGCGAGCTCCGGGGCACTGTCGCCGTGGCGGCCGCGCTGGACGGCATCTCCCGGCATCTGGAGGACTTCGTCGTCGAGGAGTTCATCGACGGAGACCTCCACCACATCGACGGGTTCGTGTCGGGCGGCGAACTCGCCTTCACCCTCTCGCGCTATGAGCGGCCGACCCACCGTGCGGGCGGGCCCGTGCCACTGTCGTCCCACACGGTCGACGACCCGGTCCTGTCGGGCCGAGCCGCGACGTTCATCCGGCGCGTCCTGTCGGCCTGGGGCGTGTCGCAGGACGTCTTCCACTGCGAGGCATTCCTCGTGGACGGAGCGTTCGTCTTCTGCGAGATGGCCGGCCGACCCGGCGGCGCCGGCGTGTCCGGGGTGTTCGACCTGCTGCGGGGCCGGGATCTGCGCTTCACGAAGACCGCGCTGGATCTCGGGCTGCCCGCCGAGGCGGCGCCCAGCCGGCTCCGACGCCGGTCCCCGGCGGGCGGCTGGACCGTCTTCTACGCTCCCCGGCGCGAGCGGGCCGGCGCCGTGACCGCCGAGAGCGGGGGACTTTCCGGGCACGTCTGGTCGGACGTACGTGACGCGGCCGAACCCGCCGTTGCCGGCTACGCGGGGGTCGGCGTCGCCACCTATGTCTTCGAAGGACGCACGACCGCCGAGGTGCGTCAGCAGATTGCACGCTACGAATCGGAGTGGCCCGTCGCCCCTGCCGCGGGACCAGAAGCCTCATGAGGGGGGCGGACGGGCACGCGGGGGACGGCTACGGCTGGCTGCTCGACGAGGTCGCGGTCATCGCCGCGGCGCACCATGAGGAGAGCGAGCTGGGAGCGGCGGCATTGGTCACCCACGCCGTGCTCTCCCCCCTTCCCCGCAGTGCGCGAGCGGCGGCGCGCCTGCGACGCTGGACACACGGTTGCGCGCCGGAGCCGGCAAGCGTCTTCCGTAAATCCCTCGGCGACATCGAGGGGGCCGTCTCGTTCGGGAGACGCCTGGTCCTCCACGAGGGCTTCCGCGTGGACCCGGCCCAGGAGGCAGCCGAGGATCTGGAACGTCTTCGGGGCGTTCTGGGGCCCCGGCTGCGGGCCAACTCGCCAGAGCTGTGGCTTCGTTGGGGCGCGAAGGCCGCCTTCCGGCAGCGCTGCGCGGAGTTGCTGGGGGTGGCGGCCCTGCCACCGGGCGCAACCTACGCGGTCGACTCCGCCGTCGGCCTCGCCTCCCTCGCCGAGCGCATCGGCATCTGCGCTCAGCCACGCGTCGTGAAGTTCCCGGGCACCGGGGGCACGGGCAATGTCGTCCTCCGGCGCGGCGAGGAGTTCCGTCCCGCTCTGCTCGACCGCCGAGCCGAGGGGCCGGACGGGACCTTGCCGGACGGTCCGGTGGACGTGGTCGTCGAGACCTGGCTGCCATGGCGGGTGAGCGTCTCGGTCTCGTACCTGGTCGTCCCCGAGGTCGGCTGCGTGTTCCTCGCCGCGTGCGAGCAGGTGGTCGACCGGTCGCGGGCCACGTTCGTCGGCTCGAGCAGCGGCGTCCGGCTGTCCGCCGCCGATCTGGACGCGGTCAGGTCCTATGTGGAACCACTGTTCGCAGTCATGGCCGAGGACGGCTACGTCGGCGTGGCAGCGGTGGATCTGATCATCGGCACCGGCTGGACCGGGAGCGGCCTGGAACTGCCGTCCGGCTCGCGGGTCTGCTGCGTGGAGTGCAATCCCCGGATGAACCGGCACAATCGTGTGGGCTTGCTGGTCGAGCGCCTGGCCCGCACCTGGGGCGTCCCCGCGGCCCGGCTGTCGTGGCGTCTGGTGGACCACCCCGGATGGGCGCCGTCGGACGACGCGCACCCGGAGCCCGCGCGCCCGTCCGACCGTCCGCCACGGCCGGGCGAGACCACGACGATCGATCTGGTCGACACGAGTCGGACGATGCGCCTGACGGTCAGACTGAGCGGCAAGGAGGGAAGCCACCGTGCAGAGTAGGCGCCGGCTCGTCCTGTTCCTCTTCGTGGTTCCGACCGGGCACCACGAAGCGTCCTGGCGCCTGCCGCACAGCCCCGCGGAGCGCATGTACGACGTCGACTACTACGTGGGCCTGGCGCGGGCCGCCGAACTGGCCGGGATCGACGCCGTCTTCTTCGCCGACGCGCCGGCCCTGCGCACCCGCGTCGAGCACAACACCGGCGGCAGTGTCCTCGAACCGTTCACTCTGCTCTCGGCGTTGGCGTCCGTCACGACCACCCTGGGACTGATCGGCACCGCGTCCACCACGTACGCCGAGCCGTACAACGTGGCCCGCCTGGTCTCCTCGCTCGACCACCTGTCGCGGGGACGCGCCGGCTGGAACGTCGTCACCACGTCGTTCGCGGGCGCGGCAGCCAACTTCGGCGCGGGCGCGCACCCCGACCGCCTGACGCGCTACGCGCGCGCCGAGGAGTTCCTCCAAGTGGTCAAGGGACTGTGGGACTCATGGGCGTCGCACGCCATACGGTGCGACCGCGCCGCCGGCGTCTACGTGGACCGGTCGCTTATCCGGCCCATCGACCACGATGGCGAGGACTTCCACGTCGCCGGGCCGTTCCAGTCCGCCAGGTCCCCACAGGGCCATCCCCTCATCGTCCAGGCCGGGGCCTCCGAACCGGGGCGCGCCTTCGCGGCACGACACGCGGACGTGGTCTTCTCAGTGCAACGGGACAGGGACCGCGCGACACGCTTCCGTGCTGGACTGCGCGCCGCGGCCAGCGCCGCGGGCCGCCGCCCCGAAGCCCTGCTCTCCCTGCCCGGCCTCAGCGTCCATGTCGCCTCCACCGCAGCCGAGGCCCGCAACAAGCAGGAGGAACTCGATGAGCTGGTGATTCCCGAACACGGGATCGGTCAGATCAGAGCCGTCACCGGTGTCGACCTGTCCGGCTTCGGCCTGGACGAGGTCATCGACCATGACGCACTCCGGGATCGGCACGGCCCCACGGCGATGACGCGGGCGGACGAGATCCTCGCGATGGTCGAGGAAGGACCCTGCACGGTGCGCGGCCTGGTCAGGCGTGTCGCCGGGGCCCGGACACACCGGGTCGTCGTGGGTCCGCCCGAGGCCGTCGCGGACACCATGGAGACCTGGTTCCGCTCGGGCGCGTGTGACGGCTTCAATCTGCTGCCGCCCGCGCTGCCCGGCGGCCTCCACGACTTCGTCGAGTTCGTCCTGCCCGAGCTGGCCCGGCGCGGGATCTGGCGTCGGTCTCAGGGCATGCTGCGGGAGCGTCTGGAGCTGCCGGCAGTCAGCTGAGGGCGGCCGGCGCGACGACGACATCCCTGGGGTAGACGCCGGGGCTACCGAGCAGCCGCCGCAGTGCGGCACCCGAGACACCGTCGTGGACGCGTACCAAGGCCGCCTGGTTCACGTCGAAGTACCAGACGTGGAAATGGTCGAGCAGCCAGTCGTGTTCCTCAGCGGTCAGGCGGACGGCCTCGACCATGACCTTGGCGTGCCGCAGGCTGCGCAGGCGCGCGAGGCCGTCGCGCAGCACCCGTGCCTCCAGCCCCTCGATGTCGAGCTTCAAGGCCACCCGCATCCCCGGCAGCACACCGAGCAGGTCCAACACCTCGCCCAGGCGTAGCGTTTTGACGGTCGTCGTCGTCCATGCGTGTGGCCGGTCCGCCACCCACTCCTGGCACAGCGTCGAATTGCCCCACCAGGTCAGGTCGTCGTGAAAGACCGCCTCGCCACTCAGATCGCTCACGGCCACCTGCTGGAGGCGGGTGCCGGGCAGGGATTCGGTGAGCGTGCGGCGAAGGTACGGCACCACCCGTTCGTTGGGCTCCACGGCCATGACTGTCGCGTCGGCCGGCAGCTCGGCCGCGAGCAGCATCTCTCCGTAGTTGGCTCCCACGTCGACGACCGCGTCCCACCTGTCGTCGGCCATGACGGCCCGCCACAACGCGCCCGCGACCGGATGCAATGCGCCGCACGCCCGAGCGATCGCCGCTCCTCTCGCGTCCTGTGCGTCGATGTACATGCGTTTTCCGTTGATGACGACGTGTTCAGTCAGTCCCGGCAGCCGGTTCACAGGCGGTCACTCCCGTTCGAGCAGGTCGAGTGCGTTGGCGCAGAACACCTTCTGAACCGAGGCGTCGATCGAACTCGCTCGGCGATGCTGTCGATCGATGGCGGCGAACACCGCAGCAAGCGACTGAAAGTGCACGGCGGGTGCACCGGCGGCGAGATATCCGTAGCGCTGCCGGACCCAGGGCTTCTCCCAGTGATAGCGGTGCGCGGGTACGGCGATGTCTCCATGCCGTTTCGTCCGAATCATTCGGTACTTCAGCAGATTGAACGGTTCGTCCGAACCGAAGAGCACACGGTCGCTCCCGAGAATTCGCAAGGCCGCGGAGAGCACCGGTACCGATGTGACCATGGCAGTGTCGACGACGACATTCGGCCAACGACTCAGACCCCGCAGTGCGGCAACATACGGGCGGTCCGCGTGGGTGTTTCGCCCGGCATGGGCGAGGATCACCCGCAGAGAAGGATGCGCCCGCATGATGTCTTCGACTTCCCCGACGCAGTGGGACAGCGGACGGGGCACATGGAGAACAAGGGGTAGACGCAATTGCTCGCAGAGCGTGAGCACCTCGTGGGGAAAGAATTCCAGAATCTCCCGATACGGGGGCTCTCGGTAGTGGGGATATGACTTCACGGCCCGATACGCACCCGACCGGAGCTGCCCGAGCGAGTAGTCCAGGTCGTCCGGCAAGACACACAGCGCCGGAAGACGACGGCTGTCCGCGTGGCCGCGTACATAGTCGTTCGCCGCCCGGTGGTCGAAGCCGTGCTGCGGCTGCGGCATCCAGATCCGCGTCACCTCTCGTTGGCCGTAGAGGTGTTCCAGAACCCCTGCATCGTCCTGAAGATCCCATCGGGGGAAGGACGAACGCCGCTGACTCCAACCGACATCGGAGAACCCCCGGAACGTACCCGGACCGGCCAGATGCGCGTGCACATCGACCACCCGCGACGGGAGCCTCCGAAGGACCACCTCACGTAACTCCTCCTCGCCGGCGGATAGTTCGCACCTCGCCCACTCGGCATAGCGCCGACTTTCCGATTCGGTCGGCCTCACCGCGGCAGCACACCCTCCAACGAACCCGACGCTCAGGCACAGCGGACTCATCCCCCGCGGCGACGGCCGTCACTCCTACGCGGTTCCATCCCGGTCCAGCGGGCCACCACATCGGTCACGTGGCCCCGCCCCAACAACGGAGGGCCCGCCGCGGGGCCGCGTCCCGGTGAGCCGCGGCTTGGCCGACAGCGACGCGCGGGAGTGGATTGGAAGGAGGGGTAGGGGGTGCAGACGTGAAGGCACCCGGGGGTGTAACAGCGCTGACCGAGATCCTCTCCGCTCGGAGGCCTGGGACCTGATCGCCGAGCCCCTCACCCGCGGCCTGCGGTCTGCCAGGCCGGCCCACCGCCGGAGGTGCGTCGAGCGGCCCATCCCGCGGGACGCCGCGTCGACCGGAGCAGCGTCGGCCGGACGCGTCCCGGCCTGCGGACACGCTCGACCGTCCTGACCGGCTCGCCGGCCGCGCCGCCTCATTCGTCGCCACCGCTCCTTCGCCCTCGTCGCTTTCCCACGGCCGGAAGCATCCGCTCTGCTGTCAGGCTCGCCGACGCCACGCGCGTGGATACGAACCGTTCCCGGGCCAGTGGCTCGCTCACCGCATCGATGAGCGCTCCGTCGCACATGGCCGTCTCAGCGCGGCGCGGCGCTTCGGCGTCGTGTCGCGAACCGCGCCAGCGGAAGCCACGTGGCCGTAAGGAGGAGCGCCACACCGCAGACGGCGGCCGCCGTCCACGCGACATCCAAGCCCGTCGCGGCCTGCGTCACGGAGTCGGCGGGGGACGCTCCGGCGAGGCTCAACACCGGTTCCGGGTCCTCCGGTTCGCACGCCCGGCAGGTCGAGCGTCCCCGCCACCCGGTCTCGGACCGACCTGACCGGTCTCAGAGTTGGGCGGCCGGCTCGAGGGCCTCGACGGCCGCCGCCGCGGCGGCGGAGTCCTGACCGTAGAAGATGTCGATGTCGACCTCCTCGCCACCCATGGTGAGGGTGTCCCAGGCGCCACTGAGCACCAGCATGCGCAGCGTGCTGCCCTCCAAGGTCCCCAGCCGTTCCAGGATCGCCTCGTCGTCCGGCATGCCGGGCATGCGCGTCGCCAGTCGGGAGCGGATTCCGCGCAGCCGCTCCAGCAACGTCGCGGTGTCCGCCTCGCGATCGGGCTCCTCGGCGATTCCGTCGATGCCGTGCGCGATGATGTCCTTGATGGCCCAGGTGGCGCCTTGGTCGTCGGTGGTCACCATCGCCTTCCAGGCACGGCTCTTGTGCCGGTACTGGAGCATCGACATGGCGGCCTCGTGGCGCAGGAAGTCCGCGTCCCGGAAGGGCTTCCCGTTCCACGCTCCGTTGAGGGACCGTGCGAGCGAGATCGCGGAGGCCAGGCCGCTGTTGAGTCCCCGACCCGGCCAGAAGTGAATCGCGTTGGCGGCATCGCCCAGCAAGAAGCCGTACGTCCCGGTGGAGTTGGCCGTCGGCGGCAGCAACTCAGCCGTGAAGCGTGGGCGTTGCACCATGTCCAGGCGGAAGGAGGTGACCGCGCTCAGGTCATCCGGCTCGACGCCGAACAGGCGCAGCCCCTCGCCGACCCGCTTCCACAGGGCCGAGCCCCTGATGAGAGCCGGGAGGAAGAGGGTGCTGTGCGTGGAGCACTGGAAGTCGCCGTGCTCGTCGCGCCCCATCAGGCAGGGGCGTGAGGCGATGCACTCCTCGAAGACGCGGCGCACCGGGTCGATGCCGACGACCTCCGCGGTCTCCGCGTCGGTCAGGCGCATGTTGAGGAAGCCCTCGCCACGCAAGGAGTTGAGCAGGAACCGGTTCTGCCCGACGGTCAGCAGGACCGCCATGGGGTCGGTCAGACCCGATTTCACGCGCAGTCCGAGGACCACGTCCTGGAGATGACGGTCGTTCAGCGAGTAGATGGACTCGTCCGCCTTGCCGAACTTGGCGGCGAAGTGCTCACGGGTACGCGACCGGCCGCCGTCGCAGATCGCCAGTACGTGCTGGGTGGCGAGGGCGTCCTGCTGCTCGTCGATGTTGAACCGGGCGGGGACGAGCCGGATCCGGCCCGGCTTCCCGTTGGCCACTTCCAGAAGCCGGTCCTCGATGTAGGCGATGCGCATGTTGCGCGGGTGGTGATCGCCGATCGAGTCGGGGCCGGAGGGCCACATCTCGGTGTAGTGGTCAGGGTCGAAGAGCAGTGCCTGCACCTCCTCGGGCAGGCTGAGGTACTGGCGGCTCTGTACGGTCACCACCTGCTGGCGCCGCACGTTGCCCTGGCTCTCGTCCTTCCAGACGATTTTGCGGCCTTGCTTGCGCCACCGGCCGTCGTAGACCGTGATGTTCACCTGCGCGCCGAGGAAGTGCTCCAGCAGCAGGGCGAGCGACAGGCCGACGGGGCCTCCGCCGGCGATGGTGACCCGCAGCACCGGCCCGTGTTCGACCTCCTCGTCACCGTGGGTCAGCGACCTCGGCAGCGACAGCGCCATGATCGTCTCCATGGCGTCCGCGACCTCGAAGCGGAACTCCTGGTCTCCGATGGTTATCTCGTCGCCGGGCTCGAGGAGGCGGGAGTCGATCTCCTCACCGTTCACCAGCGTTCCGTTGCTGCTGCCACAGTCGCGCAGCACGTAGCCCTGGGTGTCGTCGAGGACGATCTCCGCGTGGAAGCGCGAGACGCTCAAGCTGGAGATGACGACGGTGTTCTCGGGGTTGCGTCCGAAGGTGACCTGGGTGCCGATCACCGGTATGCGTTCTCCGGCCAGCAGTCCTTCGCGTGCAACAAGCACCGGCGCCACAGCACTTCCTTCCGAGGTTGACGAGGTTGCTGCTGCCGCGGTGCCACCGAAACGCACCGTGGCGCGGGCGTGACCAGGCAGCGTGTGACGGGTAGGACGGAGCGATTCGATCGACGTATTTGATCGGCGAATGGCCCAGTTTTGACGACAGCATAGCGTCGCTTGACCGGTACAGATGACCCATCATGCTCTCTTCCGAAGCCGTTCGGGAGAGGCCTTTCGGCGATGCTGGAGCGGAACGCGCCAGGGACGTCCCGGTCCCTGTGCGGCCCACGCGTCGCCCGCTGACTCGATGTCAGCCGAGTGACGATGCACGTTGGCGATCGATGACGGATTCCGCCCTGTTCCGGCCGGCGGTATGGCCGGATTCGGGTCGCAGTTGCTCTGGAGCGACGGCCGCGTGCGCACCACCCGCGGTCGGCTTCGCGCCGGCGGATGCGACCGGCGCGCGGGGAGGCCCCGCGGGTGCCGAGACCGGCGGCGGCTCGCGTCCCCACTCGTAGACACACCCCGCGCCACGAACTCACCCCGCACCACGCACACCCGGTACGACTGGACGGACGCCGCCCGTCCCGCTGGAGAGCTCTTGCCCCACTCGACGCCTCCCCGACCGCCGACGAACCCGCCGAGCTCCCCCGCCGGCGTCCCCCGCGCCCCGCACCCGGCATCGACTGCCGGTGCCAACCCCGCCCGACTCGGCACAAGTTGACCGTCTTCGCCTACCTCACCCCCGCGCTCCGACCTGCCCGTACGAGGCCCCCGTCCCGTGCGCGCCAGGTCCTGCACAGCAGAGGCGAACACCGTCGAATGGATGTACGTTTGGTCGTACTGGCTGTGTGACCGCCGTCGACGGCCGAGCAAGGAGCGCCCGGTCCGCATGTCGGCGTACCGGAAGGGGCTCCGCATGACTTCGCAGCAGGTGCCATCGCATGGCCGACAGCGCGAACGGGCAGTCTGGCCCGTCCCGCTGCTGACGCTCTCGCTGGTGGCCGCGGGCCTGGGCGGCGCCTACACCTCGCGCGCCGCGGTCGCACCGGAAGCTCCCGCTTCGGCGGCCACGAGCACGGCGGCGACCTGTGTCGACAAGGTCTACGCGGGGATGACCGGGTCGCAACGGGTCGGTCAGCTCTTCATGGGGGGCATCAACGCCTCGAAACCGGACCAGAAGCGGGTCCAGGTGCTGCGTCAGTACCACGTCGGGTCGGTGTTCCTGGCCGGACGGAGCAAGTCCGGTACGAAGGCGACCAAGTCCCTGGCCGACGGCCTTCAGGCGAAGGCGGACACGGTGTCGGGCCATCGCGTCGGCCTGCTGGTCTCCACCGACCAGGAGGGCGGCCAGGTGCAGGTGCTGTCCGGCCCTGGGTTCTCGACCATACCGAGCGGGCTGGTGCAGGGAAGCTGGTCCACCTCGAAGCTTCGTAGTTCGGCCGCCGTGTGGGCGAAGCAGCTCAAGGCCGCCGGTGTGAACCTGAACCTCGCACCCGTCGCCGATGTGGTCCCGGCAAGCCTGGGCAGGAACAACGGCCCTATCGGCCGGTACGACCGCGAGTTCGGCCATACCGCCACGACCGTGACCTCCCACAGTGGCGCCTTCGCCGCGGGCTTCGCCCAGGCCAAGGTGCTGGCCACGCTCAAGCACTTCCCGGGACTCGGCTACGTCCGCGGCAACACCGACACCACGGCGAACGTGGTGGACTCGGTGACGACGACCAGGAGCGCGAGCATCACGCCGTTCAGTTCGGGGATCAAGGCGGGCGCGCCGTTCGTCATGATCTCACTGGCCAAGTACAGCAAGATCGACTCGAAGCACCAGGCCGTGTTCTCCTCCACCGTGATCCAGGGGCTGCTCCGCAAGACCCTGGGCTTCAAGGGCGTGGTGATCTCGGACGACCTCGGGAACGCGGTTGCGGTGAAGTCCGTGCCCGCCGCCAACCGCGCCGTGAACTTCCTGTCCGCCGGCGGTGACCTGGTCCTGACCGTGGAACCGAACCTGGTCCCGGCCATGGCCAAGGCCGTACAGGCCCGGATGACGCAGTCCGCGGCCTTCCGGACCCAGGTGGACCAGAGCGTCCATCGCGTCCTGACCGCCAAGCAGAAGGCGGGCTTGCTGTACTGCGGCTGACCGCGGGCTCTACCAGCGAGGGGCGCCTTCGGCGAGCTGGAGTTCACCCCTGCCGAAGGAGAAGTTCTCGTTCGGTACCGGAATCAGCGCCACGAATATGTCGTCGGGTGAGGCGCCGAGTGCCTCGACCACCAGCTTGTTGATGGTCGAGGCCACGGCCCGCTTGTCCTCCAGCGGGCGGTGAGCCCCGAGGAGCACCGTGATGATCATGGCGTCGCTGCTGCGCTGCATGCCCATGAAGGTCGGATCCAGGAACAGTTCGCTCTCGCCGTGCTCACTGATCATGATGAACCGGTCGCCCTCGGGAATGCCGAGGCCCTGTACCAGCGACTGGTTGAGGGCATCGGCGAGCGCGCGCTTCTGCTCAGGCGAGTAGCGGTCGGCCGGTATGTGGGCGTTGAAGACAGGCATCGGACTCTCCTTCTGGAGGCGCGGGTTGCGACTGCGGAAGCCGCTGTGTTCTGTTCGGTGTCCGGTGGGTTCCGGCGCCAAGGGCGGACCCGGCGGCACGGCCACGTTCGGGACGAGGCGGCGGCTCAGCCGCGCAACTCCTCGGCCCCCGTCAGCAAGTGCTTCTCGATGAGCGCCACCGTGCGGGCAGGGGTTTCCATGGGCGGCAGATGGGCCGCGCCGTCGAGGACGCGGCGGTGCACGTCGGTGTACTGGGGGACGATCTGCTCCTCGGTCACGGCAGCGGTCAGAACGGGGTCGAACTGGCCGGTGAGGACGAGGACGGGCCGCTCGTATCCCTGGACCTCGTCGGACACGTCGTCCTGGGTCCAGGTGCGGAGGTAGGCCCGCATGACCGCTGGATCGACCGCTTTGCGGGACGCCTCGTTCACGTAGCGGACGAAGCCCGTACCCAGTCGACCGCCGGTCACCGCCGAGATGACCGCGGCTCGTACGTCCAGGCTGTCCGTGGCGCCCTCGAACAACCTGGCGCTGTCAGCGTCGAGCGGGAAGGCGCGACTGGGGACCGCGCACAACAGCACCAGGCCGCTCAGGCGGTCTCGGACGTCCGGCTGTCCGGAGACCCACTGCGCGGCCTGGCCGCCCATGGAGTGCCCGACCAGATGGAACTCGTCCCATCCCAGCGCGTCGGCGACATCGACGAGATCGCGCCCCATCTCCCGGACGCCGAAGTCACCTGTCAGGCCCCTTGACGATCCGTACCCGCGGAAGTCGGGAAAGACCCACGTGAATCGTTCGGCGTCGAGAAAGGGCATCATGCAGTCATAGCTTTCATGGCCGGCGAGCCAGGAGTGAGCCCAGACGACCTTCGTCGCTCCGCTGCCCACCGTGTGGTATCCAAGAGTCATGTGAGTTTCTTTTCGTCGGGTCGAGAGCTTGAGTACGACGAATCCGGACGGTGAACGCGTTTCCGGTGACAGGGGCCGAACCGCTCTCGACGACGGAGCGCCCTCTGCGCGGGTGGCGGATTCAGACGGCCGCCGAGGGGAAGACCTCGAGACCCTCGATCACGTCACGCCCCTTGGCGGTGTCCGCGTACAGTCGCGCCTCCGTGATCAGGCCGTCGACCACGGTGAACAGCAGGCAGTGTTCATTCTCCATCGTGCGACCGTTCTTCGCCTTCGCCCTGGCCCGGACGGGAACCACGACATGTGATCCGGCGTCGAGGACCGCGTGCGCGTCATACTCGAAGTACTCGTAGTAATGATCGAAAAGGTCCTGATAGAAAGCGACGAACCCTTCCTTGCCGTGGAATGTTCCGCCGTAGGGCAGGGACGCGGGAAAGTCGAAAATCACGTCGGACGACATCAGAGCCACAAGATCGGTCGAATCGTTCTTCGCGAATCCGGAATAGGCTCGTCGACAAGCATTCACGATCGCTTTGTTGTCCGACATGCTTCCTCCATAGCGAGAGCCGAAGCAGGTGTGGGGAGAAACTTCCGCTGTCGATCCAGGTACCCCCGGGCCCGACCGACCACCTACCTAAGTCTCTATCTGAAACTCAGGCAAGTCAAGGCTGGGTTCCAGATGGGAACCTTGCAGTACCGTTGGATCCACGAGCGAGGACCACGAGCGGCGAAAAATCGGTCTTGTGGAACTGCAGCCACCCGTCGCCTTCCATAAGATGTGAAAGGTGTACGCGCCTGTCACCACCCAGGGAGCACGCTAGCCGCGGGGAGTGATCGGAATGAGCTGGTCGGCCACGGTTCGTTACGACATGGAGCCGGCGCCGGAAGGGCTCGCCTTCGTGCAGGACCTCATGAACACCGTCCCGGCCGGCAAGCCGCGCACCCGGGACCTGCTCGCGGACGCCGGCGAGGCCCAGGCCTGGCTCACTCGGGCACTGTCGCAGTGGAGCCGTTGCACCGGCACCGCCGCGGCCGGGTTCGAGCTCGGCCCGGACGGCCACGAGGATCTTCGCGCCTTCCGTGACGCCCTGCGCCGCGCAGTGGAACACGGCAGTGACGACGCACTTCCCCCACTGCACACCGCGGCCATCGCGCTCCAACTCGGCGGCAACGGGCGGATACGCCCGGAGCCCCGCGGTACCGGATGGCGTCGGGTTGCGGCCCTCGCCCTGATCGAGGTCTTCCTGGCCCAGCGGTCGGGCACCTGGCAGCGGTTGAAGATCTGCCGCAACGAGAAGTGCGGGACGGCGTTCTTCGACCGGTCACGCAACAACAGCGGCGTCTGGCACGACGTCAAGGTCTGCGGCAACGCGGCGAATCTGCGTGCCTACCGGGCACGGCAACGAGCTCGGGGCGAGTCGCAATCACAGTCACAGCCGTAGTCGCAGTCGCAGTCGCAGTCGGCGCCGTGTCGTAGTCATGGTCACGCCGTAGTCGCAGTCGTGCCGTAGTCGTGCCGCGTGAGCCGCCAGGTGCACGTCACCGCGTCTTCCGCAGAAGGTTTCGCGGCGACCGACGCCATCGAAATACTCCCTATCTGGAATCAATGGGGACATAACCTTGTTCGAAAGAAGCAAAGCACATACGCCCATGTCGTACGAGAGTGGATACGAGGATCGCTCGCCATCCCGGCCGCTCCGTACGCATCACTCCCCCGGCAGTGGGCGTACGCGGCGCAATGCCGTTCCCCCTGCCGCCTCTCACCTGACGGAGAGTCTCCGATGATCATTGATGCCGCGGAGCTGGATGCCACTCACGCGTACAAACTGCTGGTCGGAAGCATCATCCCGCGCGCTGTGGCTTGGGTCAGCACGGTGTCCACGGAGGGCGTCGCCAACCTGGCGCCCATTTCGTTCTTCACCGCGGTCGGGCGGAAACCGCCCATGGTCTCGCTCACCCTGCAGCCGCAGGCGGACGGCGTCACGCTGAAGGACACCTTCGTCAACATCCGTGACACCGGCGAGTTCGTCACCAACCTGGTGACACTGCCGCAAGCACACGTCATGCACGACTCGGCGTTCGCGTTCGACCGTGACGTCGACGAGTTCGAGGCACTCGGCCTGGGCAAGGAGCCGTCCCAAGTGGTGCGCGCGCCCCGCGTCGAAGGTGCGCCGATCTCGTTCGAGTGCGTCGTCGACCGCATCATGCCCGTCGGGGACGCGGGCGATCAGGTGGTGTGGGGCCGGGTGGTGCGCTTCCACATCCGAGACGACCTGTACCTGGAGCGTGGACGGATCGACACCGCCGCGGTGCCGGCCGTGGGCCGACTCGCCGCCGAATACACCCTGGTCGACAACGTCTTCTTCACGCCCCTCGACGAGGAGCTGCTCACCACCCGGGAAGGCCGAAGGATGCAGCGCCTGGACGCGCGGCCGACCGACTGGTCCCCGATCGACACCAAGGCGTGGTCCCCGTCGGGTGCGACGACCGCCCCCGGCGAGCCGGCACAGACATGAGAGCGGGATGGGCCGCGGTGTCCATCCGCGGCTTCCTGGACTGATCCGTCGAGGGATCTCGCCGAATACCCATTTCATCGAGGAGGTTGTTCATGCTGGAGCGCGAGGACGTGGAATTCGAGGCTGACGGCGGTGTGACGCTGCGCGGGTGGCTCTTCCTGCCGGACGGACCGGGTCCGCATCCGGCGATCACGATGGCCCACGGCTACGCGGCGGTCAAGGACCACGGACTGGAACCCTTCGCGAAGGTCTTCGCCGGGGCCGGGTTCGTCGTTCTGCTGCACGACCACCGCACCTTCGGGGCCAGCGACGGCGAGCCGCGGCAGGACGTGGACCCTTGGCAGCAGGTCGCCGACTGGCGGCGGGCCATCTCCTACCTGGAGAGCCGACCCGAGGTGGACGCCGGCCGGATCGGCCTGTGGGGCAGCAGCTACGCCGGCGGCCACGCGATCGTCCTGGGCGCCACCGACCGTCGGCTGCGGGCCGTGGTCTCCCAGGTCCCGACCATCAGCGGGTACGAGCAGGGACTGCGCCGCGTCGCTCCTGATGACGTGGCGGGACTCGAGGAGTCCTTCGCCGAGGACGAGCGGGCACGCTCTCGCGGTGAGGCTCCGCGCACCCTGGCCGTCGTCAGCGGAGATCAGGCGGTGGCCGCGTCGTACCGGGCGCAGTCGGCCATCGACTTCTACCTGCAACCGAAGCCCGACGGCGTGTGGGAGAACAAGGTCACGGTCCGTTCCACCCGCGCGGCCCGCATGTACGAGCCGGGAACGTGGGTCACGAGGGTCTCCCCCACGCCGCTGCTCATGGTGGTCGCTCTCGACGACACGGTGACCGTCACCGACCTGGCACTCGCCGCCTACGAACGTGCGCTCGAACCGAAGCGGCTGCAACTGCTCCCGGGCGGCCACTTCGACCCGTACACCACCCACTTCGACCAGTCGAGCGCCGCCGCCCTCGCCTGGTTCCGCGAGCACCTCGCGGGACAGGCGAACGGCTGATCCCCCCAAGAGCGTGACGTGGTAGACCCGTCCGGCCCGATCAGCGGCTCCCTGCGGCCGACCACCGGGACGCGCGGAAAGAACGGGGGAACTCATGGAACGAACGAAGCGGAAGGAAGCCAATATGAGTGACCTACTCTCCCAGGCCGTCGAAGCCCATGGCGGGGCCGAACGGTGGCAGGCGCTGACCGAGGCGCGGGCCACCCTTGTCAGCGGTGGTGACCTGTTCGTCATCAAGGGCCTGCCGCAGGACGTCACGCCGCGCACGATGACTGTCCGGCTGCACGAGGAGCACGCCTCGGTGGAGCCCTTCGGGGCTCCCGACCAGAAGACCGACTTCACGCCCGGACGGGTCGGGATCAGGAAGCTGGACGGACACGTGGTGACCGAACGCGACGACCCTCGGGCGTCCTTCGCCGGACACACGCTGGAGACCCCCTGGGACCCGCTGGACCGCGCCTACTTCAACGGCTACGCGCTGTGGACCTACCTCACCACGCCCTTCCTCCTCGCCATGCCCGGATTCACGGTCACCGACATCGAGCCGTGGCGAGAAGGTGACGAGGTCTGGCCGGGACTGCGCGCCACGTTCCCGTCCCGGTTCGCCAGCCACAGCACCCACCAGGAGTTCTACTTCGGCCCCGACGGGCTCCTGCGCCGCCACGATTACCACGTCGACGTGGCCGGCGGATTCGCCGCCGCACAGTACGTCTACGACTACGTGGAAGCGGACGGCATCAAGCTGCCCACCAAGCGCCGCGCGTACCGCCGCGACACCGCCGGCCGGCCGCTCGTGGGCCAGGTCATGGTGTCGATCGACCTGAGCGACGTCCACTTCGGCTGAGGTCACCGCACGAAGCGGTACTTCAGGTGGGTGGCGAGGGACGTGCCGACCACCCTCACCGGCTCGAGGTTCCGCCGCCCGGCGACTAGTTCCTCGAAGAGCCGTAGTCCCGCTCCGAGGAGCACGGGCACCACATGCAGTTGCAACTCGTCGATGAGTCCCTCCCTGAGGTACTGCTGCACCGTGCTCGCCCCGCCCGCGATGTCGACGTTCCTGTCCCCGGCGGCGGCCCTCGCCCGGTCGAGGGCGCTGTGGATGCCGTCGGTGACGAAGGTGAAGGTGGTACCGCCCTCCTTGACCAGGGTCGGCCGGGGGCGGTGCGTCAGCACGAAGACCGGGGCCCGGAACGGCGGGTCGTCGCCCCAGAACTCCTCACCCGTGTCGTACATCATCCGGCCCATGACCACCGCTCCGGTGGCATCGAACCACTCGCGCATCAGCTCGGAGTCGCGGTTCTCCTGCCCGCCGGTCATGCCCTGGCGCTGCCGCCAGCTCGCCAGGTCGTGGATCCACTCGAAAAGCGGTTCGGCACCGTCGCCTCCCGGATTGTCGATGGTCACGTCGGTGCCGGCGACGTATCCGTCGAGGGAGATGGCCATGTCCGCGGTTACCGTCACGATGGAATGCTCCTGAGATCCTGGGACGTACGTGCCTTTCACTCTCACGTCGATCGGGAACCGGCGCATTCGACACCTCCAGCGATCCGCGACCCACGGCCCACGGCCCGCGATCCGCGATCCGCGATCCGCGATCCGCGATCCGCGATCCGCGATCCGCGACAGCTTGCGCCCGTCAGAGGCTGGCAGGGGCAGGGGGAACACGACGCTCCGGGACCTTGACCCTCAGATCGGGCCCACCCGCGGTGCCTCACCCCGACTGGACGTCAGGCTGGAAGGACTGATCCGTCGGCCGAGTTGCCCAGTCGGGCCAGGGCGGCCGTCACGAGTGCCGCCGTTCCCGTCTCCAGCGTCAGACGGACGCTGGGCAGGTAGCGGGGCGAGTGGTTGCCTGGCAGGCCGCGGAACTTCTCGGCGGCTCCGGTGCCGGGGGCGGCCGCCCACTGGGCGGGTCCGACGGCACCGAGCATCCAGTACCCGCCACGGATGCCGGGGCGTCCGTGGAGGTGGGCGCCCGCTCCGGTGAGCAGGGGGAAGTCCTCGGTGGCCGAGGTGGCGGGCCAGCCGGTGACGCGGGCGGCGCCGAAGGCCGTCACATGGGCGGAGCGGACGGCGGTCGCGACGTCCGGATCGGCGAGAGTGATCCCGGAGCGGGACGACTCCGTGACGGTGACCCGCGGCGGCAGGGCCGCGGAACCCGCCTCGGCGCGGGCCACCCGCTCCACGGCCGAGGCGGCACGGTCGAGCGCCGCCTCGGAGAAGGCACGGACCGTCACGCGCAGCACGGCCTGCGAGGCGATCACGTTCCCGGTGTGTCCCGCGTCCGTGGTCCGCAGCGAGGAGGCGGTGACGACCAGCCGCTCCGCGGGGTCGGTCTCGCGGGCCGCGACGGCGGGCAGCCGCGTCACGACCCCGGCCGCGGCAAGCAGGGGGTCGGCGGTGAGGTGTGGGGTGGCGGCATGGCCGCCGTCGCCCTCGAAAGACACCTCCAGTGTGAGACTCCCGGCCAGTACCGGGCCCTCGGCGTGGGCCACCATGCCCGCCGGGAAGGCCGCCGTGTGCTGGGCGAGGACCACGTCGGGCGGGGTGATCCGGTCGTACAGACCGTCCTCCAGCATGGCCCGGGCACCGCTGAGGGTCTCCTCGGCGGGCTGGCCGACGACGAGAAGGGTGCCGTGCCAGCTGTCGCGCCGGGCCGCCAGCCAGCGGGCGGCGGCCGCCACGCAGGCGAGGTGGGCGTCGTGGCCGCAGGCGTGCATCACGGGGACGGGGCGCCCGTCCGGTCCTGGGGCGGTCACCGTGCTCGCGTAGGGGACACCGGTCTGCTCGGCCACGGGCAGGGCGTCGAGCTCGGCGCGCAGCAGGACGGCCGGGCCGTCGCCGTTGGGGAGTTCGGCGGCGACTCCGTGACCGCCGAGTCCGCGCAGTACGCGGAAACCGTCCGCCTCCAGCCGGTCCGCGAACCCGGCGGCGGTACGGCGTTCGGCACCGGAGAGTTCGGGATGCCGGTGCAGATCGAGGTACAGCTCGATGGTGGACGGCAGGAGAGTCTTCAGGCCGGTCAGGGAGCGGTCGGGGTCCGTGAGGGTGCCGGATCTGTCGTGGTCGCTGGTCACGGGCGGGGCTCCTGGGGTGTTGGCCGGGGTGGCTCATAGGTGGAGTGGCGGACGGAGAGGTGGTGTTGACGGGTAATCACAGGTGAAGTGGCGCTCGGCCAGGTGGTGTTGGGGATCGGCGGCGAACCGTGAGGAACTGGTGCGGTGCCGGCCGACATGTGGCTCACGACGGAGTGGCGGGCCGTGGAGGGGAGTTGGGCGGCGTCGTGGTTCAGGGGCATCGGCGGAGTTGCCGGGGGCATGCGGGTTCGGAGGTGTCAGCGGGGTGACAGCGGAGAGCCAGGGGGCTGACGTCGCTGCCGCGTAGAAAGGTGGAGCCCGAGGTCTTGGCCTCCGGCAGGTTCAGCGCATCGTCGGCCGGGGCTGTCCCGGTCGGCGGCCGGTCCCCGGACTCACAAGGAGACACCATGGCTGACAACACCCTCGCCTCCCTCGCCCAGGAGATCCTGGACCTCGAGTCGGAGACCTTCGAGATCACCGACTACTCGGACGCCAGCGAGGTCATGCTCGGCTCCTCCACGAGCTGCTCCTCCACCAGCACCTGCTCCAGCACCACCAGCACCACCTCCTGCACCGCCTGACGTCCTTCGTCGGGATCGACGGTCCCCGGCGCGCGTGCGCGCCGGGGACCGTCCACGTCCACATCCACCGTCAGGCCCCGGAGCGCGGCGCTTGTCCCCCGCGTCTCGACCTCGAACTCCCCCTGGCCTGAATGGACTTAGTCGGTCACGGGAACGGGTGCGGCACCCGCCGCAGGTCCTCCTCCCGCAGCGGCGCCGGGACCAGTCCGGCGCGGTGGGGCGCGGTCCGCAGGCGTGGCATGTGCAGGGCACGCTGACGCAGCCAGCCGAAGTCGATCGGCAGCAGTCCGGGGGCGAGGGTGGCCACCGTACGCAGTCCCATCCGGCGCTGCTCCGGTGTGGTCTGGTCGACGGCGATGACGTCGCAACCGGCGCCGCCGAGCAGGTCGCACAGGAGAAGCAGGTCGTCGCGGAGGTCCTCGGTGCGCGGCCGGCCCTCCTCCCAGCCGGCGAACAGCTCGACGAGGGAAGCGACGCGCGGCGGGGCGAGGTAGCTCGCGGCGTGCCGGCGCATCGCGGGCAGCCCGAACAGCGCCGCATGGTCCGGCAGGCGCTTGACGAGGCCGAAGTCCTCCGTCATGGCGGCGAGTTCGGCGGGCCGTTCGGCGACCTGGCCGGGCAGGTGCGGGATGTAGGTGAGGATCTCGGAGACGGCGGACTCGACGGCCGTCTCCGGGTCGAAGGAGGCGCCGGCCGCGAAGGCCAGTGTTCCGGGCCCCTCGTCGCGGCGGACCGCGAGGCCGGTGACGACGGGTACCGGCAGATCCACGCGGTTGTCGAAGACATGGACGTCGTAGCCCTGGAGCGCCGCCCGTGCCACCATCGCCCGGACCTTCGGACCGCTGACCGAGGCCAGGTCGATCTCCGGCAGGGGCAGGTCGCCGTACCAGCCGAGCAGGAAGGCGTCCCGCTCGATGAGCTCCAGGAGGCCGAAGAAGACGGCCTCTTCCCATGTACCCCCGGTGGCACAGCCGTTGGAGCACTCGAAGACGAAGTTGTCCTCGCGGGTGCCCGCGCTGTAGTACACCAGCCGGGCGGGGACGAACACCGGACGCGCGTCGCGCAGCGACCAGCCGGTGACCCACGGCAGGGGCCGGGCCGGGTCGAAGGGCTCGACCATCGGGTCCTCGGCGTAGGTGCGGGGCTCGTAGAGTCCGCACACGCGTGGGTCGAGGGCCCGGTCGCCGAGTTCGTCGAGGGAGGCGGTGACGACCGGTGCGCGGTGGCGGCGGTGGGTGCCCGCGTACCGCTCCAGACCTTCCAGGAACGCCAGGTCGCGGCTGTTGGCGTAGGAGTTGGCCTGGCCGCTCCAGGTGACGTCGGTGAGTCCGGCGTAGCCGCGCATGAACACGCTGCCGGCTACGGGCGCGGTCGTGGGCGAGGTGACGTCGATCCAGGTGCCGCCGCCGAGCACCCCGCACACCGGGTTGGCGAGGCCCTTGACCGGCAGGGGGTAGTCGGCGGGGCCGCGCAGCCGGTAGGCGTCCGGGTTCGGTTTCGGGCGGGAGGAGGGTGGCCCCTGGGTGGCCTCCGCCGCGGCCTGCCGGGCGGCCTCCTCGGTGAACGGACGGCAGTACGGGCACATCGGCTCGGGCACCAGCGGGAAGGTGCGCACCCGAAGGGTCTCCAGGTCGAGTTCGGTGATCCGGGGCAGTGCGGTGTCGGCGCCCTCGGCGGTGTGCCGTGCGGCACCGGTGGCTATCAGACGGTGCAGGGACCATACGGCGTCCACGATGTGGTCCGGCAGTACGGGCCACGGCCCGGTCGCGGTGGTCTCCGTGCCGGTCTCCAGGGCCTCGCGTTCGGTGCGGGTGCGCAGCCGCTGACGGCGCATGGCCAGGCAGGTTCCACAGGCGGGACCTGCCTCGGGGGCACCGCCCCAGGGGCCGAGCAGTACGGCCTGGGCGGTGAGGTGGACGGCGGCCGCGCTCGGCGGCACCGCCTCCCCGTCCGGGCGGGCGGTGACCGTTTCCGCACGCTCGTGCCCGGTGGGCATGTGGCCGTGCCCGGTGGACATGTGTCCGTGCCCGGTGGACATGTGGCCGGACCCGGTGGGCATGTGGCCGGACCCGGTGGGCACGGGCTCGAAGACGTCGGGCGTGTGACCGAGGACGTTGGCGTCGCCGATGCGGGAGACGGCCGGTGCGGGCAGGCGTGCCGCTGCGGCGCGGGCCGCCAGTCGGGACTGGAGGTCAGCGCGGGCGGTCTCCAGGGGCGAGACGGCCGGCGCGGGGGCGGTGACGGTGGTCATGGCCGGTTGCTCCAGCGGAAGATCCGGGTGGCGATCAGCCCGAAGACCAGCGCGAACACGGCGAGTCCCGCGCAGTCCACGGCGATGTCACCGAGGTCCCCGCGGCCGCCGAAGGCGTCGGTGACCCCGTCGTTGAGGTAGTGCAGCGGCAGGACCTTGGCGACGGTACGCAGCCAGCCGGGCATGAGGTCGTCGGGGAAGAACGAGCCGGACAGGAAGGCCATGGGCACCATCACGATGTTGGCGATGGCCGCGACCGCCTCCGGGGTGTTGGCGACGCTGCCGACGACCAGTCCCATGGCGAGGAAGGCGGTGACGCCGAGCACCAGCAGCGGAACGGCCGCCCACCAGGGGCCGTTGAGCTCGAGGCCGAAGAACGGCAGCAGGGCGACAACGGTGAAGAGCACCGTCTGGACGAGGGCGACGCCCAGTGCCACGGTCCAGCGGGAGGCGAGCAGGGTCCGCAGCGGGGTCGGGGTGCGCCAGATGAGGCGGAGCAGGTCGTCCCGGCGCCACTGCATCAGGGCGAAGCCGACGGAGAACACCGCCGCGTTGCCCACACCCCAGGAGAGCACGCCCGGGGCGATGTAGTTGATGGACGACATCCCGCCGTCGACGTGCTGGCCCTGGAAGATGAGGCCGAAGAGGACCAGGAAGGCGAGCGGGAAGGCGAAACTGAAGAAGAGGGTCGTCTTGTCGCGCACGCTGGCGACGTAGGTGGCCCTGGTCAGTGCGGCGTAGGCGCTCAACGGTGGTGCTCCGATCCGGTGCCGGTCAGCGTCAGGTAGGCGTCTTCGAGGGTGGGGGTGCGGACGGTGACCGTGTCGATGTCCACGAGGTCCCCGAGGGCGGCGAGGACGCGACTGGGGACGGTCGTCTCCAGGGCGAGGTCGTCGCCCTCGACGGTGGCCCGGTCCACGCCGTCCAGCGCGAGCGCCGCCTCGGGTGAGAGGTCGGCGGCGGGGACGAGCAGCCTGGTGGGGGCCGCGAGGGAGCGGATGAGGTTGCGGGGTGTGTCGAGCGCGACGACCCGGCCGCCGGCGATGATCGCCACCCGGTCGCAGAGCGCCTCCGCCTCCTCCAGGTAGTGGGTGGTGTAGATGATCGTGCGCCCTTCCGCGCGCAACGAGCGCAGCACGTCCCACAGTTCGCGCCGGGCCTCCGGGTCGAGGGCGGCCGTCGGTTCGTCCAGGAAGATCAGCTCGGGTTCGTGCAGCAGCGCGGTGGCGACGGCGAGACGCTGGCGCTGACCGCCGGAGAGGTGGTCGACGCGGGCGTTCTCCTTCTCGGTGAGGCTGACGCGCTCCAGTGCGGTGGCCGCGGCCGCCGGGTCCATGCCGTAGAGCGCGGCGACCGTGCGCAGGTGCTCGCCGGCGGTGAGGCGGGCGAAGAACGCCGATGCCTGCGTCTGGACCCCGATCCGCGCCAGCAGCGCGGTGTCGCGCGGCCAGGGGCTCTGCCCGAAGACGGTCACGGTGCCGGAGTCGGCCTCGCGCATGCCCCCGACGATCTCCACCAGGGTGGTCTTGCCGGCGCCGTTGGGGCCGAGGACGCCGAAGAACTCGCCGTGCCGTACGTCGAGGCTGACATCCTCCAGAGCCGTCACCTCCCCGTACCGCTTGGTGACGCCCTCCACGGCGATGACCGTCTCGGTGACGGTCTCGCCGGGGACGGTCTCGGTCTTGCTCTCGGGTGCGCTCATCGCCTCTTTCCTCGGGTGGTTCCGTGGGCCCGGGACATGCGGGAGCGGTCCGGTGCCCGTCGCCGGGGCTGGGTGTCCCGGCGTGGCGGTGGGGGGTGTGGGACTGGCACCCGGGCGCCTCGGGGAGGAGGCGGGGGCACGTGCGCCGGGTGAGGTCATGGGGGTGGTCCCGGCGGGCGCGGGTGCCGTGGCGCGCCGGGAACGGCCGAACGAGCCGAGCGCCCACAGGAGCAGTACGGCGGCGAGCAGGGCGACCGGCAGCCACCAGGCCGGCGTCGCGAGGTCGTCCGGCAGGAGGGCGCGCAGCGCGGCACCGCACAGGGCGAGGAGCGCGGCACTCTGTACGGCGGTCAGCAGGGCGAAGCCGCCGTACAGGACGCGCAGCCGGGGCGGGTACGCGGCGAGGCCCGGGCCGCGGCGGAACAGGGCGCGGACCGCGATGCCCGTGAAGTCACGGCTGCCGGTGGCGAGTTGGGTGACACCGAGGGCGTGGCCGAGGGCGCGGTATCCGTCCAGGGGTGGCAGCGGCAGCAGGTTGGCCAGCGCGGAGACCGCGCCGAGCAGGAGCAGCGCGCCGAGCGCGGGGCGGGCCTGGGCCTGTGCGGGCAGCAGCGCCCAGACGGGATAGAAGGGCACCAGGAAGAGCAGGTTGGCGAAGACTCCGGCACCGGCGGTGGCGACCTTGCGGGCACGGCTGCCGAGGAACTGGACGTCCTCCACGGTGCAGTAGAGGTAGGTGGCGCCGAGGATCCAGCGCAGCCCGATCTCGGTGACGCGACCGCCCCAGGCCCGTGCGAACAGGCCGTGGGCGAGTTCGTGGAGAGCCAGGCTGCACCACAGGACACAGCCGACAGCGAGCAGCAGCACGGGCTGCCGTGCCGTCTCCTCGGTCTGCCGCCACAGGGTGCCGGCCTGGACGGTGACGGCGGCGAGCAGCGCGACGGCCGACGCGATGAGCGGGGCCAGCACGACGGGCCTGCGGACGGGGGCGGTGACCCGGTGCAGCCGGTCCATGAGCGCGGGCGCGTCGGCCACCAGGCGGGTCCGCCCGGCGAGGATGCCGCTCGGCGGGTGGCCGGCTGCCGACGCGGCGGGCTGCGGTGAGGGGACGGCGGCCGGTGCGGGGCCGCCGTCGAGGAGGTCGCGGCCGTGCAGCAGCCGGAGCATCTGCCCCCACTGGGCCTCGCCGAGACGGGCGCCGAACTCGCCCGCGTACGCCTCGCCGATCTCGTCGAGGCTGCGGCTGCCGTCGAGCCGGGCGATGATGAAGTGCTCCTTGGGGCCGATCTCCAGGCGCCGCCCGGTGCGCGGGTCCATCAGCAGATGGATGCGACCGGTGCCGCGCACCAGACCGGGGCCGAACACGACGTCGCCGCGCACGCGCGGCCGGGCGGCGAGAAACGCGCCGGTGCTCGTCATCCCTCGTCCCCCGACACCCGGCCGCCTCTCGGCGCGTCCTCGACGCCCGGCGCTTCCTCGTCGCGCAGGGCGCGGGCCAGGACGTAGGAGAGGAAGGCCTCGTCGCGGATGGTCATGCTCAGCCGATTGTTGGTCATGTGCATGTACGGCGAAAGCAGCATGGGCAGCGCGTGGGCGGGGTCGGTGGGGCGGATGTCGCGGCTGCCGTCCCACGCTCGGAAGGTCAGTTCGCCGAGCAGAGTCAACTCCTGTGCTCGGTCGCGTAGTTCGGCGCAGTGCTCGGCCCAGCCCCGCAGGAAGGCCGGGAGCCGCTCCAGTTCCCCCTGGGACACCGCGTCCCGGATGCGGCGGAAGCGCTCCGGAAGGCTTGCGCCCATCTCGGTGTAGGCACGGTCGTAGCCCTGGGTCGCGGTGTAGTTCGTACCGTCGAACGCTCCGTTCCAGAAGGCGTGGTAGCGGTCGAGGAAGGCGAGCAGAGCCTCGTCGTCCTTGAGGAACGTGCCGGACATGACCATCATCAGCTGAGCGGACAGCCCGAGGAGCACGGTGCGCAGGTGGAGGTTCATGCTGCGCGCGGCTTCGACGACCAGGTCGCTGGATCGCTGGAAGTGCCATTCGGCGAGTGCGACACCGCTGGGGCCGCCGTACTTGCCGTACTCGGGCTCGTAGGGCCGGTCCTCGAAGGAGTTGTTGGGGCGCAGCCGCATCCGCCCGTCGGGGCCGAGGAACTCGGCGCGCTGGTCCTCGGTGTACTCCAGGGTGAACAGGGTCTCGTACAGCTCGGCGAGGAAGCCCGCCTTCACCTCGTACAACGCCGGGCGTTCGCGCAGGAATGCGGCGAGTGCGGCATGTGTCCGTTCCCGGACGACGGGGGCGTCGGCGGCCCGCCGGGGGCGCAGGCGCAGCCGCAGATGCGGGCCCTCCAGCCAGTAGTTGATGAAGAAGTACCCGGCGAGCAGGCCCTCCTCGGTGAGGGCGTCCACCAGCGGCTTGACGCACTGCAGGAGCAGCGGGCGGGGGCTGGCGGCGTAGAAGACGTGCACGGCCAGCCAGTCGCCCTGGGCGTCGTCCGCGTGCGCGCCGGGAACCTCGGCGGCGCGCGTACCCGGGGTGACGGAGGAAGCGGTGGGTGTGGTCATCGATTTCGGTCCTCTTCGGGCAGGCCGGCCGGGCCGGGCAGCATCTCTACGGCGAGTTCGGCGACGTGCCGCCCGCGTGGTGAGGTGACGTGGAGTTCGCTCTCGCCGGGCAGCATCTCCTCGAAGACGGTGCGGGCCCGCTTGCCGGCCAGGAGACCTTCGAGTGCGGTGAGGGAGAGCGGACTCTCGAAGTCGACGTACTGGGGCTTGGAGCCGCCGAACCAGGCGCCGCCCTCGCCGGAGGTCTCCTCGTGGACGGTGGCGAAGACCCGGGCGGGCAGCCCGTGCCGGACGCGCCAGCGGTGCCAGGTGAGGTACCACTCGCCGTCGGTGGCATCGAAAACGCGCAGCGGGAGGCTGCCGTCGGCCGCGGTCCAGGAGCGCCGCTGGAGCACGAGGGAGTGGTGGCGGACCCGGGGACGTCGGGTGACACCCCCGTCCTCCGGCCCGGCCGGCACCCCGCGCCACACGTCCGGCACGGACCGGGCGGTCGGCGAGAACAGCAGCAGGGTGCGCGGGATCTCGGGCAGCACCATGGGGACGAGGTAGCCGAGGTAGAGCGGGACGACCTCGCGGTCCAGGCGGCGTGAGCGCAGGACGAGCCGGTCGGTGTCGGCGTCGTGCACGGCGTGGAGGTCGTCCAGGTGCAGCCGTGCCTCCTCCGGGGCGGTGCTGTGCTCACCGGGGCAGACGATCTCGTAGTCGGTGAGCCGACCGTGGAGGTTGAGGTTGGTGGTGGCGGCACCGGCGGTGATCTCGGCGAAGACCGCGCCGGGCGGCAGCAGTCCGCGCAGCTCCTCGCGCAGCGCGTCCGTCAGGCCGGTGTCGTCCGCGCCGTCGTAGCAGTGGGTGAAGCGGGTGAAGGGGAAGCACAGGCCGCCGAAGGAGTCGTTGAGCACGACCAGCGGATCGCCGTCGCGGCGGGCCAGTTGGAGGAAGTGGCTGTGCGGCTGGAAGGCGGGCGCGGCGGCACCCAGCGCTTCGGCGACCTCGTGCACGACGGCGTCGTCGAGCACGAACTCCTCTGATCCTGCGGGTAGTTCGGCCCAGATGGTGCGCATCCGGGCGGTGAGGGCCGCGCGCGCCCGGTCGACGGCGGTGATCTCCGGCATGCCGAGCCAGTTCTCCTCCGGGGCGTGGCTGCCGTCCGGGAGGCGGTCGTCCTTGGTCGCGGTGAACTGGAGGTACTGGCGGAAGATGTCCTCGTGGAAGTCGTGGACCAGGCGCAGCAGGTCCTCGCACCGACCGCCGCGTCCGAAGCGGGCGAGGAAGAATCCCTTGAGGGTGAGCCGCTGGGGCAGCGCGACGTCGAAGGCGGGCAGCACCCGGCCGATCGAGCGGAGCGGGGCGGCGGCGAGCGCGGTCCACTCGGCGAGGCCGGCGGTGGTGGTGCCGGCGGACACGTCCTCGTAGACCAGGGTCTGCGGCAGCACGGGCCGTTCGGCACCGAGGTCGGTCTGGAGGGCGAGGAGGTCGGCGCGCAGCGTCCTGAGCAGGGCACGCCGGCCGGGGACGTCCGCCTCGGGGTACCGGGCGAGGACATCGGCCGGTCCGTCCAGGCGGGCGGCGAGCTCGTCGGCCCAGGGGCGTTCAAGTGCGCGCAGTGAGCTCTGGAAGGCGCGCAGCGGCTCGTGGTCGTGAACTCCGACGGCGAGGCTGGGCAGTTGCAGCATGCCGAGGTCGAGCAGGGCCGTGAGGTAGTGTCCGGCGGCCTCGTCGCCGGCGCCGGTGGTCGTGGCCAGCCAGCGGGCCAGGTCGCCGTGGCGGAGGGTGCCGTCGTGGTCCCGCAGCCGGGCCAGCATGCCGTCCAGGGTGCCCCGGCGGCGGAGGAAGAGGAGCCGGTCCTGGGCGGCGTCGAAGCTGACCGGGGCGCTGTCGTCGCCCGCGGTGACGGCCCGCTGGACGTAGCGGACACGGTCGTCGTCCAGCTTCCATCCGGAGGCGAGGGCCACCGGCAGATCGGCGCGGCGCCGCGGGTCGGCGGCGACGAGTTCGGCGAGCCGGGTGAGCACGACGACGTTGAGCCGGCAGTGCCCGGTCCAGTCGTCGCCGACGCGGGTGGCAGCCGGTGTGCCGTCCGTGCCCGCCGCCTCGAAGCCGCCGAGGGCGACGCCGGTGAGGGTGCTGAAAGGGCTGGTCTTGCACGCGGTGCGGTAGACGTAGGAGAGCAGTGAGCGCTCCATCTTGCGGGCCCGCTTGCCGGGTACAGGAGCGGGGTCGGCGGCGAACGCGTCGAGCCGTTCCTCCAGGGTGGGCGAGGCGAGCAGCAGGCCCCGGCGCAGCCGGTCGTCCAGGGCGAGTTCGCGCAGGGCGGTGCGGGTGCGGGCCAGCCCGGCCGCGAGGACGCTCTCGCCCTCGGCGCGCAGTGCGGCCCAGCGGACGCGGGCGTCGAGCCAGGTCGCGAGGTCGGCTCCGGTGCCGCCGCCGATCTCGGCGGCCAGGGCGCGGGCCGCGTCGAGGTCGTTCGGCAGACGGTTGTTGAAGACGCTCCGGCGCAGCGCGAGCAGGCGGCGGCGCAGCGCGGCGTCGTCGGTGGCGCCGACCACGGCGGACAGCGGGTCGCTGAGGGCGGCGCCGAGGGCGGCGAGCCGGTCCTCCTCGGCGGCGGCCCGGGCGGCCCAGTCGGCCGCCTCGGGGGTGCGCAGGGCGACGACGACGTCGGCCGGCAGACCCGCGACGCGCAGCATGAAGCGGCCGTGCAGGGCCGCGGACTCACCGGTGGCGGTGGGGTCCTGGGCCGGGCTGGTGGCGGTGGGGCTCACGCCCTCCCCCTTTCGTGTGGGGTGTGCTGCCGTCTCTCGTGTGGGGTGTGCTGCCGTCTTTCACGTGGGGTGTGCTGTCGTCCGTGGACGGCCCGTCGGGTCGACGTGCGGCCCCGGGGCGGGACGGGGCGTCGACGCCGGGCGGGGACTCGGGTCACGGCGCGACGATGTCGTAGCGGTAGTCGGCGGACCGGGCACGTTCGTGGCCGATCATCATGATCAGCAGCGGGATCTCGCCCCGCTCGGCCAGCCCGAGTTCCTCCTCGAAGGAGACGCTGTCGAAGCCGAGGGCGACGCCGCAGCCGGTGCCTGCCGCGGAGGCGGCGGTGTAGACGGCCTGGGCGACGGCGCCGACGACGGCGTTGACCAGGCGGTAGCCGCGGTCCCCGACCGAATCCAGCACCGCGTGGGTACGGGCCACGGGCACCAGGACGGCGGCGGCCTGCTCCACGTTGTAGTTGGCGAGGAAGTAGTTCCGCTGGAGGAAGGGGCCGTAGTCACCCGCCTTCATCAGCACCAGCTCGCCTGTGTCCCGGTCGTACTCGTAGAGACCGGCCGGGACTTCGCGGACGTGGTTGACGAACACGCACAGCCGGGTCAGGGGCGCGCCGCCGGGTGACTCGGCGTCGCTGTCCAGCGTGCCCGCGGCGATCGCGGCCCGCAGCGCGGTGGAGAGCCGGGCCGCGTCGAGCGGCTCGGCGGAGGTGAACCGCCCGAAGCTGCTGCGGCGTTCGCGCAGCGCCCGGCGCACGGAGACCGCCAGCGGCGCGGGCGCCGGCAGCGGCACGCGGTCGCCGGACGCGGCGGGAGAGGCGAGGGAGCCGTCCAGCACGCCGGGGGCGGGCCGGTCGGCGGCGCCGTCCAGGGTGGCGGCCTGCATGCGGAGCAGGGTCGGGAAGGACAGCAGCCGGCGGGACTTCTCGTCGGGCACCCGCCGTACGGCGGCGCCGGGCGACGGAGGCGCCGACGCGGCCGGAGCGGTACCGGCCCAGCGCAGCGGCACGACGGCGAACACGCCGTCGTCCTCGGGATCCAGCCCGAGCAGCCGGCCCAGCCGGGGCTCGTCGAACCAGAAGGCACTGCCGAGCTGGAGGCCGTGCGCGCGGGCCCACATGCGCCAGGTCTGGACGAGGGCGCCGATGTCCATCGTCACCGCGTGGTAGCAGAAGCTGTTGTACTTGAAGGAGTTCTGCCAGAACGTCACGCCGAGGACGAGGAACTGGTCGGTCCCGGCGGCTTCTTCCAGGTCACCGAGGGCCGCTCGGACCTCCGCGCTCACGTCGCCCGACAGAAGCCGGGTGACGCGGTGGTGCGGAGTGTCGTAGTAGTAGACGCCCGGGGTCAGAGGACCGCTCGCGCCGCTGATCCAGTGGACGCCGATGGGGTAGAGGCCGCCGCCGGAGGCGGTGCCGCGGGACCAGTTCGCGTGCGAGTAGAACGGCAGCGAGCCCAGGTCGGTGTTGGCCTGGACGGCGAGCCGGCGTCCGGTCAGACCGTAGGAGTCCCGGAGCATCGCGCCGAGCAGCGGCAGGGTGAACGCTCCGGTGCCGGACCGGCCGAACAGGCCCCGGTCCAGTGTCGCTTCCTCGGCGCAGCCACCGTCGGGCAGCGGCACGGACGGGGCGCCGGGAAAGAACTTGCCCTTGCGCGGACGGTCGGACCAGTCGGGGACGAAGTCGGCCGGCTCCATGGGGACCCGGCCCCGCCGCATCACCGCGGTCGCGTACTCATGGGCGTATCCCACGGTCACTCCCTCTTCTGCTCGTGCTCGTCTGTGGTGGCCACCGGCGCCTGAAGTGCCCCGCGCCGGACGGTGGGTGGTGCGTGTGTCGGACGGTGGGGGTGCATGTGTCGGACGGTGGGTTGTGCGTCTGTCAGGTCGTGGCGTGTCGGACAGTGGGTGTTGCGTCTGTCAGGTGGTGGCGTGTCGGACGGTGGGTTGTGCGTCTGTCAGGTGGTGGCGTGTCGGACATGGCGTGGGGGCGGACCACTGGTCCCGGGGGTGTCGGTCACGCACTGGGGATGGTCGTCAAGGAAACGGGTGCGGGGCCGGGTTGAGGTCGTCCGGTGACAGGTCGTCGCCGCGCAGTCCGGCCTCGCGCAGCGCGGTGCGGACGCGGGGCATCAGGGGGCCGCGCTGCCGGCTCCAGCCGAAGTCGATCGGGATCAGACCGGGCACCAGGACCTTGACGGTGTGAAAGCCGAGGGCTCGCTGTTCGGCGGCGGTCTGGTCGACCACCACCACGTCGAACCCCCGCGCCGTCACGGCACCGACGCACGCCTCCACGTCCTCCCGCAGATCGGCCGAGGGAACAAGGGCGCCGGGCCCGGAGGCGAGCGAGGACAGCGGCACCCGGTCCCCCTCGTCCCGGCCGCGCAGCAGGAAATCGGTGTACGGGCCCATCTCGGGCAGCCCGTACAGGAGGGGGTGGTCGTGGAGCACGCGCACCTCGTCGAAGTCGTCCGCCATGCGGCGCAGTCGGCGCTCCTCGCGGGCGGTACGGCGACGGAGGTTCACGGAGTCGGTGGCGATCTCGCACAGGCCGCCGGCCAGCGCGTCCTCCGGATCGAGAGAGGCACCGGCGCCGAAGCAGAGCAGTCCCGCCCCGCCGTCGACGCGTTCGGCGACGGCGGTCACCACCGGCACCGGGAAGGTGACACGGGTGTCGAAGAACCGCGCCCGGTAGCCGTACATCGCCAGCCGGTCGACCATGGCACGGGTCGCCGACCGGGTGCTGCTCGACGGGTCGATCTCGGGCAGCCGGGCCCGGCCGAACCAGGCGAGCAGGAACGCGTCCCGCTCGATGGTCTCCATCAGCCCGTGGTAGACGGCCTCGGCGAGACTGCCGCCGGAGGCACAGCCGTTGGAGCTCTCCTGGACGAAGCGCCGCCGGACGCCACCGGGCGCGTGGTAATACGCGACGACCTCCGGTACGAGCACCGGCCGGTCCTCGCGCAGCGACCAGCCCCACACCCACCGCACCGGGCGGTCCGGGGCGAAGCGGGGCGCGTCCGGTTCGGCGGCGTGGAAGGCGTCGGAGTACAGACCGGTGACCCGCGGGTCGAGCGCCGTGTCGCCGAGGTCGTCGAAAGCGGCGGTGACCACGGTCCGCTTGCCGCGGGCCCGCATCCCGGCGTACCGCTCCAAGCCCTCCAGCAGTCCCACTCGCACGCTCGCGCCGTACGTCCCGGTGTGACCGCCCCAGTAGCACTCGCGCAGGTAGTCGCCCGAGCGCGTGGTGAACGCGCCGACCGTGGAGGAGGTCGAGGCGGACGTGAGATCGGGTACGACGGACGGGCCGAGCATCCCGGTGACGGGGTTGGCGAACGCCTCCGGCACCAGGTCGTAGGCGTCCAGCGGGCGCAGCCGGAAGCTGTCCGGGGCGTGCTTGGGGCTGGGCTCCAGGGTGATCCGGGCGGCCTCGGCGGTGTCGTCGGGGTGTGCCCCGCAGGACGGGCACTCACCGTCCGGCACCAACGGGAACCGGGCGACGCGCAGCGTCTCCAGGTCCAGCAGCCAGACCCAGGGATTGCGGGCGGCGCGAGGCCGCCGGACCGCCGCCGCGACGAGGGCGGACAGGGCGTCCGCCGCGAAGTCGGCCCGCCACGGCGGGGTGCCGGTGGCCCGGGGCTCCCCGCCGCGCTCGATGGCGTCCCGCAGGTACCCGGCCCGTACCGATTGCCAGCGACGGGCCAGACACCCCGCACAGCCCGGACCGCCGTCCACGGCCGTCGGGCCGATCACGGCATGGTGCCCGTACAGCCCGATCGGTACGGCGCCGGGGGCGAACTCCGCCTTCCCGTCGTCCAGTTCGTCGCGGCGGCCGAGCGGGACCACCACGGCCGGCGGCGTGCCGGGGTGGCGTCCGGCACGCTCCGCGAGGGCGACGGTCAGGGCGGCGCAGACCTCGTCCCACGGCCCGGCGGGCACCGGTTCCGGCGGCGCGGCCCGGTCGCGCGGCGCGGCCACGGTCTCAGTCGGCACAGAGCGCTCCGCGGGTCAGCAGGACGCGCGCCGCGTGGAGGTGGCCGGCCGCGAGGTCGGGGGCGGGCAGCGGCACCGCGAGGGCGTCCCGGCCGGCGGCGGCGAGGCCGTCGAGCACGGCGGCCCAGGTGGTGCCGGTGTCCGGCAGCGGTACGACACCCTCGGCGACGAGGGTGGCGGCGTCCAGGTCGGCCCACACCGGGTCGCCGGTGTCGGGGCCGGCCGCGGCACGGCGCAACTGTTCGGCTCCGAGCAGGTCGCGCAGGGCCTCCCGTACGGCGTCGCGGTGCCGCAGGCCGCTGCCGGTCGCCCAGCGCACCTCGCCGGTCTCCGGATCGGTGCGGCGGGCCAGGACGACGGGCAGCAGACCACCGCCGGTCGCGGTGAGGTCGAGGATCTCGACGGAGACGCCGAGGTTGTCCGCCGAGCGCAGCAGGAAGAGCGCCTCGGGGTCGGCCGTGAGCGAGGACTGGTCCACGGCGGGCACCGGGGCGGTGCGGCGGACGGCGCCGCGCAGCGCGTCGAGGGCGAGCGCGGTCGCCAGGGCCCGGGCCAGCGCGGCCCGCGGGCTGCCGGCGGCGCCGGTACCGGCCGAGGTCCGCTCGAACAGGCCCAGGTCGTTCCAGCCGCCCAGGGTGCGGACGGCGGCCGTCGGCACCAGCACGGTCCGTGCGTCGGTCAGGGAGACGGCCTCGCTCCAGTGGGCGACCCGGTCCGCCGGGACGTCGAGACCGGTGGAGACGGCGAGTTCGGCGGGGGCGACGCGCGTCCACTTGCCGACCGCGGCCTGGAGGGTGGGCGCGTCGAGCACCCGGGGCGGGACGACGTGTTCGGCGTAGACCTCCGCGGCACGGAAGAGTGCGGCGAGGCGGGCGCCGGCCACGGTGTGGATGTCGGCGGCGGAGATCCGGCGCGTCCTGCCGGGCGCGAGGCCGAGGCGGACGGTGCTCACCTTGAGCGGGGTCTGCTCCCAGTCGTCGTCGGCGAACGCGGTGAAGACACCGGCCCGCTCGCGGACGAGGACGTCGCGCTGCTCCAGTGCCGCGAGCAGGGTCCGGGCCGCGTCCTCGTCGGCGGCACCGTCGGCGGGCAGCGCGGCGGGCTCGTCGTCGGGGTGCGGCGCGCGCAGCACATCACCGGGGAGAGCGGCGGGTTCGGCGACGCCGGTGTTCTCGACGGCGGCGATGTCCTCAGCGACGGCGGTCTCGGCCGCGACGGTGTTCCCGACCCCGCCGGTGTCCTCGGCCGCGACGGTGTTCCCGACCGCGCCGGAGTCCTGGGCCGCGACGGTGTTCTCGACCCCGCCGGTGTCCTCGGCCGCGACGGCGGTCTCGACCCCGCCGGTGTCCTCGGCCGCGCAGTACGGGCAGCGGGGGTGCGGTAGCAACGGCTCGGTCAGGACGTCGAGGGAGTCGAGGTCCTGGACCACGATCTGGTTGCGCGTCTCGGCCGGCAGCGCCTCGGTGGCGAGGCGGAACACCTCGAAGGCGAGGAGGTTGCCGAGCATGCCCGCGAGCGGGCCGACCAGGTCGGGCGCGGGCGCTCCGAGCGGTGCGGCGGGGCCGACCGAAGCCCACAGTTCCGCGCTGTCGGCGGCGTCGGCTCCCGCACCGAGCCGCAGGGCGGCGCAGCACCAGCAGCCGGGGGTACCGGCGGTCATCACCGGGCCGACGACGGCACGGTTGCCGAACGTCCAGGCGCCGAGCAGGCGGCGGCCGGCGGGCACGCCCTCGGCAAGCAGCCGCAACAGTTGACGGCGCCCGGCCGCACCGGTGACCAGGACGGTGTCCCAGCCGTCGAGGTCCTGCCAGCCGTACGTCCCGTCGGCCGACAGGGTTGCCGCGTGCGGGACTTCGACGGCGGAGGCCGGCGAGGCGGACAGGGCCCTCGCGGCGGGCGCGGGCAGGCGGACCAGTCGGGGGGCGCAGCCCGCTTCGGCGAGGGCGGCCGCCTCCGCGTCGAGGTCGGCCGTGCCCTCGACGCCGTGGAGTTCATGGGAGAGCACGTCGTACGGCACGTCCGGTTCGGTGACCGCCACGGCGGCACAGCCGTTGCGGAGCAGACCGAGCGCCGCCCAGCGGGCCAGGGCGTCGTCGCCCAGGACGGCGACCGGGCCGGAGCGGAAGCGCAGGAACCGGCCGGGCGCGTCGTCCGCGTAGTGGTCGAGATAGTCGAGCTGATGGGCGAAACGATTCGCTACCTGCGGCGACACCGCGTCCGACGACGACACGAGCCCGGCGTCCCGGGCGAAACCACGCGCGTAGAGCGCGCGCACGAGTTGGACCACCATGTCGCGCTGCTTGTCCCCCAGGCCGGCGCACAGCTCCTCGACCCGGCGCTCTCCGACGAGGTGGGGCACGATCAGCGTGGCGAAGCGGTAGGCGGACTGTGTGACGACGTTGAACCCGCCGTGGGCGTTGTGGAAGAGCACCCCGGACGGAGTCCGGGTGAACAGGACGTCCCTGCGGATGCGGGGCCGCGACTGAGCGATCTCCTCGTAGGACGCGGGAGCGTGAGCCATGGGGTGCGAAAACCTCCGAAGTGCGGGGGACGGTCAGCCGGCGGTCGACGGGGGGAGGTCCGTCGGGTCGGGTGGGACGGCGGCCGGAAGGCTGGCACCGGCCGCCTGGACGAAGAGCCGGAGCAGGTCGTGGACGCGGAAACGGCCGGACGGGTCCTCTTCCAGCAGCCCGGCGTTGACGAGCGCGCGCAGGACCAGGGTGCCCGGGGCCGGCGGTGAGGCCCGTCCCAGACCGGTCGGCGCCTCGGCGGCGGGCGGTGGCGGTACGCCCGCGGCAGGCAACACCGCGCGCCCGCCGGTCGGTTCGCCGCGCAGGACGGCACTGTGCAGCTCGCGCAGCGCCGGACCGGGCTCCACGCCCAGCTCAGAGGTGAGGTACGCGTGGATCCTGCGGTACTCGGCGAGCGCCTCGGCACGTCGCCCGGAGCGGTACAGCGCCTCGATGAGCAGGGCGGACAGCCCCTCGTGCCCGGGATCGGCCCGGACCGCCTCGCGGGCCTCGGCGATCATCTCCCGGTGCCGTCCCAGGCGTAGTTCGCCGTCGAAGACACGCTCGACGGCGAGGAGACGCTCCTCGGCCAGGCGGGGCACGTGGTCGCGATGGAGCTCGTCGGAGTGGACGTTGCCGAGGAGAGGGCCCTTCCACAGGCGCAGCGCGGTCTGTGCGAGGTGCAGCGCGGACTCGGGATCGTCGCTGGCACCGGCCCGGGCCAGCAACTCGCGGAACCGCAGCAGATCGAGGGTGTCCGCGTCGGCGTGGAGCCGGTAGCCGCCGGGCACGGCCTCGATGGCGTGGCCCGCGACGCCGTATTTCGCGAACAGCCGGCGCAGCCGCAGCACACAGGTGTGCAGCGCCGACCGGCCACCGGCGGGGGGCCGGCTTCCCCAGACCACGCGCTGGAGCAGATCGGCGGAGACGACGGCGCCGGGATGCAGGAGCAGGGCGGCGAGCAGCGAACTCGGCTTGGACGGCTGCAACACGACCGTCTCGTGGCCGTCGGTGATGGCCAGCAGTCCCAGCACCAGGAACCGGGGTCGGCTGGTGGCTGCCGCTGCGGCGGACGTCAGTTCGGGGAGCGCGCCGTCGGGCGCGGGGGCACCGGTCTTCACCACAGCCTTTCGCATCGCACGGTGGGTGGGGTGGTCCACCAAAGGCCTTGCAGGACAGAGCACTTGTCCACGCCAGGGATGTGTGGCGGGTACAAGTGCGCTACCGAGTGGGGAACTTAGATTCGATCAGGACACCACGTCCAGTGGTTGGCACGAAACAACTGGTTACAGGTGAGGTTGACGAAGATCTTGATGCCCATGTGCGTGGATATGGTTTTGGCGGGCGGCCTGCCAGGGCATACGCTCCCGGAGGAGTGCCGCGGGATCCCCGTACGCCGCACTCAGGGGAGGATCCATGCCGTGGTGGGCGCTGATCCCGGTCGTCTCGATGATCACCGGGCCCGTCGCTCTGTACCTCATGACCCGGCGCAAGCGCCGGCCCGAGGTCGCCGATGAGCGCTACGACGAGCTCTCGCGGAAGTACACCGCGCTGCTGGAGGACTCCACGTCAGGCGAGCTGCCCAACGGTCGCGCTCGCTACCCGGAGACCCACTGAGCGTCAGACGCACGGACACCGGAGGCAGCGCCTACGGACTGCCGCCTACGGACCGGCGACCGGCGACCGGCGACCGGCGACTGGCGACTGGCGACTGGCGACTGGCGACTGGCGACTGCCAGGCCTAGCAGCCCATCGTGGGCATGCGCGCGTCCGGGCGCGTGGCGTGGGTCGAACAGGTCGGGCTGTACCGCCTCTTGGGACTCCGCCACGAGTTCGCCGACGAGTTCGCCGCTACGCGGTCCGATCAGCGCCGACCGACGCGCCCGACCGCGTCGCCCCCATCGGTGTGACGGGGCAGGGGAGGTCCCAGCCCCGACCGGCGAACGTGGGTCCGGCACGTTCGACACGGGTCGGGGCCGCGAGAGTCCTCTTTGCTGACGCAACAGGACTCAAACCAGCTCGGGCTGCATATCGGGCCGCAGCGCCGGCGTCGCCTTCGGTACCCACAGCCTGGTGGTCCGTACGTAGCCGTGGATCACCGAGGCCATCGCCAGAATGAGAAGGGGTCCTGACACCCAGGGGTGTTCGGCCATCCGCGTCGGCAGATAGCGGTACGACAGCAGGAGCGCGGCGAAGACCGCCGTGCCGTACGCGACCAGCTGGACGCCCGACCGGTCCCAGCCGCGCTCGAGCGAGCGCAGAGCCGCTTCTATCGTGAATGCGAACACCACACCGGCGACGAGATCCGCGCCGTAGTGGTAGCCGAAGCCCAGCGTCGCCGAGAGTGTGGCGACAAGCCAGAACGTGCCCGCGAACCGCAGGATCCGCGGACCCCTGCGGGAATGGATGAAGATCGCGGTGGCCCACGCCGTGTGCAGGCTGGGCATGCAGTTGCGTGGGGTGATCTCGTCGAACGGTATCGAGTGCGGGGCACCGGTCGGCAGCGTGTTCGGCCACAGGTCGGCCACCGCCCACTGCCCGCCGTCGGCGCCGTAGGCGAAGACCGGCCCGACCACTGGGAAGATCATGTAGATGGCCGGCCCCAGGAGGCCGATCACCAGAAACGTGCGCACCAGATGGTGGCCGGGGAAGCGGCGCTCGACCGCCACGTTGCGCAGCTCGTACAGCGCGACGATCACCGCGGCGACCGCGAGCTGAATGTAGACCCAGTCGAGAACATGGTTACCGATCGGACCGGTGGCCTGGACGATCCGGCCCGCCAGCCACGACGGGTTGCCCAGCGCGTGATCGGCGGCAGCCATGTAGGGGTCGAGCACCGTCGGGCGGGTCTTCGACGTGATGAGCAGCCAGGCGTCGCCCGTCTTGCGGCCGGTCACCAGCAGCAGGCCCAGCCCGACGCCCTTCAGCAGCAGGACACGTTCCCGGCCGGTGCGACGCGTGACGGCGATGACCGCGTAGCCCAGAATCACCCACAACGCGCCGTTGCCGAACATCATCTTGGCGCCGACCGCCCACCGCGCCAGGAAGAAGGCGACGTCGATGCCGACCGCGACACCAGCCGCGATGAACCGTTGCCGCCACGGGAGCACCACCATCATCAACGCCATACTGGCGTACAGCAGTGGCCCCGATTTGGGGGCGAATATCACCTCTCGCACCTGATTGGTGATCGGCCCCGGTAGGCCGAAACGACGCGCGGCGATCTCCAGCGCGACGAGGAACCCGAGGGCCACCACACCCACCGTGACCCACAGCATCGCCCGTGGTTGACGCCACGCGAACGCGGTTCTGTACTTTATTCGCGAGAACATCCGCGTCGATATAGATATCAATTGTTTGACCGATTCGTTACGAATTAGCTAAATAAGTCACTCTTCGTGCTACGGAGCATTGCCTGTCGGTGAAGAAAAGGTAATGAGGGCGATCATGTTATAGGAGCGGTACGGATGGGATTCGCTGGTCACGGGTGACGGGAAAACCGGTCGAGCCACCGCTCGCCGGCCTGGAGCCCCGGGCGCGACCGGGAAACTCCCGCGCTCTGTTTCATTTGGCTCGGCTGCCGCGGCGATCAGGGGGCTTCGGTGCGGCAACGAGGCACTCGAACCGCTCGCGTGAGCCAGCTCCGGAACAGCGCCACCAGGGGGTCTTCCAGGGCCTGCCCGGTTCGTCACCCGGCGCTTGCGCGGGGACAATGAGACTCCCGGGCCTTGTGAGGTGGTGGCGATGCCCGTATGGCATCTGCGCGACTATCATGATGATGATCTTGACCAGGCGATCCAGATCTGGGATCAGAGCCGCCAGGCCGACGAGGAACGGGTGTTTCCGGTCTCCGAGGTGATGGCCGCGGCCAAGGCCGGGCAGACGGCGGTCGTCGCGGTGGTCGGTGACGAACTGGTGGGCATGGCCGTCGCGCAGGCATACGAGAAGCGGGGATGGATCCTCCTCGTGGCGCTCGCCTCCCGCTGGCGCGAGCGCGGGATCGGCAGCGCTCTGCTCACCGAGCTGGAACGGCGCCTGCGGGCCATGGGCGTACGCCACATCAGCGCACTGCTGCCCGCCCACGCCGCCGGTGCGAAGGCGCTGGAGAACTCCGGCTACCGGTTCCGCGACGACCTCACCTACTTCGAGAAACTCGAACCCCCCGGAGCCGCGAACGCCGACGTCCTCGCGGCGCTGGGCGGCCGCACGCTGCCCGGAGGGCTGTGGGACGCCATGGCCGGTATGGAGCGGGAGAAGCAGGTCGTCGAACGTCGTGTGGTGCTCCCGCTGGCCGAACCGGCACTGGCCGACCGCTACGGTGTCGTCCCGCCCAAGGCGATCATCCTGTTCGGGCCACCCGGCACCGGGAAGACCAGTTTCGCCAAGGCGGTCGCCTCACGGCTCGGCTGGCCGTTCGTGGAGCTCTTCCCCTCCCGGCTCGCGGCCGACACGAACGAGGGGCTGGCGGCTGCGCTGCGTGAGGCTTTCGCGGACCTGGCGGAACTCGACTCGGTGCTGCTCTTCATCGACGAGGTCGAGGAGATAGCCGGCGCGCGATCCGGCAAGGCGGTCGACCCCGGGCACGGAGTCACCAACGAGCTGCTCAAGCTCATCCCCGTGTTCCGCGAGCACGACTCACGGTTGCTGGCCTGTGCCACCAACTCGGTACGCTCTCTTGACGCGGCCTTCCTGCGACCGGGCCGGTTCGACTACGTCATCCCCATCGGCCCACCGGACCCCACCGCCCGCGCGGCCATCTGGTCCCGCTATCTCGGGTCCGCGTCCGACTCCGTGGACGTCAGCCGGCTGGTCAAGGCCAGCGAGCTGTTCACCCCGGCGGACATCGAATTCGCCGCCCGCAAGGGCGCACAGGCGGCGTTCGAGCGCGAGGTCACACATCGCCAGGACCAACCGGTCACCACCGGGGACTACATGGCCGCCATCGCCGACACCCGGCCGACACTCACGGGACAGGCGATCGAGGAATTCACCGAGGACATCGAAACGTACAGTCGGCTCTGAAACCGGCGCCGTTCAGCCGCCCGAGCACTCGGCCTGCGCATACGCGACCGGGCTTGCGACTGACCACTGCGCGGGCACTCCTCGAAGCCTCCCGGTGACAACGCACCCCGCGCACCGGGTGCACCGAGCGCACCCCGCGCATCGGCGACGGCCACCCAGCCGAGCGGCAGTGGAACGTACCCCTTCATGGTTCACGCTCAACTCGCGTGCGTGTGCGCACCGTTGACGCTCCCCGTGCTCACCACTACCTTCCGAGAGCGCTCTCACTCCTGGCCTGGTCCAGGCCGGAGTCAGCCTACGCAGGGAGGCCCCCGATGCATCCCGTACCGAAATCCCGACGATGGCGGACGGCCGCGGTGTCCGTCCTCGCGCTGAGCGCCCTGCTCCAGCTCCCGCAGGTCGCGTCCGCCGCCGGTACGGCAGTGGCGGCCACCGTCTGCAACAGGTACTGCGACGCCCGCGACCCCGCCCTCTCCCCCGACGACCGCACACCGGTGACGGCGACCGTCCATTCGCGTTCGATCGTCCTGCACTTCGACGACACCGACGCGATGGGCTGGGCGTCCATCGACAACGGCAACCCCGGCGACGAGGTCTGGCTCGACCGCTCGTTCGACGGCGGCCGCACGTGGAGCTCGGGCAGCAAACTCGGTGACACCACCGTCCCCGCCGGACAGCGGGGCTGGCGCACCCTGATGTACAACGTCGACGACTGGGCGGGACACGGCGTCGGCGCCCTGCGCGCCTGCGGCAAGGCGGGGGACCGCGCCGACATCGCCTGCACCGCGTGGGCCCGTACCACCTGGAACGCGGGCAACCGCCGTACCGCCGCGGCCACCGGGCTGATGTCCCTCTACAACTACGGAACCGGCCTGTTCGACACGACCGGCTGGTGGAACTCGGCGAACGCACTCACGGCCGTCATCGACAACATCCGCGTGACGGGCATGGGCAGTTACACGTACGCGATCGCCCGGACGTACGACCTGAACGTGAACGCGCAGGGCGGCCAGTTCCGCAACGACTACATCGACGACACCGGCTGGTGGGGCCTGGCCTGGGTGGCCGCCTACGACCGGACCGGCGACAGCCGCTACCTCGGCACCGCCCGCGCGGACGCCGACCACATGGCCTCCTACTGGGACGGCACCTGCGGCGGCGGGGTGTGGTGGAGCACCGCGAGGACGTACAAGAACGCCATCGCCAACTCCCTCTACATCCAGCTCAACGCGGCGCTGCACAACCGCATCGCGGGCGACACGACGTACCTGGGCCGGGCGCGCGCGGGATGGTCCTGGTTCCAGGGCACCGGCATGGTCAACGGCTCGCACCTGGTCAACGACGGAATCGATCTCGGTACCTGCCGCAACAACGGCGGCACGGTGTGGTCGTACAACCAGGGTGTGCTCCTCGGCGCCCTGACCGAGCTGTACCGGGCGACGGGTGACGGCGGGCTGCTCACCGCCGGACGGCAGATCGCGGACTCCACCACCACCTCGTCCTCGCTCAACACCGCGGACGGGTTCCTGCGCGATCCGTGCGAGAGCGGCGACTGCGGCGGCGACGGGCCGTCGTTCAAGGGCGCGCACGTGCGTGGCCTGGGCAAGCTCAACGCGGCGCTCGCCGACCACCCCTACACGGGCTATCTGCAACGCCAGGCGGACCGCGCCGCCGGCAGCGACCGCAACGCTCTGGACCAGTACGGACTGCGCTGGTACGGCCCGCTCGACAAGGTGGACGCGGCTCGCCAGCAGAGCGCCGTGGATCTGCTGAACGCGGCTCCCTGACACGGCAGGACCGGCTCCGTCCGGCGATGCCCGCTCGCTCCGCTCGAGTGCCGTGATGCCGCGGGAGGCGGAAGCCGATGAGTCCTGTCCCTCCGTAGTACGAGGGACAGGACTCGGGACGGGCTCCGGGTCAGTTCAGCGCGGGCGGTCCGGCCTGGGCCGCCGTTCCCCAGCCGGAGGGCTCGGCGCCGACGGTGAACGCGAGCGAGCGCAGGTCACGCAGAGCGTTCGTGGTCAGATAGGTGCGGGCGTACGGGGCGCCGTCGACGCGGGCCGACCGGATGTAGTGGCTGCCGTCCGAGGTGCCGGGGGCCGTCACGGTGAGCGCACCACGCGGGTAGTAGCGCCGGTCGAGGGTGAGGTCGACCCGCTCGAAGACGGGTGTGGACAGGCCCCAGGTGTCGTAGCCGGGCTGCACCGGGAAGACGCCGATCGACGACAGCACCATCCAGGCCGACATGGTGCCGAGGTCGTCGTTGCCGGTCATCCCGGTCGGGGCGTCCGTGAAGAGGGTCAGGGCCGCGTGCACCACGTCGGTCGTCTTCCACGGCTGGCCGGTCGAGAGGTAGGTGTACGGGGCGATGAGATCGGGCTCGTTCTGCGGGTTGTACTTGTCCGCGTTGTAGTAGTCGTAGGGGCCGTTCACCCAGACCTCGCGGGCGGTCTTCGCGGGGTCCCGCACGAGCTGGTCGTAGGCGAAGAAGGAGTCCAGCCGGTCGTTGGCGGCCTGCTTGCCGCCGATCAGGTCGACCATGCCGGGCAGGTCCTGCGGCACGAGCCACTGGTACTGCCAGGACGTGCCCTCGTGGAACCCCTCGCTCTGGGCCGGGTCCTCGGGACCGGTGAAGGCGCCGGAGGCGTCGCGGGCCCGGAAGAAGCCGGTCGAGGCGTCGAAGAGGGTGCGGTAGTTCTGGGCTCGGGCGGCGTAACGTGCCGCGTCGGCGTGGTGGCCGAGATCGCGGGCCATCTCGCCGAGCATGGCGTCCGACAGGGCGTACTCCAGCGTCGCTGAGGCGCCGTGGTCGTAGTCCGAGTCGCCGGGCTTCACATGGGCGCGGTCCTTGATGTAGGGCGCGAAGCCGTTCGCAAGGTACTCCTTGTTGGCCTCGCGGCCCACGGCCGGCGAGTCCGCGGGCGGCACTCCGTCCGCGTTCTTCTTCAGGGCCCGGTAGGCCTGCTCCTCGTAGCCCTTCAGCAGGCCCTGCTGGTAGGCGTTGGTGAGGAACGGGGTGACCGGGTCACCGGTCATGATGTTCGTCTCGACCGTGCCGTAACCCCACTTGGGCAGCCAGCCGCTCTCCGTGTCGATCTTGATGACGGAGATCGCCATGTCCCGGGCCTCGCGCGGCGCGAGCAGGGCGAGAAGCTGCGACTGGGTGCGGTAGGTGTCCCACAACGACCAGTTCTGGTAGTACGTGAAACCGCGGGCGCGATGGATCTTCTGGTCCCAGCCGGTGTAACGGCCGTCGGCGTCACTGCCGATGTTCGGCGCGAGGAAGGACCGGTACAGGGACGAGTAGAAGGTGCGACGCAGCGTGTCACTGCCGCCCTTCGCGCGTACGTCGTCGAGCCGGTCCTCCCAGGCCCGCTGCGCGGCGTCACGGACCTGCTGGAAGGAACGGCCGCCCTCGGAACGGAGGTTGACGGCCGCGCCGTGGGCGTCGACGTAGGAAAGGGCGGTCGTCGCCTCGACGGTCCGGTCCTTGCTCGTGTCGAAGCGGACGTAGGCGCCGTCGCGTCCGGCGCTCGAACCGTCGGTGACCGTGGAGCCGTTCCAGGTCCCATGGGCGGCGAACGGACGGTCGAAGCGGGTGATCGTGTAGATGGTGTACGGCTCGGTGTCCTGACAGAAGCCGCTGCCGGTGATCGCGGTGCGTACGGTCCGGTTGTCGAGGATCTCGACCTTGGTGGAGACCGTCCGGTGCAGTGACTGGCCCGCGTTGAGCAGGACGTTGGCCTTGTCGGTGGCGGGGAAGGTGTAGCGCTGCACTCCGGTGCGTGCGGTCGCGGTCAGTTCGGCCTCGATGCCGTCCTTCAGCCCGACCTTGTAATAGCCGGGGCTCGCCTTCTCCGCGTCATGACTGAACTCGGCCTCGTACTTGGCGTAGTCCGTCTCGGTGACGTCGCCTGTGGTCGGCAGCACGGGCAGGTCGCCGCCCAAGCCGCAGCCGACGCCGGAGAGATGGACGAGGGAGAAGCCTCGGATGTGGTTCTGGGAGTAGTCGTAGCCGGTGTTGTGCCCGGTGTCCGGCGAGAACTGCACCATCCCGAAGGGCACGGCCGCGCCGGGGTAGGTGTTGCCGTCGTTCTCGCTCCCGATGAACGGGTTGACCAGGTCGGTGAGCTCGGTGAGTCGGTCACTCACGGCTCCGGCCGCCTGGGCCGAGGGCGCGGCGAGGGCGGCGCCGAGCAGCGCGACCGCTGTGACCACCGTCCCCGCGCGGCGTGTTCGCTGGATCCGATGCATGGGCGTCAGCGCCTCCCGTGAGCTTTAGACAACGTTGTCAAAGTGGAGTGAGGCTCATTCTTTGATGTCGGGCGTGTACTCGTCAAGACTCGGGGCGTGGGGCGATGTCGGGGGCGGCACCGGAAAGGCGGGCTTCGCCCAACTCTGGGCTGAGGCTTGGGTGGGCTGTTGGGTATGAGGGGCCGACCCATCGGCGCTACGGCCGATTCGTGCGGCCCGCCTAAGCGTCAACCCTCCTGCCGTCTGATAGAGAATGTTCCACTTGGTGCGGCTTGTCCCCCGCAATGGTGAGCCGGTCGCACCTGGTGTTCGAACCCCGCGCCACGACGGCGGCTGACGCGACAGTAGAGGGAGACCATGGGCTGGACACTCACACGTCGGGCGGCGGCGTCGGCGGCTCTCGCCGGAGCGATCGCCATCGTCTCGACGATGCTGCCGACGGCCCATGCCGGAACGCGGACCGGGGGCGCGCGGTCGTTCGCGCCCGTCGCGGAGAAGCGGCCCAACTCGCCCGCGCCGCTCCCCCCTCGTCTCCCGCGGGACTTTCGGGGGAAGGGCAAGTGGGTCGTCCGGGACCTGGACATCACGGTCCCGTTCACCTGGGAGGGGAGAAACGGCGACAGCCAGATGATCGCGGGCGGCCCGCAGTACCCGATCTGGTTCACGAACCTTATCCACCACGGCAGCCTCTACACCCTCACCTACAAGTGGCCCGGCCTGACCGACCATCCGTGCTCACGGATCCCGGGCTTCGACCTCGACCAGTTGAACCAGGCACTGCGAGGCGCACGGTTCGTCGGGCGGGAGATCCTCCAGCAGAACCCGGATCGGTACGTGAACCACTGGAGGGTCGGTGTCGTCCTGCCGAAGCTGCCTCCGGGGAAATTCCTGCGCTTCCCCCTTGCGCTCGGCGACATCTATGTCGATCAGAAGGATCGGGGAACGTTCTGGCAGGTGCTGCAATTCGGCGTCCAGAATCTCTACGACCCCGCGTTGGACGAGTGGCTCGTGATGGACACGTTCGAGCACAAGCCCGGTACGGTCACGCTTCCCCCGCGCTGCTCAGCACCACCGTTGGCGTAGGTCTGCAGGACAACCGGGACAGGGACCGACCTCGTCGAACAGGCCACGTCGGACGAGCTCGGTAGCGGTGGCAGCCCGCAGAGCTTCCCCAGCGACCCGGACGCGCTCCGGCCGCAGGTATCTCGGAAGCCCGTATCCCCGGTCCTCGTCCTCGGCGAACGGCTCCTCACCATGGACCCCGTCCCGCACGCCGACGGCGCACGTGCGTCGCGCGGTGGTGGGTCAAGCCGGGGAATCGGTGTCGGCACGGAGGAGGCCGCGAACGCCTCGGGGCCCTGCTCCGCCGCCGGGTCCATCCACATGACCTGCCAGCCGTGGCCGTCGAGGTCGTAGAAGCTGCGTGAGTACATGAACCCGTAGTCCTCCGCGTCGTCCGCCTCGGAACCGCCCGCCGCGAGTGCGGCGGCGCTGACCGTGTCGACCTCGTCGCGGGACGACACGCTCAAGCAGTACAGCGCCAGCGTGTGCGTGGTGGGATCGGCCATCGGCAGTTTCGCGAACTCCGCGAACTTCTCGCGGCTGAGCAGCATGACGAAAGCATGCTCACCGACCGCATGCAGGCGGAGGTCTCGTCGGTGAACCGCGGGTTGAAGCCGAACCCGAGCTCCGCGAAGAACGCCTTGCTGCGCTCGAGGTCCGCCACGGGGATGTTCACGAACAGCATGCGGCCGGGGTGTGCGGGAATGGTCATGGTGGGCAGTCGATGGCTCGATGGCGTACGTCCTGATGGACCGGGCCGGCCGACGGAACTCATCGATGGATCACGGCTGAAGGCCATCGCACTCGATCAGTGAGCCGTCAGGGCCCATCGTGAAGAAGCGCGGCGGGCCCATGGCTTCCATGGCCCTCCGCAGCGCCGCTTCCTGCTCCGCGGGATCAGGGCCGTGCGGGTCCCGGACCCGGAATCCGTGCAGTCGGATGTCGTCCGCATCGATGTCGTCCGGCTCGGGGCGGCCCTCCTGGACGAAGCCGCAGAGTGCTCGCAGTGCGTCTTCGCCCAGTTCCAAGGGGTGGAACGGCAGTGGGTACGGATCTTCGTCCTCATCCGGCCAGGGGATGACGTCGGCCGGGCGGTCTCCGGCCCAGTAGGGCAGTTCGAAGGGGAGAGGTTCGCCGATGTTCTCGATGATGCCGCTGTCCGGGGACAGGCTCAGGGAGCGGACGAGTCGGCCGTCCTCCCACACGGCGAACGCGAGCCAGTCCACGACGCTGTGCATGGCGTGCAGCACGAGCCGTCGGCCGGCGCTCGCCGTCACGAGGTGCTCCGGGAGTTCGGAGGGGGCGTCGATCATCACCCTCTGGTCACCGATGACCTCAACGCCGGGCCAGCTCGCCGCGTACGCCGTCCCCTCCGGGGGATACACGCCGCTCCAGAGATTCGAGCCCTCGCTCTCCTCGATGTCCCAGCCTGGATAAAGCCGCCGCATCATGCCGGCCGTCCGTTCAAGGTCCGCTGTGCCCACTTCTCGCAGCAGCCCCGGCACGTCACCGTCGGCGTACACCAGAAAGCCCGTCTTGGCTCCCAAAACCCCTCCCCAGGGTGTTGCCCTCGTCAGCGGGTGCACCGTAGCTGTCCCCACTGACAACGGAGGCGACTCAGCCCGCACGGGTCCGGCTGGGCCGTCCCTGGGCCGTCCGCGGCCGACCGACGACGACCACGTCCGCCCTGATGAAGCAGCACTCAGCCGCCGCCCCGCGGAGCATGGCGGTAGCGAGGACCGTCGGGGCAGGGGACGGCGCTGTCACGGCATGGATCAGGAGGTGGTGAGGGGGGTGGGTACGGAGCCATTCGGCATCCCGGGATCCGGCGGATCCGGGGACTCCTATCCGGCCACCCCCCTTGGCCGCCGTGTTCCTCAGCGAGAACACCGAACCGGCTCATGCCCGGGACGGAAGCTCACACCCGCCACTGACAACGGCCTTGTGGCCTTGGTCGCACTACAACTCGACGTGTACGCGGCCCGGTTGAGGGTGATGGAGCATGTTCGTACGCACGGGCCGATTGGTGACCGGAGCCCTGACGTCAACGCTGAAGGTTGGAGCCCTGCCCGTTGCCGCAGCTCTTCCGCTGACATCCAACGTTGACATCAACACCCGGACGGCGCCGCCAAAGGGCACACGTACGCGCGGCGTGTCCGCCCGTGCAGGCACGGGCGGAGAACACCGGAAAACACGTCGAATCGCCGATGGCGGCAGCGTCGGGTTTGCCACCAGGTTTGCAGGTCGGTCCTATTCGCCAGTCTTCTTGAACACGGCTTGGACCAGACTGGCGTCTCCGGTGTAAACCCTCATGCGCTGCACGTTCCCGTCGGCAAGCGTGAGATCGAATCCGGCAGTGCCCATGAAGAGGTGCTTGTCCGCGGGGGCGATAGTGGTGGTGGCAAGCGGGATCGTCAGCACATCCTTGCCGGCCCTGGCTTCCCATATGGCGTCCGCGGAGTTCGACAGGCGCAACTCGCCCCACTGCGCCTTGACCTTGCTGTCCGGCCTGACGAACAGTGCACGTGCCCGGAGTTCAATGCCCTGGTGGAAGTCGGCCACGTCCTTCGCCGAGCTGACCGGGGCCCTACGGATAGCGGCCACCCAGCGGAAGAGCGGAGGCGTACTGCCAAAGGATGATCTAGAGGATATTGTCACGGGCCGCATGCTCGCACTCCACATACCCGCTCTACAAGGCGCGTTGGACCGCCCCTGTCGAAGCGACCATACACAAGGTTCTGACGTCGACGGCTGATATCAACGGCGCCGGACGGAGACGTACACCAGCGTCTACGTCCGGCCGCCGCACCCGTCGTCGACCGCTGCCGGAGCGAACCCCGCTCGAACTCCCAAGCAGCTGGCACGAGCTCAGGCATTCGGACATCACGTCGGCAACGGCCTGTGGCAGGACCGCGGACCGAGTGAATGGTCTGGAAGGGGATGGTGTCAGAAGTCTGGTCTAGATTTGGCCTGTGACCCACAGTCGTTCCGATCCCGGGGCACCCCGCGAGCCTGACCTTCCGCCCTACCAGGTTGTCCTGGCGGAGACCGACTGGGGTGCGCTCCAGACGGCTTTCGGGTCCGGTGAGGACCTTCCCAAGATTCTGACGCAACTCTTGGAGCCCGATCCCAAGGTCCAGGTCACCACCTTGTGGGAGCTGGGCGAGCTGGTCGGCCACCAGAACACCATTTACGAAGCCACCGCCCCCGCCGTCATGTACGTCGCCGGCATCCTCACCCACCCAGCGGTCATGACGCGACGGCCCTATCGCGACCGCCCCATCCGCGCGACGTTGTTGGGCTGGCTGGCTTCCACGCTTCACGACGCCTCCGACGAGATCGTCGCCCGCAACGAGGAGTACTTCCCCGGCTTCCTCACCCGCGACACCACCGTGGCAGCCTTCCGGGACCTGCGCCCGATGCTCTACGGGGCCGTCGCGCCCTTCCTGCATGACAGCCACGAGGATGTGCGTGAACCCGCCGCCATCGCCGCGCTCCTCCTCGCCGAACACCCCGCGCTCGCCGGGCACCGTGATCACCTCGCCGGGCACGCGCGCCGCATCCTGGACACCAGCAGCTACGAGCCCAACCGGCGCGTCGCGTGGAGGGCCCTCGCAGCATGGGGCCACAATCCGCCCGGCCCGGAGCCTCTTTCGGAGGAGGCCGAGGACTGGGAGCCGCACAGCGATGGCCGCGGTGATCTCGAACCTCCCTTCTGACCGATACGCGCACGGCACACCTGCGGACCATGGCAGCAGGTGAGAGACACACCGGCCCAAGGTCGCGCGTGCCACATCCGTGCCAGAACGGGCGGGGAACCACGGGGAACGGCGGGGACCAGGCCACCGATCAGCCAGGCTCCGCGCGCGCTCCGCCGCAGGTCGGCCAAGCAGCCTCCCGCCGAGAACCCAAGCTTCCCAAGCAGAGGTCTCACCGCCGTATCTGCCTATCGGTCCAACCAGACGAGCACCGCATCGTCCGCTCCGGCGGCGGCCTCCAAGAGCTGAGTGAGGCCTTCGTACCAGTGACGACCCCACTCCAGTGCATCAGGCTCGCTCCATCCGAGGGGGTACACCTCGGTGCTGGTCAGTTCGGCAGGATCCACACCACTGACGAGCTGGTCATAGCTGGTAGCCCCGCAGACCTTCCGCCGCGAGCCGGACCCGCTCAGGCCGCAGGTACCTGGGAGGCCCGTAGCCCCAGTCCTCATCCTCGGCGAACGGCTCCTCACCGTGGATCACGTTCACGGGGAACTCTGCGCGCGCCAGCAGGAAGCGGAGCATGTCCCAGGTCTTGTAAGTACTGAAGTGGCGCGCCTCGGCCGGCGCAGGCTCCGTCTCCTCCTCGGCGTCCTGGACCTCTTCGACGAAGTCCGGAGCGCAGTCGGGATCTCGGATCGCTCGATCAAGCTCGGTAGCCGTGACACGCAGGTACTCACCGATCATGCTCATGGCGTTCAGCCGAGACCGGAAGGCGATCCCAGCTGGTGACGAGCCCCCAATGAAGACAGGTGAACGCCCCTGCACACACAGCCCAACTCCCCGCCAACACAGGTTGGAAAGCGTGTCGGGATCTCAAGCGGTGCAGGCCGCTTCCCTCGCGGAGGATGAGGGGGGTGGGGATCCACGGCCTGCAACATAGTCCCGAGGTGGCTCCCAGGGACCTTTGTGCCCACCCCCCTTGACCGCGGACCTCGAAGGTTCTCTGACCGGTCTCACTCCGCTAGGCAAACTAGCAAGCAGCACTGACAACGCCCCGGCGCCCGGAGGACCGACATGCGAGGTCCCCATCAAGTGGTAGGCCACCTCAGCTCCCCAGGTTCGGCCATCCATCCCTGTTGGAGCAGCTCTCGAAGCAGTACCGGGTCGAGTGGCCCCACTCCTTCCCGGTAGCGAGTTCGTATGCCTGATCCGGCACATACAGCAGCCACTCCCCGTCACACTCGGTGGAGGTGTACGGGGCGAACTTGTCGACGTCGAAGAAGACGCCTTCCCATACGGCTTGTCCCGCGGCGACTACAGCGCATCGGGCGTACAGGAACCCGTCGGCAGACTGCGGGAAGGGCTCACCGTTCCGGCCTGTCATATCGGCAACGGGAAGCGTCCCGAACTTCTCCTGGTCCAGGCGGTAGAGAGCTTCGGCATGTCGTTCCGCGAAGCCGATGATGTCGGGGACGGAACGGCGGCTCAGCTCCTCGGCCAGGTGCTGGCAACTCGTCTGAGTGGCTTTGCCGTTCAGGGTGGCTATCAGCGTCCAGAAGGCGGCCCATGTCATTCTCACCGGCGCAGGATGCCAGAGCCCTCTGACATCCACGGCTGACATCAACGAGGCCGGACGACGGCATACGGCAGCACCCGCCCGGCCGACCGTCGGACCAGTCGTCGACGGCCCCAGGGGCGAGCGTAGATCGAACTCCTGAAGCGGTGGCTCCCTGACAACCAGCGGCAGCGGCCAGCCGGCGCAGGCCACTGGTGCGCTGCCGTCCTCGGTGAGGAAGAGCAGGGTGGTCCATGTGCGATCGGCGGAATCGATCAGCCCTGTGCGCACGGGCCGGCCATGTTCGCGTACGAGCTGCACTGCTCGTTCCAGCCCAAGAGGTTCGAGTCCGTGCATCCGCATGCGCTGAAGTCGGTGCTTGAAGACTCCGGCATGCTGTCCTGCGGGTTGTGCCCGGACTCCCACCCAGTAGGTGGCGCCGCTGCGGAGGGTGGCCAGAGCTGTCACGGACGCCTCGTCATCACCGGCCAACAGCGATTCCAGCACATGCCGTTCAATGGTTACCCCCGCCCGAAATCCTGCTGTACAGCAGCCAGGCACCGCAACCGCCACCAAGAAGCCCAAGCTTCCCAAGCTGAGGAGCCGGTGCACGGGCAGTCCTGGGATGAGGGCCTGGACGCGCTGGAGGACTCCGCCGAGGACGACGCGCGATCCCTACCGGATTGTCGGAAGCCTGGCAGCCCGTAGAGTCGCAGGCCCTGTACAGGATCGGGCCGGCGCAGCAGACGGCGTTGAAGCGCTACGACCCCTGGGAAGCCGCATGTTGGTTGATGGACGGCACGAGCAGGGGCGAGACCCGGGGGGACCGTGGGCAGGAGACGCTACGTGGCCAGGGGTGTGCCGGGTGGGTATCGGATCTGGGACAACCGAGGGCGTCGGTGGTGGGGCGATCTCTACGAGTTGTGTCCTGACGATCTCGTGGCCGAGCTCAACGGCGAGGCGGACCACGCGCGCATCTCGGCGCTGTTGAAGCACTACAGGGCACAGAAGCGATAGGGCCGTCCCGACGGAGCCTCGTCGGCACCTGATCGATCTGGGCACCGGGTCGGTGACCGCGCCCAGGGGGATCGCCTTCCGGCCCCGCATGGCCAGGCAGCCGAGATGACAGGGGCGACCTGGACAGCGGAAACGTCATACCCGGGGTCTCAGTCACGACCAAGCGCGGTCCGCTTCCCGGGCTTTGGTACGAGTGTTCGCCGCTCGCGCGGGGTCGGGCGCGGTTTCCCCCGCTTCTCGCCGTCCGTCTGCGGCGAGAAGGAGTTCCTCAAGGGCGGGGGGACGGTCGTGCAGCGTCCGTAGAGGTGTCCGCGTACCAGCTCGTCGTGCTCCAGGACGAAGTCGGAGACCTTCCAGAACTCCGGCAGCCTTGGATGGGCCAGGGCGGCTTCACGGTCGAGCTTGCGGCCGAAAAGGGGGCCGTCGGGGTGCGCGAGACCTGCGGTAACCAGGGTGGACGCGGGCGTGTCCTGGCCGGCGACAGGGCCTACCCGGCAGGCGAAAGCGACATGGTCGTCCCACGGGTCGGACCCGACGCCCCACGTCCCGAAGATGACGTCTATCCACGCGTCGTGGTCTCGGTCGCGGTGGTGGTAGCAGTTCGCGAAGTACACCGCGTAGGGAGCCCCGTCCGTGTAGAGGAAGTTCCAGGCTCGCTCGATGGGGGCATCGCAGCACTCGCACCGGAACTCGCGCGTCCGCCGGTCGGGGCCGTCAGAGACATGGCGTACATGGTGATCTACGGGAGCGGCCTCCGACGACCGGGGGTCGGGGCCGGCGATACGGTCGCCGGGCCGTGCGTCCAGGGCGTCCAGGCTGCGCGATGACCACAGGCACCCGCACCGGCAGCGGCGACCGGTCGGGCCTCGCTCGGGCGTCGCTTCAGCCGCTTCAGCCGCTTCACGTCCAGGCGATCAGAAGGAAGAGGAAGAGCAGTGCGGCGACGCAGGTCATGCCGAGGAATCCGATCCGCCACCTGTCGTCGGACGGGTGCGCGCGGTGGCCGTCGCCGGGTGGCGGGCCTGGGTCGTCGGCCGGGGCGGGCGGCTCCTGGAGGGGCTCCGGCAACGGCGCGGGGTTGGGAACCGCCCGCTGGTGGTGGAGCAGGTCGGACCAGGCCAGGGACGGGAGGTCCGGCACGCCGTACGGGGAGTCGAAGACCAGGCGGTCCAGGAAGCGGCGCTCCATCGGGCCGGGATTCTCGTGCAGCGACCTCAGCAGGCGTACCAGTTCGTCCGCGACGCCCGGATGCCCGACGTACGGCAGTACGGCCCAGTGGAGCAGCCACACGGCGGTGTCCGCTCTGAGGCGCAGTTCCTGCTCGTCCTGCTCTCCGTCGCGCAACGTGGGTCGGCGCAGGTACAGGTCCTGCTTCAGTACCCGGCGGCAGACGATGTCCGCTTCCCGCAGGGTGCGCCAACCTGCTCGGGCGGCCAGGGCGCCGAGGAGCGGATCGGCCTCTTCTCGCGATACGTCCTGCCTGGCGAGCCTGTCGAGCAACTCCCAGTCCGGCAGTCGGTCGATGCCCGCCGACGACGCCGACCTGCGGTCGTAGCGCCAGCGGGCGAAGGTCAGTCGGCGGGCCACGCGCTGGACCCCGGTCGGAAGCAGCGGCAGGCTGCCGCGAGCCTTGACCCGTCGGGACAGCCGTCGGTCCAGACGCTGTCCTTCCGTCTCCGGGAGCGAGTGCTCCGGACGGTACGACCGCGGAGGGCCGTAACGGGACAACTGATTTTCGGTGGGCCACCTCTGCGGCCTGTCCACCGAGGGCCCGTGGTCCGGTTGTCGGAGCGAGGCGTCGGTCGTGGGCCGGCGAGTCGTCGCTGACGGCCCGTGGGCCGGTTCGGGATCCGCCTCCGGCTCCGGCACCGGCACCGGCACCGGCACCGGCGTGCTCACGTGCGCGGTCGAGGGCGGAGAACCCGCACCGGTTCGGGTGAGGTCCCCCGTGGGCACGACGTGTCGCCCTGCGGAGCGCTCGTGAGCGACGGGCTGGTCGACGGCGTTCTCGTGCGTCGGTGTGGCGGGCGTGGGGACACCCGGGGCCGGCGGGCGCAGGGCGGGCGTCCGGTGTTCACGCAGGGGGTCTCCGTGCGGTTCGTCCTCCCGCAGACCGGTTCCACCGAAGCCGCCCGACCCGACGGCCGCGCGCGAGCCGCCCGACTCGACGGACCCGCCCGACCCGTCCGACCCGACTCCTGTCCTCGGCTCGTCCGCTGCGGGGAGGAGGTGCTGAACGTTCCCGTACCGGTCCGTGCGGGATGCCGACTGAACCGCTGTCGCCCCCGTACCGTGCATCACCGGACCGTAGGTCTGATCCAGCAACCGCCGCAGGGTGCGCAGCCGCTCCGGCGGTGGCACGGCGGCTCCTCTCGGGAAGCACAGGAACAGCCGACGGAGATCCCTCGCCTTGTCCGGGTCGGACAGGAACAGGCCCACCAGTTCCTGCGCGATCCGTTGGGCCTCGTCCTGCGGTGCGTTGTCGAGCGCGATCCGCTCCAGGCGGGCGTTCACGGCCGCCGACGAACGCCAGGCGGGCACGCCGACGACACGCAGTCCGTTGGTGTCGGAGGTGTCGTACGTCGCGTACGTCCAGAAGTCCCGCCCCAGCCAGTCGCCGAAGATGCCGCACAGCCCCCAGACGAGCAGGGGTGTTCCGTTCGTCCCGTCCCTGGAGAAGTCCGGGATACGGACCGACATCAAGTGGTCCGGGGTGCGCAGTAGTTGGGCGGTCACCGCGGCGAGCGCCTCCGCCACCGTGCGCACCTGAGTCGTGAACCACTGCCATTCCCGGCCGGCCGCCTCCCTGAGCTCGCCGTCCGTCACCTGCCGCAGGCTCCGGGGACCGGTACCCGACACCACGGGCGGGTCGAGCCGGTTCAGCGTCAGACAGAATCGGGCCTTGAGCACGTTCCGGGCGCCGACCAGGGCGTGTGACTGCGTACTGGTTCGGCCGTGGGCGTCGGGGCCGCTTCTGCGGTTGACGAGGACCACTTCTCCGCTCGCGCGGACGTAGCGGACCTGGCTGGGCTGTTCGCTGCCCTCCACCCGCAGCAGCGGCGCCAGCTCCGCCCTCAGTTCCTCGGCACGCTCAGGCTCGCACGAGTACGCCACAGCGGTGATGCCCGTGCCCGTCCGGCCGCGGTTGCCCTCCCAGCGGAAGACGATCTGGTCGAGCAGCTCTTCACTGCGCTGGTCCACGTCAGTTCACATCCCCACGGTGGACGGCCGGTGCGCCGGATCCTCGGTCAGCAGCCCGCACATGGCGAGGATCGACAACAGCGGCCCCAGCACCCGCCGGGAGCGCACCCCGTGCGGGAAGCGGCCGTTCGTCGGCTGACCGCCGGTCGCGGAGGCGAAGTGCAGGGTGCAGCGCAGGCCGTTGTCGAACGGGCGCAGCCAGGCGGGCGCGGCGTGACGGCGCAGGAACGCGTAGACGTCGCGGCTCTCCTCGCGCACCTGCCGCGGATCGAACGGGGCAGTGGACGGCCGGCTGAGCCAACGGTCGACCGGGGGCTCGAAGCGCAGCAGGTCCGCCTTGCCGACCACCAGGGCCATGGCCACGTCGAGATACGCCCCCTGGCGCGGCAGCCGGTCGAGCACGGTGTCGAAGGCCGGGTCGCTCCTGCTGACGCGCAGGCCGTACCGCTCGCGCGTCTCGTCGAGTTGGGGCAGACCGCAGGCCAGCAGTGGATCGGCGACGAACACGAGGGCGTCGACGCCCAACAGGAAGCGCAGCAGCGCGTCGGTGCGGACGAGGTCCTCGCCGCCCAGGTCGAAGAAGGCCACGGGCCGTACCTGGCCGTCCGCTCCCGTGAGCAGCAGAGCCTCGACGAACTCGGCGAACGGTGTCTGCGCGGTCGCCTCCAACTGCTCGCCGGCGCGCAGCAGCGCCACCCGTTCGCTGATGAACACCGAGTGGTCGGCGGGGTTCACCGGCTGCCAGCTCACGCCGTAAGGGCGAAGGCAGCCGTCGGTGATCTCGGCGACCATCTGGGTCAGCAGATGGCTCTTTCCGGTGCCCGACGTCCCGACCATGGCGATGGTCAGCGGTCGGCCGTGGGTCAGGTAGGGCACGGGGATGTAGTGCTGCGTGACTCCCTGGGTGTTCCCGCACAGTTGGAAGGCTCCGCGCAGGACGTCCGCGCGGCGCAGCGGATTGGTGAGTCCGGCGGTGTCGAGGCGTTCGTACTGCGCCTTCTCGTTGCGGACGTGCAGAGCCCGTTCGTCGTAGACGACGATCTCCAGGCAGTACGGGCAGATCACCTGCCCGGGTTCGAGGTGTGTCGAGGTGCCACTCACCGGCGTCCCTTTCCGCTTCGGCCGCGCTCGCGATCGGCTGTCCCGCCCAGCCAGCCGCGTCTGCGGCCCCGGTCGTCGGCCGGCGTGCCCGCGGTCGTGTGCGGCCGTCCGTCGCGGAGCGGTCCGTCCCGGTCGGGTGCCGCCGCGTCGCGTCCGTCCCGAGCGTCGGCTCCGCCGATTCCGGCTGCGGTGCGCTTGCGGGCGAGGACCGCGTCGAACTCCCTTCGGTGCGGCTCCAGCGGGTCGGGGCGGGCCACGACCATGGCGGCCGGGTCGGGGTCCGGCATGAGCAGGCCGAGCAGGCGGGTGGGGGTCGGACGGTCCTCGGCCCTGGGTGCGAAGGCCGCGCCGAGGGTCTGGGCCAGGGACCGGTAGGTGTCGAGGTCCGCGGGCGGGCCGTCCGGCCTGCCCTGACGGCCGGCGACCAGCTGGTACATCAGCTGGGCGGTGCTCCACAGCGCGTCCCGCGCGTCGACCTCGCCGACACCGGCGCGCTGTTCGGGCGGTGCGTACGGCGGAGTCCCCCACGGTGTGCGCGGGGTGCCGATGCGGGCCGTCGCGCCCAGGTCCCACAGTTGGGCCCGTTCGCCGTCCCAGCGGACGGCCGCGGGCACGATGCCCCGGTGCACGAGTCCGAGGCTCTCCAACAGCCGGACGGCGAGCACCAGATCGCGCTCGATGATCCGCTGATCGGTGGTGGAGATGCCGTGGGCGAGGCTGGTGGCCGACTCCCCCCGGGGGGCGGAGTAGATCAGGAACGGCTCGGGCGCGTCCATGTCGTAGCCGACCGGCACCGGGAACAGGCCCTGGTACGGGCTCCCGGAGAAGGCCCGGTGGATCATCAGGGCCGCGCCCACCTCGGTCTCCAGCGCGTGGTACTCGTGGGCGTCGGAGGCGTCGGCGGTGGACAGCCGTACCTGTACGCCCTTCCAGGCATCGCCGAGCAGCAGTTCGCGGGCCAGCAGGGGCGTACGGACGACCCTCCTGAGGTCGGGGCCGAAGCGGGCGGGGACGTCGCAGCGCACGCCGTCCGGGGTGGTGAAGGACAGGTCCGGCGGCATCTCGGTGCCGTCGGCCGACGCGCTCAGGTCCCAGGTGGCCGCGCCGCGACCCGCTGTCCCTGCCGTCCGTTCGTTCACAGGCCCACCTCGTCGCCGTAGCGGCCAGGTGCCGTCGACCGGTCGTCGGCCCACTCGCGCAGACGGACCGGCCGCACCACTCCGACCCGCAGGGGAACCAGCTTCAGCAATCCGGCGTAGCGCCCGGTGGAGGTCCACACCGAGCGGCTGCGCACCCCGGGAGCCGCCATCGCGGGGGTGTCCTCGTCCTGTTCGGCGCTCGCGGCGGGACCGGTGTGGCCCTCGGTGGCGTCCCACACGGCCTGCGGGGCGAACCTGATCCACTCCACACTGGCCGGATCCCTGCTGAGCAGCGGTGTCTGGTCCGGCGAGGCCAGGTCGACGATCCGGCGGCCCTGCGGGTCCGGCTCCATGGCGTCGGCCACCCGCTGGTGCCCGATGCCGAGCAGTCCCTCGGCGTCGCCCCGACGGTCCGCGGACCGGGTGTAGGGGGGTGGCGAAACCACGCCCTGGGTGAACAGATGACGGCGGGTCACTTCGAGCTTGTGCCGCATCTCCTGCTCGACGCGGGTGAGCGCGGGTCCCCCGCCCTGACCGCGTACGACAGCACCCCAGTAGGGGTCGAGCGCGCTGACCAGTGTGTCGGTGAGGTCGCCCACGAGCGTGTCCACGAGCTCGGGGCCGCCTTCGCCCGCCTCGCGGTCCAGCCAGCGCGGGCCGTCGCCGGACCGCCGGTGCGCCGCCGGGGCGCGTGTCCCGGCGCCGTCGGCGGCGTCGAGCCGGGAGGTCGTGCGCCCTTCGGCCGTCCCGTGGGCCTTGTCCGGCCGACGGTAGGGGTCGGGTTCCGGCATCCAGGCGGGCCGTTCGACATCCCCGTCGGGGTTTGCCGTCGAGGCGGGGCCGGTCTCCGCGCGGAACAGGTCCTCCCATCCCCCGGCCGTCGGCGTCGCCCCGGGGTTCGGTACCTGGTCGGGGCCGTCGAGCTCCTCGACGGCCGCCGCCGCGCCGCGCAGGGCGCCGGCCACCATCCTGGCGGCGTTGGCGCAGTACAGGCGCTCGTCGGCGGCCCAGCGCTGCCGGAACACCGCCTCGGCGAGCAGCGCGTCGAGGTCGTCCAGGGCCCGCCGGGCGTCGTCCGCGCCGGTGAGTTCCCACCACTGGTCGACGGCCCGGCGCCAGCGCAGGACGAGGAGTGTCATGGCGAGTGCCGCCCCGCCCAGGAGCCCCAGCAGCCCCGCTCCGGGGGGTAGGTCCACCGCCCTGCCGAGGACCGCGCCTCCTACGGCGCCCGCCGTGCCCGCCAGCACCTGTGCCGCCAGGGCGGCCGCGCCGGGTCCCGAGGGGATGCGGCCGGGCTGCCGCGACCGGGTGAGCAGGCTGCCGCCGACGAAGACCAAGAGGACACCGAGCGCGCCGAGCACGGCGAGCGGCCCGGTCAACAGGGCGGCCACCCCGCACGCGACCAGCGCGCCGCCGAGTTGCCCGGGGGTGGTCGCGGAGACGGCGAAGTGCTGCTCGGCCGAGACGCGCCGAGGCAGCTCCGGCGGGCAGCGCCGGTCCGCCTCGGTGAGCAGCCCCGCGCTCGGCGCCGGCGCCACCTGCTCGGAGAGCGTGGCGAAGCGTTCGGCGACACTGCGCAGGGCCAGCCGCCCGCCGAGCATCCGTTCGGCGAGCCGGTGCAGGCCGTCCCCCACGGCCTCCCGGTCGCCCGCGTACGGCGGGACACGGACCCCGAGTTCGGACAGGAGCAGCGCCGATTCGGGCGTCGCCGCGGAGGTCCCGGCGGCGCCGTCCTGGAGGGCCCGGACCACCAGACCGCGGTAGCCGTCGAGTTCGTGCCCGGCGGCGTCGAGTGCCTCCTCGGTGGCACGCCGGCCGGTGCCGAGGAGCAGACCGCCGACGCCACTGAGCTGTGCCCAGCCGACGTAGGCCTCGTCGAGGGCGGTGAGGCAGCCCGCGTAGGCCCGGTCGGCCTGGCCGCCCGGGACCCGGTGGCCGGGGACCGCTCCTGTGGGGCGGCCCGCGGCGAGTTCGTCCAGCGGCTTGGGCAGCTCGATCCGGGTCGTGTCGTCGCCGTCGGCCGGCAGCGGGGTGCCGGCGGACCGTTCGCCGGCGAACCGGTTGAGTGCCTCGCGCCACGCGCGCGCCCTGGCGGCGCCGGACAGGTCGTGCTCCAACACCCGTACACCGGGCACCGCCACGGCGTCCGGGAACCGGGCGAGCGTGTCCAGGGTCTCGTCGAACAGCGCCCGCAGCAGATCCACGAGGACGGCCAGTGCCTCCGGGTCGTCGGCACCGACGGGGTCGCCCGCGGTGCGGGCGGCGCGCAGGTCGCCCGCCCACAGCAGCCCGGAGTCCGGTCCGTGCAGCGCGGCCGGCCTCAGCAGGCGACGGCCGAACCCGCCGGGGTTGTCGCTGTCGGAGACGAACTCCGCGGGCCGGTCGTCGTCGTGAGGGAGGGCAGTCGCGTCGAGGTCGTCCGCGCCCGGCAGATCGCCGACGACCAGGCCGAGCACCCATGCCTTGGCGCCGTAGCCGAGGACCTTCTCGTACAGACCGTGGTGGTCCATCAGCCCGCGCGGGGTGTCCAGCAGCAGGAACCTGTAGTGCCCGTCGCCGGGTTCGGGCAGCCCCTCGTCCCTCAGTTGCTGCTGGACCGCCTTGCGCAGCGCGCCGGGGGCCGCCAACCGGTGTGCGCCGGACCGCAGGTCCAGCACGATCACGGCGTGCGCCGCGTCCTTGACCTGACTCACTCGGGGTCACTCTCCCAGGGGTCCCGGGCCGCGCGGCGATCGGCCCTCGGGTCGGGCGTCCGGTCCGGCCCGGATCCGGCCGGGTCCGCGGACTCGCTCGAGGTGATCCAGGGGAAGTCCTGCTCGGCGCGCCCGGGCCGGCCGTCACCGTCGTCGGTCGGGAACGGCGGATACACGGGAGGGGGCGGGCCGGTGGCCGGGCCGGTGCTCGGTCCGCCGGCCGGTCCGGTGTCCGGGGGAATCCGGTGGGAGCCCACCCCGAAGTCCCGTTCCGGGTTCCGGCCGGCGCGGTCGTCGTCACCCCGGAGCGCGTCGGGGAACGGGTCGCGTTCGTCCGCGCTGCCGACCTCCCAGGGGTAGTCGTCGTCGGCCGAGCCGTTCGCCCGACCGACATGGCCCTGGCCTGCCTGATCCGTGCGTCCGGCGTACGGCCCTGTGTCGGCGTTCGTGGCGCGGAGGGTGCCGTCGCCCGGTGCCGGGTCGGAGGCCGGGCGGTCGGGGTCGGACGCCGGGCGGTCGGGGTCGGACGCCGGGCGCGTGGACAACCGCTCGGGCCAACGCGGCTGTTCGGGCCACCCGGGGAGGTCGTAGCGGTCCGTGGGGACCTGCCCCCGATCCGGGGGGGCGGACTCGGTGCCGGGCCGGGCCGCGTGGCGGCCCCCGCGGGCGTCGCCGGCCTCACGCTCCCCGCGGCCCGTCGGGTGCGGATCGGTGGCACGGTCGGGGGCGTCCCTGTCGGCCTTCGCGTACGGGTCGACGCGGTCCGCGCGGGGCGTCGGGTACGGATCCGCGGCCGAGCCGAAGCGGTCCCGGTCCGCCTTCGCGTACGGGTCGACGGCCGGGTCGGAGCGATCCCCGTCGGCCTTCGCGTACGGGTCGACGGCCGGGTCGGAGCGATCCCCGTCGGCCTTCGCGTACGGGTCGACAGCGTCCGTACGGGCTTCCGCGTACGCGTCGACGTGGTCCTTGCGGAAGTTCGCGTAGGGATCGACAGCCGGGTCGGGGCGGTCCCGGTCGGCCTTCGCGTACGCGTCGGGCCTGTCCCGGTCCGCCGTCGCGTACGGATCGGCAGGCGGGTCAGGGCGGTCCCCATCGGCCCTCGCATACGCGGCAGAGCGGTCCGGGTCGGTCTTCGCGTACGGGTCGACGTGGTCCGCGCGGGGCGTCGGGTACGGATCCGCGGCCGAGCCGAAGCGGTCCCGGTCGGCCGTCGGGTGCGGAGCACCGGCCGGGGCGACCCGGTCCTTCCGCAGCGGGGCGGTCCCCCAGTCGTCCTCCTCGCGTCGCCGTGGCCTCGGGGGTGTCGGCGACGCGGTCGGGTCCGGTGGCGGTGGCGGTGTCGCGGAGAGGCGCTCGTCCCGCATCGTCCGTTCCAGGGTCCGCAGGGTCGGCTGGAGTGCCCGCTTCTCCGTGAACGCCACGTCCAGGGCGCCCGGAAGGGTCTCGGACCAGAACTGCCGGAGCGGCCTGATCCATTCGGCGGACCACTGGCCGGACTGGTGCTCCAGCTTCTCCAGGAGCTCCTGCTGGCGCCTCGCGACGTCGTTCACGAAGTGGACGAACAGCGGGTCGGGGGTGCTGCCGGAGAGTGACAGGCCCTTGGGCTGGACCCGCATGAGCACGCTGCAGTAGTCCTCCACGATGCGGCCCTCGTCCAGCAGCGCCCACCTCTCGTACGAGCGCAGCAGTCCGGCCCAGCCGGAGAGGTCGCCCTGATAGTCGTCGAGCCGCAGGGTCATGCCGGGGACGTCGGGGCCGTCCTCCTCGTACAGCCGGACCCGGACCCGGCGCGGCGAGTCGGTGTCGCCCTCGACGACGGTGAGCTGGCCGTTCCACATGGCGCACAGCAGACGGTGCAGGATGTGCTGCCGGTCCTCCTCCGTGCTGGCCAGCCAGTCGTCGCGGTAGCCGAGCCGCTGACGCCAGCTCAGTACGTCCTCGCTCTGTTCGACGTCGCGGGCCCTGGCCCAGCGGCGGAGCACGTTGCGGGCCTCGGGCACCTCGGTGAGGCTCATCTCGCTGCGGAAGAGCACCACCGTGATCGAGTCCGTCTCGACCCCGCGGAACTCGATGGACCGCTTGCCGTCCCTCGGCAGCAGCAGGGACTTGCTCAGGTACTCCTCGACCGCGGCCTTGTTCTGGATCCGGGGGTAGACGATGAGGATCTTCAGCGGACCGCCGCCCTCAGGGACGAATCCGTGCGGGAGCAGACCGGCGATCTTGAAGCGGAACTGTTCGAGCGCGCTCTTGCCGACCTCCTCGGCGGCTTCTCCGACCCCGGCCGCCGCGCTCAGCAGCATCGCCATGGACGGCAGCAGCGGGCGTTCGTCGGCCTGCACGCCGCTCTCCGCGAACAGCGTCTTGATCCGCTGTTCGACCGCGGCCTTGACGGTCGCGACGGCCGCGGCGGGATTGCGCCGGCCTGCGGCGTGCGCGGCCTGCCAGCAGTCGCCGTCGACGAGTTTCAGCAGCAGGGCCGACTCGTCGTCGTTGTCGCGCAGGTTGACCCGCTTGATCAGGCGTTCCCTGAGGTCGTCGTAGAAGTCGCGGAGGTTGCTCTGCGGTGGCAGCAGGTAGGACACGCCGGTGCGGTCGTCGTAGAGCTCCTGCACCTGCTGCTGGAAGGCCCGGGGTTCTTCCTCCATGTGCTTGCGGAACGCCTCGATCAGCAGCGCCAGTTCGCCGCTGAGTGCGGTGGCGGCCGGGCGCCAGCGCTGTTCCTGGCGCCGCCAGCCCTCGTGCCAGACGACCCGGCTGCGCCACTGGTACCAGCGGTCCTGTGCCTCGACGGCGGCGGCCACGTCGGCGTCGCCCCAGCGTGCCTTGGACAGGCCGCCGATCCGTCCCCTGATCCGGGGGACGGCGGGTGGCTGTGGCTCCACGCCCGCGGGGCGCGCGGGCTGTCGGCTGCGGTTCTCCAGCATGCCGAGGAAACCGAGCACGGTCACCGGGTCGGAGTCGCCGGGCACTCCCTTGACGATCCGTTCGGCGTGGAAGAGGTCGGCGGAGCGCAGCACCCGCTCCAGTGCGGCACGGGGCGCGAACTGCTCGGCGAGCGCGGGTGCGCGCCGGTCCACCCGGCGGCGCAGGTCGTCGAGGAGTCCCTGCATGTCGCTGATGCGGTCACGCAGCGCCTGCTCGATGGCGACTCCGCCGCGCGGCAGCGGATCGGGCTCGGGCACGGGCAGTGGTTCGCGGGTCCACAGTTCGTCCAGGCCCGCGTCGGCGAACATCTTGCGGACCGTGCCGCCGTAGTCGTGGCTGGGCCGGACCGTGGGCTCGGTGAGCCGGCGGACCGACGTGGCCAGCATCCGGGAGGAGACGAGCTCGGCGAGTTCGTCGAGCGGTGCGGTCATCGAGGCCACCAGGCTGGTGGACACGCCCCGGTGGCCGATGCCGGAGGAGGCGCGGGCGGCGCGGTGCAGGCCGCGGTTGATGAAACTGGCCGCGAACGTCTGGTAGTCGTCGTCGGCGCGGGTGCGCGGCCCGCTTCCGTCGCCGAGTTCGGTGCCGACCAGGGACATCACCAGCGAGACGATGGAGCGCCGCAGGTCGTCGGGGCGGATTCCGGCGGTGCGGCTGAACAGGAAGGCGGTCGGCACCATGCCGGTGCGCAGCCGGATGGGGTGCACGCCCGGGTAGCGGATGTGCATCGCGGAGCCGGGATCCGTGTCGCCGAGGTCGGACTCGGCGGTGGGCACGTTCTGTTCGTCGACCAGCCGGAAGAGGTCCACCACGGCGCGCGCGGCGTTGAGTTCGGCCTCGCGGCCGCCGCCCGACGAGGTGGGGAAGGCGGACGGCATGACCACCAGGGGGTAGATCCGCGCGCCGGTGAAGTTCTTCGCCCGGAACGCCTCACCGATCAGGTGGAGATAGTCGAGGAAGATGCCGGCGCCGGTGCCGCCGGCCACCGAGTAGGCCACGAACACGTCGCAGCCCGACATCGGTCCGCCGTCGAGTTGGCTGAGTTCGCCGCCGGAGCGGCTGATGGCGTCGATGGCCTGGAGCAGCGGACCCATCACCGGGTCCAGTCCGTTGCGGAGGGTGCCGAACAGGGCCGCGCGTCCGACCGTCGGCAGTTGGCCGGCCCCGTTGCGCAGCGGGGTGACCTTGGGTTCGCCCGTGCGCGGGGGCAGCCAGCCGCTGATCTCGTCCCGCATCACGGCACGCAGTTCCCGGGTGACCTCGGGGGAGCTGTCGTGGTCGGGCAGAAGGTCGTGGGTGGCGCGCGCGGTCCGGCTGTAGGCGGCGCGCAACGAGTTGTCGGCGCTGAGGTGGGGCAGTCGGGCGAGTTCGGACTCGCTGAAGTCGGCGTAGACGAACTGGAGGAACTCCGGGAGCTGGTAGCGCAGCGGGATGCCGAGACGGTTGAGCGCCGTTCCGTCGGGTCCGCACAGTCCGGCCCGCAACCGCCGCTCCAGCTCGGCTCCGACCAGTCCGCCGGTGCCGCCCAGCCCGACGAAGAGCATCGGCTGGAAGATCTTCATGTAGTGGTCCTCCGCCGGGACGCGGGACGTCCCGGTCGCTGGTGGTCGAGTACGGGTGGGAAGGGACCGCGGTCACCGGTGCGCGGTCGGGTGGGACGGGCGGCGGCTCCGGCCGCCGCCCCGGTGCCGGGGCGGTGGTGTCCCGGTGGTGTCCGGGAGGCCGGCTCAGAGGTCGGGGTGGTTCGCCGGGTCCCGGACGCTCGCCGCGTAGGTGCCGTGGTCGTACGTGTCGGTGGACGCGGAGGTGTCCTCGCGGGTGGCGCGGTGGCGCTCGGAGAACCGGCTCCGTCCGGCCGGGCCGGGGCGTCGGCCCGCGCCGGCCCGGCGGCCCCGGCTCTCGGCGACCTGGAGGGAGAGTGTGTCGGTCAGCGCCAGTTGTTCGCCGAGCCGCAGGGTCCGCTCGCCCTGACCGGCGGCGCGCAGCACCACTCCCCCGTTGAGGTCGCGCCGGACCGCGTAGGTGCCGCGGTTGCGGCGTTCGATCCGGGGGGTGTCGGTGGTGGTGTCGACGATGTCGAACTCGTACCAGTTGCCGCGGCCTGTCTTGGCCTTGCGGCTGCCGACCAGAGTGGTGTCGGCAGCCCGCAGTTCGAGGACGAGTCCGCCGGGGGCGATCCGCAGCCGCTTGACGCGCCGCCGGGAGAGCAGCGCGGCGACGACGGCGACGAGGAGGAACGCCGTGGGGATGATGACCTTCCACCAGGTGTCCCAGATGCGTTCGACCACACCGGGCACGGCGGTGACGGTGATGCTGAGCGGCGCGTCGTCGAGGACGCGTGCGCCTTCGGTCACGGTGACCTTGCCGCCCAGGGCGGTGCCGTCGTCGTCCACGGGCGCTCCGAGTTCGGCCTCGCCGGCCACCTTGACGGTGACGTCGACGGTGCGGGTCGCGCCCGGTTCGACGGTCACTCCGGCGGGGTCGATGCTCAGACCGCTGGCCTGGGCGTCGGCGACGGCGAGCTTCACCGTGTGCGGTGCCGCGTCCCGGTTGCTCACCTTCAGCGTGCCGCTCACCCGGCCGCCGGGGTGGACGGTGGCCGCGGGGATGTCGAGCACGGCGCCGAACTTGGCGTTCAGGGGCGCGGTGGTGGTCGGGTAGGACCGGCCGTCCGGCAGGAGTCCGACCGATTCGACGGTGCTGGAGAAGAGCAGGGCGCCGGTGGCCCCGCGGGGCACGGTGACGGCCCCCGAGAAGACACCGTCGGAGCTCCGGCGGTCCTCGCCCTCGCCGTCGTCGGTCAGGGTGATGGGCACCTTCTGCGCGAAGCCCTCGCCGGTCAGCTGTCCCGCGACGGAGATGCCGCGCAGGTCCCGCTCGCCCAGTTTGACGCCGGCCCGGGTCAGCACCTCGACCTCCACACGGGTGCGCTGTCCGGCGTTCGGCGAGGGCTTCTCCAGCCGGATGTCGGAGCGCACCGCGCCGTGCCAGAGGACGCTGATGGTGGCGATGCGGTCGCGGTGTCCCGCCGGTGCGTCGAGGTGCACACGCCACTGGCCGGCGAGGGGCCGGGTGATGCGCAGGGACTCCACCGACCTGCCCCGCCCGGTGAGTTCGAAGGACGACTCGCCGTCCGCGCCCCCGTCTCCGGAGGTGGCGACCCGGTGGCCGTCGGGGTCGTAGTAGGTGGCGGTCACCTGGGGGTCGCCCTTGGAGACGACGATGGTGCCTTCGGTGGCCAGTGGCGAGACGCGCACGGCGAGGTCGGCGGGCGGCCGGCCCTGCGAGCCCGGCTCCCGGTAGAGGCAGCGGGCGGCGGCGAACGCGGACTCCAGTGCCTCGCCGACCCCTTCGGCGCTGACGACCTGTGCCTTCGGCGTGGTCTGCGGGAGGTCGCGGCAGCCGTCGCGGTAGCCGCCGGCCGCCATCGCGTCGAGGCTCTCGCGGTCCACGTCCCCGCCGAATCCCAGCGGCCAGATCTGCACCTTGGCGTCGGCCGCCTCGCGCAGCGCCGCGGCGAGGTCCTCGCCCGCCTGCTCGTCCCGGGTGCGGTCGTCGAGCCCGCGGTAGCGGTAGCTGTCCTTCACGTCGAGGTAGCCGTCGGTGAGCAGGAAGAGCACGCGGGGCCGCCCGGAGTCGGGGGCTTCCTTCAGACGGGTGACGCCTTGGCGGACGGCGGAGATGAAGTCCGTGCCGGAGCCCTGCTGTTCGGTGCGCTCGCGCAGGCCGCCGGCGCATTCGCCGATCTGTTCCCGGCCGACGGTGTCCAGTTCCCGCATGGGGCAGACCTCGTCGATGGGCGACTGGGTCGGGGTCCTGGCGTCCGCGAAGCCGAACACCACCATCCGTGAACGGGCGGAGGGGTCGCTGCCGGCGATCGCGGTGACGGCGTCCTTCTCGCGGGCGAGCTCCCCGGCCCCCAGGCTCGCCGACTCGTCCACCGCGACGGCGTAGTCGACAGGATCGTCGGAAGCCTTCCCGGCGGCCCGGGCCGCGTCGACGGGCCGGGCCTGTGCGGCCGCTTCCGCGCCGAAGGCGGGAAGCGCCGCTGCGGGCAGCGTCGCGGCGGCGAGCACCACCGCGGCGAGGCGGCGTGTCCGCCTGCGCGCCGGTGTGAGCGCCCCACGCGCCGGAAGGACCGCCCCGCGCCCCGGAAGTACGGCGAGGACCGGCCGGACGGCGGAGGGGTTCGATATTCCCCCGGTCGGCGGCTTTCCCGATGTCACGGGCCGTCCGCACGCACGCTCGACCGCCCCCGTTTTATACGTCACGCTTGGCTCCCCATGGCTCCGAAGCCCCCCGAAAATCCCCGCATTCCGGCAGCTGCCGGAATGACACCCCTTCGGCGGTGCCCTGCACCGACAAGATTAGACTCGCCCGGCCTCACCTATGGCCGGAATTCCCTCTTTTCCCGACCGGCAAAGGGATGACCTTTCGTAAAGGTCATCCGAATATCATTTCTCACTCTTCGCGCGCGTTTAGCGCCCTTCCCTGTTCGCTCTTGTCTTTATCTGACCGGGCGTCCGTCTCTGCTCCGCCGCCTGAGCACGCCGCAGCCGCTCGGCGAGTCCCGCCTTCCCCGCGCTGTCCGCGGCGCGGCGCAGAGTGTCGAGACCGATCGGTCCGAGTTCCAGTTGCCGGCAGAGGGAGTCGACCCGCGTACGGACGGCCCCGGGGTCGACGCGCAGCCGGTCGCCCAGATGACGGTCGAGGCGCTCGACAAGGGCCCAGGAGCGGGTCTCGCGGTCCTCGCACCAGAGCTGGAAGAAGGCGCCGCTCAACACCACGTACGAACCGATGTGGGACATCCTGACCCTGCCGTCCCCGTGGAAGCGGTCCGGGGGCAGCGTGACGCGCCACGCGCCGTGCCGGTCGCGCACCGGCGGATACTGGGCGAGGCCGCGGATGCTGAGCCACCGCTCGATCCGCTCCGCCAGACTCCGGACGGCACCGCTCTCCTCGCTCGCGAGGGTGTGCACGAACTCGGGTGTCCGCTCGCACGCGGCGGAGAGATCGGCGTCGGGCTCACCGTCGTGGGCCCGGGTGTAGATCAGGTGGCGCACACCGCCGTCGTCCTCGACCGCGCGCAGGACGTACGCGGGCAGGTGCAGGCACTCCGGGGCACCGACGCATTCCAGGTTCTCCACGCCCGGCGGCAGGTTGAAGCGGGCCCGCTGGGGGTCACGCGCCAGTTCCCCCACTGCCTCGGGACGGAACGGGCGTGCCATCAGCCGGGGCGGACGGGTTCCCCGGTGCCTCGCGGCCCCCGCGTCGTCGTGGGGAATGTGGGCGACGGTGGCGCCCCGGTAGTGGGCGGTGGTCAGCGGGCGGGACTGGAACCCGTCGAAGTACAGCCTGCGCCGGTCGCCGCGGGTCACCGTGTAGCGCGTGCCGTCCCGGACCGACCGGTGGCCGAGTCCGGTGAGTTCGGTCCTCCCGTCCCGCTCGGTGACATGGTCGATGGCGGTGAGGAACGCCAGTGCCTGGCGCACCAGGGCGGGGTCGAGAGCGAGGAACGAGGCCAGTTCCGCGGCGGAGCCGAACCCGCCCTCGGCGATGCCGAGTTCGACGAACCGGTCGATGAGTTCGTAGGGCTGCCCGTCGGTGACCGTCGCCCGGACCTCCTGGCACCACACGGGCAGCAGTACGGCATGGATGCTGGTGGGCCGCAGACCGAGGGTGAACGCGGCGTGCTCCAGGGCGCGTCGCTCCGGGTACGGCAGCAGCGGATTCCGCTCGCTCACGCGCCCTCGCCCTCCGTCGCGGTCCGCCTCAGCAGGGCCTCGATCTCGTCGTAGGAGCGGATCTCACCGTGTCCGGCGACGTGTTCACGCAGTGAGCGCGCCAGGTCGCGGAACCCGCTGTCCTTCGCCCGGGTCAGTGTGGAGAGGTCGCCCACCAGCACGAGTTGGCGTCTGACCCGGGTGAACGCGACGTTGGCCCGGCGCAGTTCGTCCAGGAACCCCACCCTGCCACCGGGGTTGCTGCGGGTGAAGCCGTAGAGGATCACGTCCCGTTCGCCGCCCTGGAACGAGTCGACCGTGCCGACGTTGAGCCCGACGTGCTCAGGTCTGCCGGTCCGCCGCGCCAGGGCGGTGGTGATCAGCGCGGCCTGGGCTGCGTACGGCACGATGACCGCCCAGTCCTCGCCCCGGGCGGTGTAGTGCGCGGCGAGCAGGGTGAGCAGGTCGGCCTCGGCCGGGTTGACGTACCCCCTGCGCGCTCCGTCCGCGTCCTGCTCGAAGCGTCGGCCGGCCGGTAGCCGTGAGGTGTCGACGAACGCCATCGGGGTGCGGAACAGCCGGGAGTCGTGCGGCAGGTCAGGCTCGGACGTGCGCAGCAAGCCTTCGTAGAACGCGGTGGAGACGAAGCCGGCGACGGCCGACGGCATGCGTCGCTGGTTCGTCAGCGACACGACGGCCGACGCGGGCAGGTCGGGCCGCAGCAGTTCGAGCGCGCTGCTGGTGAGCAGCGCCGCGGCGGCCGGGTCGCCGCAGTGTTCCGCCCAGTCCCCGACCTCGGGATCCAGGTAGGGCGGCAGCTGCCGCTGGTCCCCCACGAGCACCGCGCGGCGGGCGCGGACGAGCGGTACGAGCACGTCGGGGACGCCGATCTGTCCCGCCTCGTCAATGACGGCGAGGTCGAAGTCGAGTCCGGTCAGCTCGGGGCGGGACGCCACACCGATGCAGGTGGCGGCCACCACGTGCGCGTAGCGGACGAGTTCGGTGTGCAGTTGCCCGGTCGCCGCGGAGACCTCGTCGTGCCAGGACCGGAGCAGGGCCCGCCGGGCGGCGAGCAGCGGCAGCCGCTCCGTCAGCAGGGCGTGCAGCCGGGCCAGTTCCCGGTCGACGGCGGGGGGTGGCGAAGTAGCCGGGTCGGGTACGGCCGGGACCTCCTCGACGGCCGCCACGGCGGCCCGGCAGTGCTCCGCGGCCTCGACCGCCTCGGCACGGCACCTCCCGCCGCGCCCGAGGACCTCGTCCAGCGCCCTGCGTGCCGCCCGCACGGCCGGGACGTCACGGGTCGCCGCGTCGAGGGCACGCTCGGCCGCGGCCAGCTCCGTGCGGTGCAGCTCCCGTCTCCCGGCGAGCGCGGCCGCGTCCGCCGCGGCCCGGGCGAGGCGGTGCTCGCAACGCCGCCCCAACAGGCGCGACAGGAAACCGAACAGGCGGCGGCCGGTGCGGCGCAGGGCGGTGCCGCCCGGTCGGGTCAGGCGTTCGCGCCATCGGGTCAGGTGCTCCGTCCTGCGTGCGTTGCGCCGCTCCTCCCGGTCGAGGCGTGAGCGCTCGGCGACGAGTTCGTCCACCCGCAGCCGGGCCGGACCGCCGTGCGCCCGTCTGGCCTCGGCGAGTGCGGAGTACCCGGCCCGCTCCTCGGCCGCCAGGGCCCGGAGCCGGTCGAGAACCGTGCCCAGTACGTGGCACCACTTCTCGGCGTCCTCGATGTCGAGGGGGGCGGCCAGCCGCGTCTCCAGCCGGCCGAGGATCTCCCGACGCAGCCCGGCCGCCTGCGCCTCCAGCAGGAACGGCCGCCCCTCCTCGGTGACCCCGGCCTCGTTGCCGGCCCGGACGACGACCAGGTCCCTGGGGAGCCGGGCGAGCACGTTGTCGACCGCGCGGTTGGTGTGGGAGGCGAGCAGGACCCGTTGCCTCGTCTCCCGGGCCGCGACCGCCCTGACGATCTGGCTGATCACGCGGGTCTTGCCGGTACCGGGCGGCCCCAGGACCAGCATCAGGTCCTCGACCGCCAGCGCCTTGCGGAAGGCCTCCGTCTGGGCGGGGTCGAGCTCCTCGTCGGGTTCGTCCGGGGCCGGTCGCGGCGGGCGGACCCGGTGGTCGGCCAGCACGTCCAGCAGGTACGGGTTGTGCGACCGGCGTTCGCGCAGGGTGCGGACCGCGGCGCGGCGGCGCTCGTGGACGGCCTGCCCGGGGACGATCTGGAGGGCGCCCTGCCGCGGCACGCTGTCCCAGTCGACGGCCCGGTCGAACGACACCGTGACCGTCGTACCGCCCGAGGGCGCGCGGACGACCCGTCCCCGCAGTGCGGGTTCACCGCGGATCTGGACGAAGGCGCCCTCGTCGGGCCCGCGGTCGAGCGCGAGGTGGAACGTGTGGACCGCTCGGGTGCCGTGGCGCTGCTCGCCCGTCGCGGACGCGGCGCGGTACGGGAAGTCGTCGGCGGCGCTCTCCCTGGCGACGGTGATGTGCTCGACGGTGTCGATCACCCGCTCGACGGTGTCGAGGAAGCTGGTGTGCCGGGCGGCGAGCTCGCGCGCTCCGCCACCCGCGGACAGTTCGTCGGTGAGCTGCCGCCAGGCGTCCGTCAGGCGGTCCCAGTGGGCGTCGCCGTCGGGAAGTGTCCCGCTGTCGGCGTGGCGGGCCAGCCAGCGGCCGGGCCGCACCAGGAGACAGCCTCGTTCGAGATCGCGATGGTGCTGGAAGCCGAGCGGGAGGATCGCGGCCACCTGGTACACGCCCGGCCTCCTCCGGTCCCGGTACAGCCGTGCGACGTAGGCCCGGTCGTGCAGGAGCAGGCTCGGGTCCGCACCGGGCCTGCGGGGTTCGGCGATGATCGCGGGTACCCCGTCCGCGCGGCTGTTGAGCCCGTCCGTGAGCTGGTGGACGTCATCGGGCAGATAGGGGTGGTCGGCGCGCCGTCGGCGCAGGTCGCCGTCCAGAGAGGGGCTGGGGACGAGGACGAGGTCGCCCGGCACGTCCACGGGGCGCAGCATTCAGGCGTCTCCGAGCAGGTCGTCGCGGGCGTCGCGCAGTGCGCTGCCCAGAGCGCGGGCGCCCGGGCGCTCTTCGGGGTGTTGTGCCAGTGCCGCGCGCAACGCCCGCTCCAGGCGGTCGGGGACGTTCCCGAGGTGGGAGCGCAGCGGCAGCGGTCCACCCGGGGCAGGTGTGTGACCGGTGGTCAGGTGGTAGGTGAGGGCGGCCAGTTGGTAGACGTCGGTGGGCGGTCCGACCAGGCCCGGACGGTAGCCTTCCCGCCACTGTTCCGGGGCCCGGTAGGAGGTGGGGCCTTCGCCGGGGCGGGGGTCGTGGCCTGCCAGCCCGAGGTCGCGCAGCATCAGGCGTCCGTCGTCGAGCTCGATGACGCCGGTGGGGGTCAGGTGCCGGTGGGTGGCGCCGGTCCGGTGCAGCAGGGCCAGGGTGTGGCACAGCCCCGCGACTCCGGCCAGCAGGCGGGCCAGTCGGCCCTTGGCGAGGGGGTGGCGGCGGTCGGTGCCCCAGGTGACGTGGAGTGTCTCGCAGGGGCGGCCGGCGCGGGTGACCGGCCAGGGCAGGGCGAGGACGGCCCTGCGGTTGCCGATCCGCTCGTACCGCCCGCGGCCCGGGAGCCCCTTCGCCCGCGACGGGAGCCGGCCGAGGAGGAGGTGTTCACGGTCGAGGGCGGCCACCGCTTCCAGGGCCTCGGGGACGGGCTGGAGCACTCGGGTCTGGCGCAGCCAGACGTACGGCGAGGCCGCGTCTGCGGTGTCCGGCTCCAGCCGACGGGCCAGGGCCTGGTGCTGGACCAGGAAGTGGTCCGGAGAGCTTCGTTCACTCAGGAGCTCGCTGTGCAACAGGTACCGGCAGTCCGGGGTGCTGAACTCCTGGCCGCCTTCCCATGGCACCGGCGGTGACGGCGGTGCGGGGGGCGCTCCGGTGGGCGCTCCTCGGGGCGCTCCGGGAGGCGCGGACTCGGTGCGGTGGGCCAGGCGGGACGGGGCGAGAGCGACCGGGTCGCGAGGGTTCCGATCGAGAGCGGCCGGGTGGAGAGCGTTCCGATCGAGAGCGGCCGGGTGGAGAGCGTTCCGATCGAGAGCGGCCGGGTGGAGAGCGTTCCGATCGAGAGCGGCCGCAACGGAGTACTCGTCGCGTACGTCTCCGTCCTCGTCCTCGTCGTCGGCCGACAGTTCGCGGATGACGGAGAACGTGAAGGCGGCCGCGTTGCGGGCGGCGGTGGTCTGCCAGTCGGCGGCGTCGGTCTGCCTCTTGCTGCCGTCGGCCCGGTTGCTGATGCCCCGCACGATCAGGGCGGGCAGCCGGTCGTTGAGGTGGGCCGCCGCTGCCGCACCCGCGCCCTCCGTCTCGATGGCGACCGCGTCCTGGTAGTTCCGGCTCAGCATCCGGCGCAGCGCCGACTCCTTCGCGTCGAGCACGACGTCGCCGGTGACGACGGGCTTGATGTGAGCCGACCGCCACCACGCGTCGGAGCCGGCGACCAGCCCGGCCAACTGCTGCAACTCGCCCGTGGCCGGCCAGGAGACCGGCCGGGCCCCGAACCCTTCGTCGGTCTCCTTGCCCCCGTGGCATTCGTAGACCTTGGTCGCCACGACGACGTCGCCCAGCTCGACCTCGGGACTGAGACCGCCCGCGACACCGACGGAGAACAGGGCGCGGGGGGCGAACGCCTCGACGGCACCGGTCGTGAGCGCCGCCGCCGCGAGTCTGCCCTGCCCCAGCTGCGCCAGCACGATCCTCCAGGAGGTGCCGTTGAGCCAGCCCACCTCGAACACCGTGCCCTTGTGACTCGGTCCTCGTCGTACGGAGACCAGGCACTCGCGCACCGCCCGGTACTCCACGGGCTGCGCGGTCAGGACCAGGATGGGCCTGGCCTCCGCCTGCGAACCGTTCACAGCTGTCCCCCGCCAATTCCCGCCGTGGTATTTCCAGATGACCTGGCGGATGACACCCCGGACGCCAGGGCAGGCGACCTTACTCCCCGACACGCCAACAGCCGGCCCGCAATCAGAAATCCGCGAACCACGGAATGGGGATGATAGAAATCCAACTCGATAATGAAGTGATGCGGTCATAAACAAAACCAAGTTGATCGACGGCTGGAGCAGACGATGGCAGGGGAACTCCAGGACAGGACGGCCGTGGTCACCGGTGCGAGCAGAGGCATCGGTCTGGCGGTGGCGAAGGCACTGGTGGCCGCGGGGGCTCAGGTGGTGGCCGTGGCCCGCAACTCGTCCCCCGGACTGGAGGTGCTGGTGCAGGAAGGGGGCGTCCGTCGGATTCCGCTCGACCTGAGCGAACCGGACAGCGCCGAGCGCCTGGCGGCGGCCGCGGGCCCCCGTATCGACGTGCTCGTCAACAACGTGGGCGCGGCCCCCGCGCGCCCAGGCGGCTTCCTGAGCGTGACCGACGCCGAGTGGCGGCGGACCATCGAGCTCAACCTGTTCACCGCGGTGTCGGTGACCCGGTCGGTCCTGCCGCTCATGCTGGAGGCGGGGCGGGGATCCATCGTGAACATCGGCTCGGTCAACGCCGAGCTGCCGGACCCCATGGTGATCGACTACAGCGCGGCCAAGGCGGCGCTGGCCAACTTCTCCAAGGGGCTGTCGAAGGAGTTCGGCCCGCGCGGGGTGCGGGTCAACTGCATCAGCCCCGGCCCCGTGGAGACGGACCTGTGGCTGGGCGGGGGCGGCGTGGCCGACACCGTCTCGGCCGCGGCGGGGCTGAGCGCGGAGGATGTCATGGCACAGGCCGCGGCGGCCACGGTCAGCGGCCGCTTCTCACGTGCTTCGGAGGTCGCCGACCTGGTGGTCTTCCTGGCCGGCGACCGGGCGGCGAACATCCTGGGCAGCGATGTCAGGATCGACGGAGGCTATGTGCCGACCTGGTGAGACGACGTCGGGGCCGCTCGCCCGGGCCACCAGGGTCACGTCGATCCCGGCGGCTTGATCCACCCGAGCGAGCGTTCGACGGCTCGCTGCCAGTTGTCGTACTCCGCTTCCCGTCGCCCGGGATCCATGTCCGGCATCCACTGGGCGGCCCGGTGCCAGTTGCGGCGCAGGATCTCGAGGTCCGGCCAGTAGCCGGCGGCGAGCCCGGCGGCGTAGGCGGCGCCGAGGGAGACCGTCTCGGCGACCATGGGGCGCACCACGGGCACGCCGAGCACGTCGGCCACGAACTGCATGAGCAGGTTGTCCGACGTCATGCCGCCGTCCACCTTGAGCTCCTTCAGGGCGACCGAGGAGTCGGCGTTCATGGCGTCGACGACCTCCCGGGTCTGCCAGCCGGTGGCCTCCAGGACGGCTCGGGCCAGGTGCCCCTTGGTGATGTACGAGGTGAGGCCTACGACGACCCCGCGGGCGTCGCTGCGCCAGCGGGGTGCGAACAGGCCGGAGAAGGCGGGGACGATGTAGCAGCCGCCGTTGTCCTCGACCGTCCGCGCGAGGGTCTCGATCTCCGGGGCGCTGTTGATCAGTCCCAGCCGGTCCCGAAACCACTGCACCAGCGAGCCGGTGACGGCGATCGAGCCTTCCAGGGCGTAGACCGTGGGCCGGTCCTCGATCTTGTACGCGACGGTCGTGAGCAGTCCGTGCCGGGACCGTACAAGGTCGGTACCGGTGTTGAGCAGCAGGAAGCTGCCGGTGCCGTAGGTGCACTTCGCCTCGCCCGGGGAGAAGCAGGTCTGGCCGAACAGGGCGGCCTGCTGATCGCCGAGGGCGGCCGTGATGCGCACCCCCGGCAGCACCGCACTCGCGTCGCCGTAGCTCTCGGCCGACGGCCGGATCTCGGGCAGCATGGGGCGGGGCACCCCGAAGAACGCCAGCAGTTCCTCGTCCCAGACGAGCGAGCGGATGTTCATCAGCATGGTGCGGCTGGCATTGGTGGCGTCCGTGATGTGCAGGCCGCCGTCGGCGCCTCCGGTGAGGTTCCAGATCAGCCAGCTCTCCATCGTGCCGAACAGCACCTCGCCGTCCATGGCGCGCTGCTCCAGCCCGTTGACATGGTCGAACAGCCAGCGGATCCGCAGCGCGGAGAAGTAGGTCGAGGGGGGCAGACCGCAGCGGTCGAGAAAGAACTCGTGGCCCGGGCTGCGGCTGAGCTCCTCGACGAGCGGCGCGGTGCGGGTGTCCTGCCAGACGATCGCCCGGCCCACCGGAACGCCGGTCCGCCGGTCCCAGAGCACCGTCGTCTCCCGTTGGTTGGCGATGCCGATGGCGGCGACCTCGCCGTCGCCGACACCGGCCTCGGACAGGGCCTCGGGCACGATGCGCAGCAGGTTGCGCCAGATCTCGACGGCGTCGTGCTCGACCCATCCGGGCTTGGGGAAGTGCTGCTGGTGCTCCCGCTGGGCGACCGACACCAGCCGTCCGTGGTGGTCGAACAGGATGCATCGGGTGGAGTTCGTGCCCTGATCGATGGACATCACATAGCGTTCAACCATGATCGGGTCTGCCTTCCGATGGTCCTAGGAGGCTTCGAGGAGCGCAGATGATCACCAGCGAGCCGCCCCCAGGTCTCTGGAGATCGCCCGAGCGGCGTCGCGGAGCAGGGTGATCAGACTCGGCCGGGGACGGCCCTGGCCGTCGCAGATCCGCTCGACCGCGCCGGACAGTCCGATCGCACCGACCACGAGCCCGCCGTGCCCCCGGATCGGCGCGGCGACGCCGGCCTCGCCCATGCTCATTTCCTGGATCTCGGCGCCCCAGCCGACCTCCCGGATGTCGGCGAGCGCACGGGTGAGCTGCTCCCGGGTGACCAGGGTGTGCCGGGTGTACGCCTCCAGCCCGGATTCCACGGCCGCGTCGAGGGGCGCGGCCCCGAAGGCCAGCAGAACCTTGCCGAGGGAGGAGGCGTGCAGCGGCAGCAGCGCGCCCACGTCCAGCGTCTGGAGCGTGTCGTCGGGCCGGAACACATGGTGGATGACGAGGACCGTGCCCTCCAGGAACGTGCCCAGGCGGACCGACTCCCCGCTGCGCGCGGCCAGGGCGTCGGCCCAGTTGATGGAGCGCGACCGCAGCTCGTTGACGTCGAGGTAGCTGGTGCCGAGGTGCAGCAGCGCGGCTCCGAGCTGGTACTTTCCGGTCGCCGCGTCCTGCTCCACGAAATCCACGTGCTGGAGCGTGCGCAGAATGCCGTGGGCGGTGCCCTTCGCGAGCCCGAGCGAGGCCGCCACCTCGCCGAGCCCCAAGCGGCGGGGCCCACCCGCGAGCAGTCGCAGGATCGCCGCCGCCCTTTCGATCGACTGGACCGGGCCGGCCATGATCCGAGCCTATTACCGCCGCGGAGGGTCCGCTTTATATGCAGGTGGACGCTTCACCCCTGGTTGAACCACTGCGTTCGGTAATGCCGACCGCCATTCATTGACCGCCCCCATATCGCTCCATACCGTGCTCTGAGGCCCGGCAACGCGCGCTGCGTCCCCATCAGGCCGACAGCGTTCACCCCGGAGGAGTGCAGATGACGGTAGAGCTGAACACGATGCTTCGACAGCCCGTCGAACACGTCTGTCCGCTGCCGCCCGTCCCCGGGGCCGTCTCGGCCGTACGACGACGCGCGGGCGCGGTCCTCGCCGCCTGGAACGTGTCCCCGGAGATTCTCGAGGACACGCTGCTGGTGGTGTCGGAGCTGCTGACGAACGCGGTCGTGCACGCCCTGCCGCCGGCGGAACTGCGCCTGTCGTGGGTGTGGCGCGACGGACTCGGCACCCTGCGGGTGGAGGTCACCGACTCGGGGCCCGCCTTCGAGGCGGGGGAGCCGCGCGACGGGATCGATCCGGACGAGCACGGCCGGGGCGAGCAGATCGTCCACGCGCTGGCGACCCGGCACGGCATGCGCATGCACTGCGGTGGTGTGACCCGCTGGGCGGAGCTCGTCGCGACGCCGGAGAACAAGGCAGAGGACAAGCCCGCCCCGACGGTGGTTCCCCAGGCGCTCGGGTCCTCGCTGGGATCAGCGCTCTGACGCGAAGGCGGACGAGCAGCGGGCCCCGAAAGCCACCCGCTCGAACCCGCGCGGCCCGACAGCGGCCGCATCCGCGTCGACCGGCCTGACATCCACCGGATCCGTATCGACCGGACCGACATCGGCCGACCCCACATGGACCGACCCGGCATAAGCCGGCTCGCCGCCGGCGGACTCCGCGTCGCCGAGGCCGGCCTCGACCGGCTCCGCATCCACCGGCCCGACATCGGCCGGTTTCTGCAGCAGGAGCAGCGCCGCGTCGTCGTGCAGTCGGCCGCCCACATGCGCCAGCAGCTCGTCGTGGAGCGCGGTGAGGGTGCGGGCCGGTTCGTCGCACACGTGGCGCGCCAGCCCTTCGGCCAGCGGATAGAACTCACGGCCGTGGTCGCGGGCCTCGGTGACCCCGTCGGTGTACAGCAGCAGCTGGTCCCCGTCGGCGAAGGACAGCACCTGGAGGCCGGGAGCCTCGCCCGAGAGGGCGCGCAGGCCCAGGGGCGGGGCCGGGCAGGTGGGCTCCACCGCCGTGATCTCTCCGGACGCGCGCACCAGCAGCGGCGGCGCGTGTCCGCAGTTGACCACCTCGAGGTGCCCGGCCCGCGGATATCCGGCCACCACGGCGGTGACGAAGTCGTCGCTGCCGAGGTTGCGCGCCAGACTCCGCTCGATCCTGCCGACGACGGCGAGGAGGTCGGGCTCGTCGTAGGCGGCCTCACGGAAGACGCCGAGCACGAGGGCGGCGGTGCTCACGGCCTGCAACCCCTTGCCGCGCACGTCGCCGACGATCAGCCTGACCCCGTACGGGGTGGGGATCAGGGCGTACAGATCCCCGCCGATCCGCGCCTCGGCCGCCGCGGCGCTGTAACGGACCGCCACCCGGAAGGGGCCGACGGTCTCCGGGACGGGCTTGAGCAGCGCGTGCTGGGCTGCCTCGGCGACCGAGCGCACGGCGGCGAGCACCCGTTCCCGGCGTCCGCGGGACGCGCTGGCCAGAGAGCTCGCCAGCGTCACGGCCACCAGGGCGGACAGTACGGCCACCAGCTCGCCGCGCGGCACACCCTCACGGGTGCCGAGGGTCGCGCCCAGCACCACGGCCAGGGCACCGACGCACAGGACGCCTCGCGGCCCGTTGGTGGTGGCGGCCAGTGCGGGCCCGGCCGCGAGCAGCGGCAGCCAGATCATCCCGGCCACGCCGAGCAGGTCGCCGAGAACGACGACGGAGACGAGCACGACGGGCAGGACGTGCGGACCGGCGGCCGACCGCACGGCGGCACCGATGCGGGCACGACCGCCGGTACGGCTGCCCGTACGACCGCGGTCGTACGCTCCGAGCTCCTCCCCTAGGTTCCTGGACGGCCTCATCGGCTGGTGGGCGACACGGTGGTCTCGGGCCTCACTCATATTCCGTCCGCAGTCCTCACCTGTACGCGAGTGCACTCCCGGGATGTCCGGATTCATCCAGTAAATGTGCGATAAGCCCTATGTCACAAGGAGCGGGATTTCAGATAGTGAGCGACAGGCTCCTGGTCACGCGGCCCGCGGTCGGGATCAGCCGCGTCAGGATCTCCTCCAGCCGGGCGACCCGGTCCGCGGGCAGCGAGACGCCGAGCGAGCCGAGCGTGTCCCCGCTGTAGACGGGGACGGCGACGCAGACGGTGCCGAGGGCGTACTCCTCCAGGTCCGTGACGGCCGGGGCGACGGGTGAGGAGTCCAGGCGGCGGAGCAGTTCGGGCGAGCTGGTGATGGTGCGCGGAGTGAGGTCGGCGAGGGAATGCCGGGAGAGGTAGTCCTTGCGGGAGTCGTCGTCCAGTTCCCGCAGCACGCACTTGCCCAGTGCGGTGGCGTGCCCGGCGTCCTCGAACCCCACCCAGAGGTCCACCCTGGGCGCCCGCGGCCCGTCCACGATCTCGGCGACCCGGATCTCCCCCTCCTCGTAGAAGGTGAGGTAGGCGGCGGTCGCGAACTCGTCGCGCAGGGCGGCGAGGGTGGGCCGGACCCGGCTCAGCAGCGCCTGTCCGCGGCTCGTGCTGCGCAGCGACTGCACCTTGTCGCCCATCACGAACCCGCCGTCGTCCAGCTTCCTCAGGTATCCGTCGTGCACCAGCGTCCGCAGCAGGTGGTAGGCGGTGGCCAGAGGCAGGTCGGTCTCTCGTGCCAGCTGCTTGGCCGGCGCGCCGTTCTCGTGCGCGCTCACGGCCTCCAGCAGGCGGAACGCCCGCTGGACGGACGTGATGAGCGTGGGGCCTTCCTGAGCGCCCATAGGAACAGCGTGCTCCTCCTGCCCGGGGCAGGCAAGGCGCGTACGGTCCGTCACGGATCCGCCACCATGAGGCGTCGAAGGAACACCGCCCTGTCCCGCGCATCCCGGAGGTACGTCGATGCCGCTCCCCCACGCCGGATCCCCGGACCCGGAGTCCGTCAACACAGACGTCTGGCAGGCCTACGGCGCTCATCACCTCCGGCGCGGCACGGTCCTGCCGGAGGCGGAGCGCCTCGACTGGGGGCTGTCGGGGACGGGTCCGGGGGCCGAGATCCTGGGCGAACTGGCGGGCCGGCGCGTCCTGGACCTCGGCTGCGGCACCGCACGGCACGCCGCCCATCTCGTCCGGGCGCACGGGGCGACGGTGGACGCGGTCGAGGTGTCGCCGAGCCAGTACGAGCGGGCCCGGGCCCGGCACGGTGCGCTGCCCGGACTGCGCCTGGTGCGGGCCGACGCGGTCGAGCACCTGCGGACGGCGGGGCCGTACGACGTCGTCTACTCCGTCAACGCCGTCCCCTACCTGGATCCCCGCCGGCTGCTGCCCGCCCTCGCCACCGCGCTCGCGCCCGGCGGAACACTGTGCTTCTCCGCGCTGCACACCAACTCGGCGGGTGAGGGCCCCTCTTCGGCCGTCGAGGCACGGCCCGAGACCCTGCGGTTCGCGGGCGGCGGTGACCACACGGTACGGATGTGGGTGCTCGCCCCGCCGGTCTGGGAGCGCCTGCTCACCGAGCACGGTCTCCACGTGGAGGGCGTCGAGGTCCTCGACGCGCCCGAGCCCGGCAACCTGGCCTCCTACCGTCTCTTCCGGGCCAGGCGCCCCGAGCGCGTCGTCTCCCGCCCCCGCACCGACCTGCCGCCGGTCGCGCACGCGGCGCTCGGCGTCGGCGCCATCCTGTACGGGCCGCGCGGCCTGCTGCTGGGCCGGCACCGCCGGGGCACCTGGGAGCTGCCCGGCGGGACGGTGGAACCCGGGGAGTCGCTCCAGGAGGCGGTCGTCCGGGAACTCGCCGAGGAGACCGGGCTGGTGACGGCGCCCTCCGACGTACGTCTGCTGGGCACCCTCCTCGACCACGTGGACGGTGTCGTGCGGGTGACGGTGGCCGCCGTCGTCACCGCCTGGCGCGGCGAGCCCGCCGACCAGCCGGGCGAGCGGGTCGGCGACTGGCGCTGGTACGCCCTGGGGCATCTGCCGCCGGCCCTGTTCGTGTGCAGCGCCCAGGCCCTCGCTGCCTGGCGGCCCGGTCTGCCGATCGACCGTCCGCCGGCCCACTTCACCCCGTACGCGAAGTGACCGCCGCCCGCCCCGGGCCGCCGGAGTCGGTGCCGCCGCGCCCCGCGGGTGCGGCCGTCGCCGGGCTCGGCGGGCTCCTCCGGGCTCGGCGCGCTCCTCCGGGCTCGGCGCGCTCCTCCGGGCTCGGCGCGCTCCTCCGGGCCCGGCGCCTCCGGGCCGGCCGACCGGCCCGGATCCGCGCGGCGACGGCCCTGCGCGCCAAGTAGGCCGAATCCGTCCCGGAATCACCCGAAGGCAGGCGTTCCCTCACTCGTTCTCGTGCAGTCGGGTCCACGCCACCCCGGCGGGAAAGCGGTTCTGGTGGACTTCCCCTGAGCACGACGACAGTTGACGGGACATCAGGGGGTCAGGTGACACGGCACCAGACATGGTTCACGGCGAGCAGATCTGCACTGACGGTGTTCACGGCGTTCAGCGCGTTGACCGGTGCGACGGTGGTGGGCGCGGCACCGGCCGACGCCGCGCAGGACGTCGCGGTCGCACCGGGTGTGGTGTACCGGCAGTTCGACGTGCGGGGGGCCAGGGGGGTGACGCACGCCCATGTGCTGAGCATCGACCTGCGCAGGCGCGTACGCCTGGGCCTGCTGTACCCGGGGAAGGTGGCAGCACGGGGCACGATCTCGGGGCTGGCCGACGCCCGGGGTGCCGTCGCGGGCGTCAACGGGGACTTCTTCAACATCACCGAGACCCAGCACCCGGGGGTCCGGGCGACCGGCGCGAGCGTGGGTCCGGCGATCGCGGCCGGCCGGGTGCTCAAGGGAGCGGTACCGGACAGGCAGCGGTTCGGTCCCGCCCTGCCTCCGGGCACGAACACCCGGGAGGTGATCGGTGTCGGTGCCGACTGGCGGGCCCGGCTGGACCGGCTGACCCTGGACGGTTCGGTGCGCACGCCCCGGGGATCGCTTCCGCTCGGCGGGCTCAACCAGTACGCGCTGCCGGTGGGTTCCATCGGCGCGTACACCTCGGACTGGGGCAGTGTCTCGCGGGTGCGGGCCACCTGCGGGACGGACACCGACCGGGCGGCGGCGTGCAGCACGGACACCTACGAGGTGGCGGTCAGGAACGGCAAGGTCGTCTCGCTCGCCCGCACTCCCGGCAGCGGCGCCATCGCCTCCGGAACCACCGTCCTCGTCGGGCGGGAGGCGGGCGCGCGGCAACTGCGCGGGTTCGTCAAGGGCGACGCGGTGACCGTGCGGCACAGGCTGGTGGCCTCCGCGAGCCGTGTCCCGTACCGCTTCGCGCTGGGCGGCTACCCGGTGCTGCGCAAGGGAGTGCCGTCGGCCGGACTCGACGCCACGACCTCGGCCGTGCGCACCGCCGTGGGCATCTCGGACGGCGGGCGGCGCGTGGTGCTCCTCGCGCTGGACGGCGCGCCCGCCTACCGCACCGGACTGACGATCGCCGAAGTCGCGGACACTCTGCGGAAACTGGGTGCGGTCGACGGCTTCAGCCTGGACGGCGGCGGCTCGTCGACCCTGGTGGCCCGGGCGCCGGGCGCGAGGAAGGTCTCCGTGCGCAACCACCCCTCGGACGGCACGGAACGCCCCGTGGCGAACGGGATCGGCGTCTTCACCATCGGGTGACCCCGCCCGGGGTCACGGCCGCAGACTGCCCACGATGTCCGCGGTCGCCGTGATTCCGCTGGTGATGGTGGGGGCGATGCTCGAACCTGCGATCAGGAAGCCCAGCAACGCGCAGACCAACGCGTGGGAGAGTTTCAGCCCGCCGTTGCGCAGAAAGATCACCGCCAGGATCAGGAGCAGCAGTACCGCAGAGATGGACACGGCCATCATCAACCTCCTCCGCCGCGTCCGCTTCGCGGCGTTCGGCCGCAAGTGTGGCGCAGCGGAGGGTCCGTCCGGGCGGCTGACCTGTCCCCCGAACGAGTGGTCTTACGCGGGACGGTGGGAGCCGAGGAAATCTTCGAGGCCGGCGAGGTCGTCGGTGTTGAGGCAGTCGACACCCGCGGCGAGCAGTTCGGTCCACAGGGCGTCGCGATCGGCACCGGCGATGTCGGGGGTGGCCCAGAAGCGGACCTGCTGCCGGCGCGCGTGCGCCGCGTCGACGATGTCGCGCAGCTTCGCCCGCTCGGCGTCGGGGAACGCGCCGACGCCCAGCCAGGTGAAGTTGAGCGTCCAGTTGTCGGAGATCAGCGAGGCGAAGGACGCCTCGCTGGTGCCGAGGTCGGTGAGGCGTCCGTCGTAGAAGGCCCGGCGGACGGTCTGCGCCTCCATGGGCGTACGGGCCGCGCGGTCGCCGGAGATCACGGCGGTGACCGGGCCGGGGTGGATACGGCCGTGGGCGTAGGTGGTGAAGAGGTGCCGGTGGCGCCGGAGTTGCTCGTCGAGGGCGAGGTAGGTGGAGGCGCCCTCGGTCTTGATGTCGACGAGCAGTCGCAGGGGCTTTTGGTACCCCCGGTACACGGACCCGTGGTTGGCCTCGACGCGAGCGGCGAGCGGGGCGAGGTAGAGGGACTCCAGGGTGCGGGTGGGGTCGAGTTCGTCCGCCGAGTGGGCGACGAGGAGTTCGCCGTCGACGAGGAAGATGTCCGCTTCCACGCTGCCGAAGCGGTGGTCGAGGGCGTCGAGGAGCGGGCGGGGGTGCTCGTAGTCGTTGTGGGCGTGGGCGCGCCACAGCGGGCGTGGACCGTGCCGTCGCCCGTCGGCGAACGCGCTGCCGGCCGGCGGGGCGAGCACCGTGGCGAGGGTGGCGCCGAAGGCGGTGAGGGCTCCGCGGCGGGTGATGAGGGACATGTCGTTCCTCCCTGTGGGGCGGGTGCGAACCACAGGGAGTATGCGGCCGCACGCCCTCCGAAAGCCCTGTACATGCCAGGAGTTGGCCGGACCGCCGTCGCCCGTTCAGGCCCTCCGCGCGGGCGCGCGGAAAGCCCGCCCCAGGTGGGGCGGGCTTCACCGGGCACCGGTCAGGGGGCGCGCAGGTCGACGAGTTCGGCCAGGGCGGATCGATGGGCGCCCGCCGTGCCGTACGCGATCGAGTCGGCCTTGGCCCGCTTGAGGTACAGGTGGACCGGGTGCTCCCAGGTCATGCCGATACCGGCGTGCAGTTGCAGGGCCTCCTCGGCGGCGTGCACGGCGACGCCCGCCGCGTGGGCCTGGGCGACGGCGACGCGGACGTCGACGTCCTCGCCGGTGGCCAGCGCGTCCGCCGCGCTCCGGGCGGCGGCGCGGAGGTTGACGATCTCCAGCCACAGCTGGGCGAGCCGGTGCTTGAGCGCCTGGAACCCGCCGACGGGCCGGTTGAACTGCTTGCGCTCCTTCAGGTAGCGCACGGTCTCGGTCAACGTCCAGTCCGACAGCCCGAGTTGCTCGGAGGCGAGCAGTCCGGCACCGGCGCGCAGGGCGCGGCGGACGGCCGGTTCGGCGTCGCCGAGCCGACGGCCGGGGACCCCGGCGAGGGTGACGGTGGCGAGGGGGCGGGTGAGGTCGAGGGAGACCTGCGGGGTGATGGTCACGGCGGCGGAGTCGACCGCGTACAGACCGCCGTCGTCCGCGGGCACGAGCAGCAGGTCGGCGGCGGCCGCGTCGGCGATGCCGGTCAACTCGCCGTGCAGGGCGCCGTTCTCGAGTCGTACGGCCGGGAAGGCGGCGCCCGGGGCGGTGTGCAGGCCGACGGCCAGCGCTCCGATCGAGGTGGCGGACGCCAGCCGCGTGAGCAGGTCGTCGGCGCCGCACTCCAGCAGCGCCTCCGTGGCGACCACGGCGCTCGTCAGATACGGCACGGGCGCGACCGCCCGTCCGAGTTCCTCCAGGACGACGGCGGCCTCGCGGTGCGTGGCGCCCTGTCCGTCCAGTTCCTCCGGAACCAGCAGGCCGGCCAGGCCCATTCCGTCGGCGAGCGCCTTCCACAGCGCGATGTCGTGCGGGGCGTCCGACTCGGTGCGGGCGATCACCGAGGCCGGGTCGCAGCGGTCGGTCAGCAGGTCCCGTACCGCCGACCGCAGCGCCTCTTCCTCCTCCGAGTACAGCAGGTCGGTCATCGGGCCAGGTCCTTCCAGGCGACGTCCTTGTCGGTGCGCGGCTCGGCGGGCAGGCCCAGGACGCGCTCGGCGACGATGTTCAGCAGGACCTCGCTGGTCCCGCCCTCGATGCTGTTGCCCTTGGAGCGCAGGTAGCGGTAGCCGGCGTCGCGGCCGGTGAAGTCCACCAGTTCCGGGCGGCGCATGGTCCAGTCGTCGTACAGCAGCCCTTCCGCGCCGCGGAGTTCCACCTCCAGGCCGCTGATCTCCTGGTTGAGACGGGCGAAGGCGAGCTTCATTCCCGCGCCCTCGGGGCCGGGCTGGCCGACGGTGAGCTGCTGGCGCAGGCGTTCGCCGGTGAGCCGGGCGACCTCGGCCTCGACCCACAGCTTCAGCAGCCGCTGGTGCAGGTCGTGGGTGCGCAGTTCGGGGCGCTCGCGCCAGGTCTTCGCGATCGGGCCGATCATGCCGCCCTCGCGGGGCAGCCGCATGCCGCCGATGGCGACGCGCTCGTTGTTCAGCGTGGTCTGCGCGACCCGCCAGCCGTCGCCGACCTCACCGAGGCGGCGGTCGTCGGGGACGCGCACGCCGGTGAGGAAGACCTCGTTGAACTCGGCCTCGCCGGTGATCTGCCGCAGCGGCCGGACCTCGACGCCCGGGTCGGTCATGTCGCACAGGAAGTAGGTGATGCCCTGGTGCTTGGGCACGTCCGGGTCGGTGCGCGCGATGAGTATGGCCCAGCGGGCGATGTGGGCGCTGGACGTCCACACCTTCTGCCCGTTGACCAGCCAGTCCCCCCCGCTCTCGCGGACCGCCCGGGTGCCGAGCGCGGCCAGGTCGGACCCGGCGCCGGGCTCGCTGAAGAGCTGGCACCAGACCTCCTCGCCCACCCACAGCGGCCGCAGGAAGCGCTGCTTCTGCTCGTCGGTGCCGTAGCGCAGGATCGTCGGCGCGGCCATCCCGAGGCCGATGCCGATGCGCCGCGGGTCGTTGTCGGGGGCGCCCGCGGCCTCCAACTCGGCGTCCACGACGGCCTGGAGGGAGCGGGGCGCGTCGAGACCGCCGAGGCCCACCGGGTAGTGCACCCAGGCGAGGCCCGCGTCGAAGCGAGCCTTCAGGAAGTCCTGGCGGTCGGTCGCGCCAGGCGGGTACGCGGCCAGCAACTCCTGGGTGCGGCGGCGCAGTTCGGCTGCGTCGGTCATGCGGCGGCTCCGTTCTCCAGCGCGGGCAGCACGGCGACCCGGCCGGTGGTGACCCCGTCGGCGACCCGCTGGACGGCGGCCGCGGCCCCGCTCAGCGGCACCCGCTCGCTGACCAGCGGCCTGATCGCGCCCCGGGCGGCCAGCTCGGTGAGCTGTTCGTGGCAGTGCTGCACCAGCTTCGGGTTCTTGGTGTTGTACAGGCCCCAGTGCAGGCCGAGGATCGCGTAGTTCTTCACCAGGGCGTGGTTCAGCGCGGGGCTGGGGATCGTGCCGCTCGCGAAGCCGATTACGACGATCCGGCCCTCGAAGGCGACGACCTTGGTGGACTGGGTGTAGGCCGCGCCACCCACCGGGTCGTAGATCACGTCCGCGCCCCGGCCGCCGGTGGCCTCCTTGACGGCGGCGACGACGTCCTCGGCGCGCCGGTCGACGACCACGTCGCAGCCCAGTTCGCGGGCGACGGCGGCCTTGTCGGCCCCGCCGACGACACCGATGACTGTGGCGCCCGCGGCCTTCCCGAGCTGTACGGCCGCGCTTCCGACGCCGCCCGCGGCGGCGTGCACGAGCAGCGTCTCGCCGGCCTCCAGCCGGGCCCGCCGGTGCAGGCCGAACCAGCCCGTCTGGTAGCCGATGTGCAGGGCGGCGGCCTCGGCGTCGTCCAGCGCCTCGGGGGCGGGCAGGACGGCGGCGGCGTCGGCGACCGTGTACTCGGCGAAACCGCCGTACGGCAGTGCCGGGTTGGCGATCACCCGGCGCCCGTCCTCGGTCTCGCCGCAGATCTCCACGCCGGGCGTGAAGGGCAGCGGCGGCCGGACCTGGTACTGGCCTCGGCACATCAGCGCGTCCGGGAAGTTGATGTTGGCGGCACGCACCTTCAGCAGGATCTGGCCGTCACCCGGTGTGGGCGGCTCGACCTCCTGGAGCCGCATCACCTCACTCGGCTCGCCGATCTCGTGCACCTGCCATGCCTGCATGCGGAGCCTCCACGGGACTGCGTCGTCTGACCGGGGTCGATCGCATACTAAGCGGTCGCTTGCCGATCAGGGAACAGCCGGGCGCGTCACGGGCGCCGGAACTGCGCCGCCTCCGCCCACACCGCGCGTCACGACCGGCCACGACAACACCCTCACGACCGGTCACGACCGGTCACGGCCACGCCCTCACGACCGGTCACGACCGGTCACGGCCACGCCCTCACGACCGGCCACGACCGGTCACGACCCCACCGTCGCGACCGCTCGCCCCACGCCGTCACGACCGCGTCGGCCGCGCCCGCACATGCATCCGCTCCCCCTGCGCCCCGAACAGGCTGAGGAACTCCGCGGGCCCCTCCCCCGTCGACCCGAACCAGTGCGGCACCCGGGTGTCGAACTCGGCCGCCTCCCCCGCCGCGAGCACCACGTCGTGCTCGCCCAGCACCAGCCGCAGTCGCCCGGACAGCACGTACAGCCATTCATAGCCCTCGTGCGTCCGTGGATCCGGTTCGAGTCTGCGCTGCGGTTCGAGCACCTTGTACGCCTGGAGGCCGCCGGGCTGCCGGGTCAGCGGCCAGTGGGTGCGCCCGCCCCGCACGATCGGCTTCGACCGCACCCGGGGATCGCCCACGGGCGGCGCCCCGACCAGTTCGTCCAGTGGCACCTGGTGGGCCTGCGCGATCGGCAGCAGCAGTTCGAGGCTCGGCTTGCGCAGGCCGGACTCCAGCCGCGACAGGGTGCTGACCGAGATGCCGGTGGACTCGGAGAGCGCGGCGAGGGTCACCTCCCGCTCCTTCCTGATCCGCCGCAGCCGGGGGCCCACATCCGCGAGAACGTCGTCGGTGCTCATCTCCCTATTGCAGAATCGGCAAAGCCGTTTGTCAATCCCGCGCGGTACGGGCCACTGTCTGCACGGAGGTGGTCACCATGACCGAGAGGTACGAAGTGGTCGTCGTCGGGGGCGGCGCGGCCGGACTGTCCGCCGCGCTCGTGCTGGGCCGGGCCCGGCGCCACACGCTGGTCGTCGACGCGGGCGAGCCGCGCAACGCGCCGGCCGCGCACATGCAGGGCTATCTGTCCCGGGACGGCATGGCGCCGGCGGAGTTCCTGGCCGTCGGACGCGAGGAGATCGCCCGCTACGGCGTCGAGCTCGTCCGGGACCGGGCGGTGGACGCCACCCGGGACGCGGCCGGCGAGTTCGACGTGACGCTCGCGGGCGGGCGGACGGTCCACGCCCGGCAGCTGGTCGTCGCCACCGGTCTGAAGGACGAGCTCCCGCCGGTCGCGGGCGTCGCCGAGCGTTACGGACGCGATGTGCTGCACTGCCCGTACTGCCACGGCTGGGAGGTGCGCGACCGGGCGTTCGGCGTGCTCGCCACCACCCCGATGAGCGTGCACCAGGCGCTGATGGTGTCCCAGTGGTCCAAGGACGTGACCCTCTTCCTGCACACGGTCGCCGCGGGCGAGCTCACCGACGACGACCGGCGCAGGCTGGCGGCGGCCGGGGTCGCGGTGGTGCCGGGCGACGTGGCGGAACTGGTCGTCACCGACGACCGGCTCACCGGGGTCGCGCTCGCGGACGGGACGGCGTACCACCGCGAGGTGCTGTTCGTGGCACCGCGCCCCGTCCCGCGGAACGGACTGCTTCAGGGGCTGGGCGCCGAGCTGCGCGAGACCCCTTTCGGCGCGTATCCGGTGATCGACGAGCGGGGCCTGACGACCGTCCCGGGCCTGTGGGCCGCGGGCAACGCCTCCGGATTCGCGGAGCAGGTCGTGAACGCGGCGAGCCGCGGCTACCGGGCCGGGGCGGCCATCAACGGCGAGCTGCTCTTCGCCGACCTCGACGCGGCCGCTGGGGTGTAGTCCCGGCGCCCCCGGTGCACCATGGCTGCATGCTGCTCACCCGGCTCGCCCAGGTGTCCCAGGAGGTCGCCGCCACCTCGGCGCGGTCCCGGAAGATCGCGCTGCTCGCCGGACTGTTCCGGGACGCCGAAGCGGACGACGTACCGGTCGCCATCCCGTACCTGGCCGGGCGGCTGCCGCAGGGCCGGCTCGGCGTCGGCTGGAAGGTGCTGGGCCGACCGGTCCCGCCGGCCGCCGGACCGACCCTGACCGTGCGCGAGGTGGATGCCCGGCTCACGGCGCTCGGCAAGGTCTCCGGCCCCGGCTCGCAGGCCGAACGGGCTCGGCTGGTCGGTGAATTGATGGGCGCGGCCACCGAGGAGGAACAGCGGTTCCTGCGCGGTCTGCTCTCCGGCGAGGTGCGCCAGGGCGCTCTGGACGCGGTCGCGGTCGAGGGCCTGGCCGAGGCGACCGGGGCGCCGTCGGCGGACGTACGGCGGGCGGTGATGCTGGCCGGTTCGCTCCGGTCGGTGGCGCAGGCACTGCTCGCCGACGGCCCCGCGGCCCTGGACCGGTTCCGGCTCACCGTCGGGCGCCCGGTCCTGCCGATGCTCGCCCACAGCGCCTCGTCGGTGGCCGAGGCGGTCGGCAAACTGGGCGCCTGCGCGGTGGAGGAGAAGCTGGACGGCATCCGCGTCCAGGTGCACCGGGACGGCGACGTGGTACGCGTCCACACCCGCACCCTCGACGACATCACCGACCGCCTGCCGGAAGTGACGGCGGCCGCGCTGGAGCTGGCGGGCGAGCGGTTCATCCTGGACGGCGAGGTGATCGCGTTCGACGCGGACGGACGGCCGCGGTCCTTCCAGGAGACCGCCGGGCGGGTCGGCTCCCGGGTGGACGTGGTCACCGCCGCCGAGGCGGTGCCCGTCTCCCCCGTCTTCTTCGACGCGCTGTCCGTCGACGGCCGGGACCTGCTCGACCTGCCGTTCGCCGAACGCCACGCGGAACTGGCCCGGCTGGTGCCCGAGCCGATGCGGGTGCGGCGACTGCTCACGTCGGGACGGCCCCAGGACGTCCCGGAGGCGGAGGACTTCCTCGCCGAGACCCTGCGGCGCGGCCACGAGGGCGTCGTGGTCAAGGCCCTGGACGCCCCCTACAGCGCGGGCCGGCGCGGCGCGTCCTGGCTGAAGGTCAAACCCGTGCACACCCTCGACCTGGTGGTACTGGCCGTCGAGCGGGGCCACGGCCGCCGCACCGGCAAGCTCTCCAACCTGCACCTGGGCGCGCGCACGGCCGACGGCGGCTTCGTCATGCTCGGCAAGACGTTCAAGGGCATGACCGACGCGATGCTCACCTGGCAGACCGAGCGCCTGACGGAGCTGGCCGTCGAGGACGACGGGTGGGTGGTGACCGTACGCCCCGAACTCGTCGTCGAGATCGCCTACGACGGCCTCCAGAAGTCCACCCGCTACCCGGCTGGCGTCACCCTGCGCTTCGCCCGCGTGGTCCGCTACCGGGAGGACAAGCGCCCGCAGGACGCCGACACGGTGCAGACGCTGCTCGCCGCCCACCCGGAGGTCGGGCCATGAGAGCCGCGGGGAAGCGCAGCGCGGGCCTGCTGTTGTTCCGGCACACCGACCACGGCCTGGAGGTGTTGCTGGGCCATATGGGCGGACCGTTCTTCGCCCGGAAGGACGCGGGGGCGTGGACCGTCCCCAAGGGCGAGTACGAACCCGACGAGCCGGCCTGGGAGGCGGCCCGGCGCGAGTTCCTGGAGGAGCTCGGGCTGCCGCCGCCCGACGGCGAGGCGGTCCCGCTCGGCGAGGTCCGGCAGGCGGGTGGCAAGGTCGTCACGGTGTGGGCGATCGAGGCCGACCTCGATCCCGCGACGGTCGAGCCGGGCACCTTCCGGATGGAGTGGCCGCCGAGGTCGGGGCAGCTCCAGGAGTTCCCCGAGCTGGACCGGGTGGCGTGGTTCGGGCTCGCCCGGGCCGGGGAACTGATCGTCCGGGCGCAGGCCACGTTTCTCGACCGCCTGGCGGAGCACTCGACCTGACGGACCCGTACGCGTTGCGGCCACCGGCAGCGCGCGGGAAGGTCGAGGCACAGCCCGCTCACAGGGAGGTCAGTCATGCCCATCGCAACGGTGAATCCGGCGGACGGCGAGACGCTCAAGACGTACGAGGCCATGGGCGAGGAGGAGCTCGAACGCCGGCTCCAGCTCGCCGAGGCCACGTTCCGCACGTACCGGACGATGCCGTTCCCCGAGCGCGCCCGCCTGCTGAACCGGGCCGCGGACCTCCTGGACGAGAACCAGCGGGACATCGGCCGGGTGATGACACTGGAGATGGGCAAGCCGGTCAAGCAGGCCCGCGCCGAGGCCGCCAAGTGCGCCACGGCGATGCGCTGGTACGCCCGGCACGCCGAGGGGCTGCTCGCCGACGAGCTGCCGGCCGCCTCCGACGTGGAGGACTCCGGCGCCTCCCGGGTCCTGGTCCGCTACCGGCCGCTGGGCCCGGTGCTCGCGGTGATGCCGTGGAACTTCCCGCTGTGGCAGGTGATCCGTTTCGCGGCGCCCGCGCTGATGGCGGGCAACGTGGGCCTGCTCAAGCACGCCTCGAACGTCCCGCAGACCGCCCTCTACCTGGAGGACCTCTTCCACCGCGCGGGCTTCACGGAGGGCTGTTTCCAGACCCTGCTGATCGGCTCCGGCGCCGTCGACGAGATCCTGCGCGACGAACGCGTCAAGGCGGCCACCCTCACCGGCAGCGAGCCGGCCGGGCGGGCGGTCGCGGCCACCGCCGGAGAAATGATCAAGAAGACGGTGCTGGAGCTGGGCGGCAGCGACCCGTTCGTCGTGATGCCGTCCGCGGACCTCGAACGGGCCGCGCGGGTCGCGGTGACCGCACGGGTGCAGAACAACGGGCAGTCGTGCATCGCCGCCAAGCGGTTCATCGTGCACACGGACGTATACGACGACTTCGCCCGGCTCTTCACGGACGGCATGAAGGCCCTGAAGGTCGGTGATCCGCTGGACGAGGACACCGAGGTCGGGCCGCTGGCCACCGAGCAGGGGCGCGCCGACCTGGAGGAACTGGTCGACGACGCCAGGCGCAGCGGGGCCACCGTGCTGTGCGGCGGCCGCCGGCCCGACGGACCGGGCTGGTACTACCCGCCGACCGTCCTGGCCGACATCGGCCGCGAGATGCGCGTCCACCGCGAGGAGGCTTTCGGGCCGGTCGCCACGCTGTACCGCGCGGCTGACCTGGAGGAGGCGCTGCTGATCGCGAACGACTCCCCGTTCGGACTGAGTTCGAACGTATGGACGCGGGACGAGGCCGAGGCCGACCGGTTCGCCCAGGATCTGCAGGCGGGCGGTGTGTTCGTGAACGGGATGACGGCCTCCCATCCGGCGTTCCCGTTCGGCGGGGTGAAGCGGTCCGGGTACGGGCGTGAGCTCTCCGGGCACGGAATCCGCGAGTTCTGCAACATCACCACCGTATGGCACGGAGCGTGAGCCTTCCGCGGCTACGATCCCCTTTGTGAACCGCGAAGTGACCCTGCCTCTGATCGTCGACGACCGCGGCACGTTGCAGGTCTCGGCCGCCGATGTCAGCAAGCTGCTGCGCACGGTGGGCGGCCGGTGGCTGCATCTGGTGGAGGCCGGCCAGGAGGGTCTGGACGAGGACACGGTCGCGGCACTGACCATCGAGCTGGCCAAGCTGGCCGACCGGATCGACGTGGCGTGCATCGCGCACAGCAGCGGGCAGAGCGGCTGACGGACGGCACGGCCGGCGGCGGGCGCGGTTCCGGTGGCCCGGGGTCGGCGCCGTTCCGATGGCCGACGGCCGGCACGGTTCCCGTCACGCCGAGGCGTCCTGGAACACGACCCGGTGGCCGCGCGCCCGGCGCCCGGCCGACTCCCACTCGGTCGCGTGGCGTTGCGCCATATGCAGGAAGGAACGGCGGTCCGCGGCGATCGCCCACCGTCGCTCCGGGTGAGGACGGCGAGCGGGTCCCGGCCCGGCTCGCCGGATGCCGGTCGCGCCACGAGACCGTGCGCCCGGGGGTCCGGCGCGAGCCGCTCACCCCCCGCCTCCAGCGGTTTTACGACCGAACAGCCCATGTCGACCCGCTTTGTACAGGTGCGTCACAGCTCATCCGCCTCTCGCCCGGTGTCCCCGATTTGGAGTAGTCCGGCGCGAGATCGTCGCCCTGTCGGGTGATCGTGGGTGGACCACCCCCTGGGGTGAACCACCTTCTGACCGGCTGGGCCGGCAGTGGCCCTCCGGACGGCGAAAGCAGGCACGGTCATGGCGACTTTGTGCAAACCCTCGGTATCGGTTCCGGAGTATGTGATCACGATGGAGGAGACGCTCGAGCTGGCGCGCTCCCACCACGAGGACCATCCCCAGCTGCCCCTGGCCCTCCGACTGATCGAGAACACGGGTGTGCGCACCCGGCGCATCGTGCAGCCGATCGAGGAGACCCTGAAGCACCCGGGATTCGAGGACCGCAACAAGCTGTACCAGGCCGAGGCAAAGGCCCGGGTACCCGCGGTCATCCAAAGGGCCCTCGACGAGGCGGAGCTGCTCACCTCCGACATCGACGTGATCATCTACGTCTCGTGCACCGGCTTCATGATGCCCTCGCTCACCGCATGGCTGATCAACGAGATGGCGTTCGACAGCACCACCCGGCAGCTCCCGATCGCGCAGCTGGGCTGCGCGGCGGGCGGCGCCGCGATCAACCGGGCCCACGACTTCTGCACGGCGTACCCGAACGCCAACGCGCTGATCGTGGCCTGCGAGTTCTGCTCGCTCTGCTACCAGCCCACCGACCTGGGCATCGGATCGCTGCTCTCCAACGGTCTGTTCGGCGACGGCATCGCCGCCGCGGTGGTCCGCGGCAACGGCGGCACCGGCATCAAGCTGGAGCGCAACGGCTCGTACCTGATCCCCAAGACCGAGGACTGGATCGCGTACGACGTCCGGGCGACCGGTTTCCACTTCCTGCTGGACAAGCGGGTGCCGGCCACCATGGAGCCGCTCGCCCCCGCGTTGCAGGACCTCGCGAGCGTGCACGGCTGGGACGCCTCAGACCTGGACTTCTACATCGTCCACGCGGGCGGTCCGCGCATCCTGGACGACCTCAGCAAGTTCCTCAAGGTCGAACCGCACGCCTTCCGGTTCAGCCGGGCCACCCTCACCGAGTACGGCAACATCGCCAGCGCCGTCGTCCTGGACGCGCTGCGCCGTATGTTCGACGAGGGCGGCGCCGAGGACCATGCGCGCGGGCTGCTCGCCGGGTTCGGCCCCGGCATCACCGCCGAGATGTCCCTAGGCCGCTGGAGCAGCGGCGGCGAAGAGACGTCATGACAGAAGAAACGATCGCAGAGACCCTGCCACCGATCCGGCACTGGCCGGCGCTCGAACTCAGCGGTGTCGACTTCGACCCGGTCCTGACCGAGTTGATGAGCGAGAGTCCCATCACCCGCATCCAGCTCCCCAACGGCGAGGGCTGGGCGTGGCTGGTCACCCGGTACGCCGATGTGCGCGCGGTGGCCAACGACCCCCGGTTCAGCCGCGAGGCGGTCATGGACCATCCGGTCACCAGACTCGCCCCGCACTTCATCCCGACCCGTGGCGCGGTCGGCTTCCTGGATCCGCCGGACCACACCCGGCTGCGCCGGTCGGTGGCCGCCGCCTTCACGGCGAAGGGCGTCGAACGGGTCCGGGAGAAGTCCCGCCGCGTGCTCGACGAACTGGTCGACGAGCTCGTCCAGGACGGCCCGCCCGCGGATCTCACCGAGACGGTGCTCAGTCCCTTCCCCATCGCGGTGATCAGCGAGCTGATGGGCGTCCCGACGGCCGACCGGCACAGTGTGCACGGCTGGACCCAGCTGATCCTGTCCTCCTCGCAGGGCGCGAAGGTCAGCGAGCGGGCCAAGGAGGAGATGGGCTCCTACTTCGCCGGTCTCATCGGTCTGCGGGCGGGCAGCGCGGGCGAGGACGTGACCTCGCTGCTCGGCGCTGCCGTGGGCAGCGGCGAGGTCGCGCTCGACGAGGCCGTGGGACTGGCGGTCCTGCTCCAGATCGGCGGCGAGGCGGTCACCAACAACAGCGGGCAGATGTTCTACATCCTGCTGACCCGGCCGAACCTGGCCGAGCGACTGCGTGCCGAACCGGAGCTGCGCCCGCAGGCCATCGACGAACTCCTGCGCTACATCCCGCACCGCAACGCGGTCGGCCTGTCCCGGATCGCGACGGAGGACGTGGCGATCCGAGGCGTGCGCATCCGCGCCGGTGACGCGGTGTACGTGTCCTACCTGGCCGCCAACCGCGACCCGGAGGTGTTCGCGTACCCGGAGACGATCGACTTCTCCCGCAGTCCGAACCCGCACGTCGCGTTCGGCTTCGGCCCGCACTACTGCCCCGGCGGGATGCTGGCGCGCCTGGAGTCGGAGCTGCTGGTCGACGTGTTGCTCGACCGGCTGCCGGGGCTGAAGCTGGCCGTGCCGTCGCAGAAGGTGCCCTTCAGGAAGGGCGCGCTGATCCGGGGGCCCGAAGCCCTGCCCGTCACATGGTGAGCCCCTGATGACGGCGACCGAGGGCCTGCTGGTACCACCCGGCCACGGCCGGGTGGTCCAGACCCCCGCCCAGCACGTGACGTTCAAGGTGACCGGCACGCACTCGCGCGCGGCCTCCACCTTCGAGGTGGTCGTGCCACCGGGTTTCGACGTCGGCGCCCATGTGCACACGCGCAGCGAGGAGTTGTTCTACGTCCTCGAAGGCGAGCTGGACGTGCTCGCCTTCGAGCCCCGCATCCGGACTCCCGACAACTGGCAGAAGTGGGAGTCGAGTTCGGGCGGCCGGGTGGTGCGGGCGACGCCGGGCACGGTCATCGTCGTACCGCCCGGGTGCCCGCACGCGTTCGCGAATCCGACGGAGACGCCCGCGAAGATGTTCTTCCAGGCGTCCCCGCCGCCGGACCACGAGCACTACTTCGACGAGCTCCTGGAGATCCTGGGCAACGGAGGCCCGCCGGACCTCGAGGCGATCTCGGAGTTGCGCAAGCGGTACGACATCGAGCAGCTCACCCCGCTCAAGCACAGGTGAGTGCGGTTCCCCGGGGGCGCGGGGAACCGCACGGCCGGCCGCCCCCGGCCGGCCGTCCGAGGTCTCAGGCTCGAGATCAAGGCCTGGGACCTCAGACAGACCTGATGTCTCAGGTCTCAGGTCTGGGGTCTGAGGTCTGAGACCTGGGGCGCTATCGGATCGGCATCCCGGACAGCGTCCGGGCGATCACCAGCCGCTGGATCTCGCTCGTGCCCTCGAAGATGGTGTAGATGGCCGCGTCCCGGTGCATCCGCTCCACCGGGTACTCGCGGGTGTATCCGTTGCCGCCCAGGATCTGGATCGCCTGTCCGGTGACCTTCTTCGCCGTCTCGCTCGCGAACAGCTTCGACATCGAGCCCTCGGCGGCCGTGAACGGCTTGCCGTTGACCGCCATCCAGGAGGCCCGCCACACCAGCAGCCGCGCCGCGTCGATGGACGTCCGCATGTCGGCGAGCTGGAAGGCCACACCCTGGTTGTCGATGATCGGCCGGCCGAACTGCTCACGGGTCTTGGCGTAGTCGAGGGCCACCTCGTAGGCGGCACGGGCGGTGCCCACCGCCATCGCGCCCACGGCCGGGCGGGACGCCTCGAACGTGGCCATCGCGGCGTTCTTGACGCGCTCGCCGCCCGTCCTGGCGCGCTCGCGGGCCCGGGCGAGACGCTCGTCCAGCTTCTCCTTGCCGCCGAGCAGGCAGGAGCCCGGGACGCGCACGTCCTCCAGAACGACCTCGGCGGTGTGCGAGGCGCGGATGCCGTGCTTCTTGAACTTCTGACCCTGGGACAGACCCGGCGTGTTCGGCGGGACGATGAAGGACGCGTGGCCCTTGGAGCCGAGCTCCGGGTCGACCGCGGCGACGACGACGTGGACGTTGGCGATGCCGCCGTTGGTCGCCCAGGTCTTCGTGCCGTTGATCACCCACTCGTCCTTGGCCTCGTCGTACACGGCGCGCGTGCGCAGGGAGGCCACGTCGGAGCCGGCGTCGGGCTCGGAGGAGCAGAAGGCGGCGACCTTGACGTCGCTCGCGTCGCCGTACATCTGCGGGATCCAGGTGCCGATCTGCTCCTCGGTCCCGTTGGCGAGGACGCCCACGGCGGCGAGGCCCGTGCCCACGATCGACAGGGCGATGCCCGCGTCGCCCCAGAACAGCTCCTCCATGGCCATCGGGATGCCGAGGCCGGTGGCGTCGAAGTACTGCTGGGCGTAGAAGTCGAGGGAGTAGATGCCGAGCTTGGCGGCCTCCTGGATGACCGGCCAGGGGGTCTCCTCACGCTCGTCCCATTCGGCGGCCGCGGGGCGGATCACATCGGCGGCGAACCCGTGCAGCCAGTCCCGGACCTCCTTCTGTTCGTCGTTGAGCTCCATGGTGAACTCGGCCATGTCCCCTCCAGCGGCGGTGCACGTGCGTGTTACTTACGGTAACCCGAGTGTGTTACCGACGGGTAGGGAATGTCAACTCCTGATGACCGGTCGGCAGCCCGTTCGATGTCAGGTGGGTGTTGAGTGTTAGTTTGCGCAGGCGTCACCGAACCAGCACGGGTGGGGAGAGATCATGGACACCACACAGCGGACCGATCAACAGCGGACCGCCGACCGTCGACGGCGCGAGCTGCTGGAGGCTGCCGACCGGGTGGTGCTCCGCGACGGCCCGCAGGCCTCGATGAACGCCATCGCGGCGGAGGCCGGCATCACCAAGCCGATCCTCTACCGGCACTTCGGCGACAAGGGCGGACTCTACGCCGCCCTCGCCAAGCGGCACACGGACGCCCTGCTGGCCTCCCTGCGGGCCGCCCTGGACGCGCCCGCCGAGCGACGCGAACGGGTCGAGTCCACCTTGGACACCTACCTCGCGGCGATCGAGGCACGCCCCCAGGTCTACCGGTTCCTGATGCATCCGGGGGACGGCGGCCAGGCCGGCGAGCCGGGCTTCGACGTCGGCAAGCACAGTGCTCCGCTGCTGCGCCGGATGGGCGAGGAGCTCGCCCAGGTCATCGAGGAGCGGGTCGACCTCGGTCCCGGCAGCCAGCAGCTGGCCCGGGTCTGGGGGCACGGCATCGTCGGCATGATGCACGCGGCGGGCGACTGGTGGCTGGGCGAGCGGCCGTGCACCCGGGCGGAGCTGGTGCGCAGTCTCGCCGACCTGCTGTGGGGCCGGCTGGCCGCGGCGGGCGACAAGGTCGGCGGTCCGGGGTTCTGACCCACGCAGCCACGGCGAACCCCCGCGGTGATCCACCACGGTGAGACCCGTCACCTGCGCCAGGAGGCCCGCTCCGCCTGCCGCGTCAGACGGCGCTTGCGCCAGCCCGTCACGCGGTCCGCGTACACCGTGCCGTCCAGATGGTCGCACTCGTGCTGGAGACAGCGGGCGAAGAAGCCCGTGCCGTGCACCGTCACCGGCTCCCCGGTCACCGTGAACCCCTCGACCACGGCGTGGTCGTAGCGCTCCGTCCCCGCCTCCAGACCCGGCAGGGACAGGCAGCCCTCCGGCCCGCGCAGCTCCAGTCCGTCCGCGGCGACCAGCCGTGGATTCACCACATGTCCCAGATGCCGGACGTCGTCGTCGTCCGGGCAGTCGAAGACGAACACGCGCAGCGCCTCGCCGACCTGGTTCGCGGCGAGGCCCACTCCCTGGGCCGCGTACATCGTGGCGAACAAGTCCTCCACGAGCCGTGCCAGTTCGGGTCCGAAGTCGGTGACCTCCGCGCAGGGCGCGTGCAGCACCGCGTCGCCGAGCAGGGTGAGGGGCCGGACGCGCCCGTGGGCGCCCGGGATCGAGCCTTGTCGCATGGCGGCAAGGGTACGGTCCTGACAGCCACGCGGATGTCGCGTGGGTGCCGAGGCGGTGCCATGGTTCGGGAGTGCGAATGGATCTCGATAGGCTGAGGTCCACACCACGTTGCCGGATGGCTCAGGCGCGGCGCGTACGCAAGGAGGATCGAGAACTGATGGCAGGCAACTCGGACCCGCTCACGCCGCGGGCCAAGATCGCCGTGACCGCGGGCAAGGCGGTCGCGGCGGCATCGCGCGCTGCGGGGCGCGGCAGCGGTTCGGTGATCGGCGGCCGGGTGGCACTCAAACTCGACCCCGACCTTCTGGCCCGGGTCGCCCAGAACCTGGACGTCGTCCTGGTCTCGGCGACCAACGGCAAGACCACGACCACCCGGCTCATCGCCGAGGCGCTGCGCGCCGCGGGCCCGGTCGTCTCGAACGCGCTCGGCGCCAACATGCCGGCCGGCATCACCTCGGCGCTCGCGGGCGGCTCGGAGGCCCGGTACGGCGTGATCGAGGTCGACGAGAAGTACCTCGCGGGCGTGGCCCGGGACACCGACCCGAAGTGCATCGCACTGCTCAACCTCTCCCGCGACCAGCTCGACCGCGCGGCCGAGACGCGGATGCTCGCCGAGAACTGGCGTGAGGGTCTGGCCGGTTCCAAGGCCGTCATCGTGGCCAACGCCGACGACCCGCTCGTCGTGTGGGCCGCGTCCTCCTCCGCCAATGTGATCTGGGTCGCAGCCGGGCAGATGTGGAAGGACGACGCCTGGTCCTGCCCGTCCTGCGGCGGTGTGATGCAGCGTCCCGGCGACGACTGGTTCTGCCGCGAGTGCGGCTTCCGCCGGCCGACCCCGAGCTGGGCGCTCTCCGGCGACCACGTGCTCGACCCGCACGGCTCGGCCTGGCCGATCCACCTCCAGCTGCCGGGCCGCGCCAACAAGGCCAACGCCACCTCCTCGGCCGCGGTCGCCGCCGTCTTCGGAGTGCCGCCGCAGGTGGCGCTGGAGCGGATGTACCAGGTGCAGGCCGTCGCCGGCCGCTACGACGTCGTGCAGTTCATGCAGCGCGACCTGCGGCTGCTGCTCGCCAAGAACCCGGCCGGCTGGCTCGAGACGTTCTCCCTGATCGACCCGCCGCCGACCCCGGTGATCCTGTCCGTGAACGCGCGCGGCGCCGACGGCACCGACACCTCCTGGCTGTGGGACGTCGACTACACGCGGCTGACCGGCCACCCGATCTTCGTGATCGGCGACCGCAAGCTGGACCTCGCGGTGCGTCTGGAGGTCGCGAACCAGCACTTCCAGGTGTGCGACAGCCTCGACCACGCCGTACAGCAGGCCCCGCCGGGCCGGATCGAGGTCATCGCGAACTACACCGCCTTCCAGGACCTGCGCCGCCGCGTCGGCAACTGACCACCAAGGACGGTCATCTCATGAGCGACAACCAACTGCGGATCGTCTGGATCTACCCGGACCTCCTCAGCACCTACGGCGACCAGGGCAACGTCCTCGTCGTGGAGCGCCGGGCCCGGCAGCGCGGGCTCGACGTGGCCCGGCTGGACGTACGCAGCGACCAGCCGATCCCGACCTCCGGTGACATCTACCTCATCGGCGGCGGCGAGGACCGGCCGCAGCGGCTCGCGGCCGAGCGGCTGCGCCGCGACGGTCAGCTGTACCGGGCCGTGGAGAACGGCGCGATCGTGTTCTCGGTGTGCGCCGGCTACCAGATCCTCGGCCAGGAGTTCGTCAACGACCTCGGCCAGCGCGAGCCGGGCCTCGGGCTGCTGGACGTGACCACGGTGCGCGGTACCGGCGAGCGATGCGTCGGCGACGTGCTCGCGGACATCGACCCGCGGCTGGGGCTGCCCCCGCTGACCGGCTTCGAGAACCACCAGGGCGTCACCCAGCTCGGCCCCACCGCCCGCCCGCTCGCCCAGGTGCGGCTCGGCCGGGGCAACGGCACGGGGGACGGCACGGAGGGCGCGTACAACGACACGGTCTTCGGCACGTACATGCACGGGCCCGTGCTCGCCCGCAACCCGCAGATCGCGGACCTGCTGCTGAAGCTGGCGCTGGACGTGAACGCGCTGCCGCCGATCGACGACCACTGGTACGAGGCGCTGCGCAACGAACGGATCGCGTCCGCGCAGCAGCCCGCGTGAGCGTCTCCGCAGCGGCCCGTCTGACGGCCTGTCCGCACAGGTGAGCGGGCCCGTCCAGCAGGCGGACGCACGGTTCGGCCCCGCCCCCTGCGGACGCTAGGGTGGCGGGGTTCGAGCCGGACAGCGTGGTCCGGTCCCCGGCCCACGTGGAGAAGGTTGTTCGGGCTATGCGCATTGGTGTCCTCACGTCCGGCGGCGACTGCCCCGGCCTGAACGCCGTCATCCGGTCCGTCGTGCACCGCGCCGTCGTCGACCACGGCGACGAGGTCATCGGCTTCCGGGACGGCTGGAAGGGCCTCCTGGAGTGCGACTACCTCAAGCTCGACCTCGACGCCGTGGGCGGCATCCTGGCCCGCGGCGGCACCATCCTCGGCTCCTCCCGGGTCCGGCCCGAGCATCTGCGGGACGGCGTGGAGCGGGCCAGGGGCCATGTCGAGGAACTCGGTCTGGACGCGATCATCCCGATCGGCGGTGAGGGCACGCTGAAGGCGGCCCGGCTGCTCTCGGACAACGGCCTGCCCATCGTCGGCGTGCCGAAGACCATCGACAACGACATCGCGGTCACCGACGTCACCTTCGGCTTCGACACGGCCGTCGGCGTCGCGACCGACGCGCTGGACCGGCTGAAGACCACCGCCGAGTCCCACCAGCGTGTGCTGATCGTGGAGGTCATGGGCCGCCACACCGGCTGGATCGCGCTGCACTCCGGCATGGCGGCCGGCGCCCACGCCATCGTTGTACCGGAACGCCCCTTCGACATCGAGGAGTTGGCGCGACGGGTCGGGGAGCGCTTCGAGGCGGGCAAGCGGTTCGCGATCGTCGTGGCCGCGGAGGGCGCCAAGCCGAAGGCCGGCTCCATGGACTTCGACGAGGGCGGCAAGGACATCTACGGCCACGAGCGCTTCGCCGGCATCGCCCGCCAGCTCTCCATCGAGCTGGAGGAGCGTCTCGGCAAGGAGGCCCGGCCGGTCATCCTCGGGCACGTCCAGCGCGGCGGCACGCCGACCGCGTACGACCGGGTGCTGGCCACCCGGTTCGGCTGGCACGCCGTGGAGGCCGTGCACCGCGGCGAGTTCGGCAGGATGACCGCGCTGCGCGGCACCGACATCGTGACGGTGCCGCTGGCGGAGGCGGTGGAGACGCTGAAGACGGTGCCGCAGGAGCGGTACGCCGAGGCGGAGTGCGTGCTGTAGGACGCCGCCTGTGGGCTCCAGCCGCCCCCGGTCGCAGCAGCGGCCGGGGGCGGTTCTAATCTGGGTGCGGACAGACAGCTGTGGACAGACAGCGCGCAACCCCCACGAAACAGGAGCCGGCGGATGGATCACAGCGGGCACGGCATGACGATGGATCTGCCGCCGTTCACGCTGGGACGAGGTCTTCAGTGGTCCGCGGACCCCTTCTTCCTCGTGGCCTGCCTGCTGGCCCTGGCTCTGTACGGCTGGGGGGTCGTCCGGCTGCGGCGGCGTGGTGACGCGTGGCCGGTCGGCCGGACCGTCTCGTACGTCGCCGGGGTGCTGACGGTCATGGCGGTGATGTGCACCGCGCTCAACGACTACGGCATGGTCATGTTCAGCGTGCACATGGTGCAGCACATGGTGATCAGCATGCTGTCGCCGATCCTGATCCTGCTGGGCGCCCCGGCCACCCTGGCGCTGCGCGCCCTGCCGGTCGCGGGACGGGGCCGCACGGGCCCGCGTGAGCTGCTGCTGGCGCTGCTGCACAGCCGGTACATGCGGATCGTCACGCACCCCGCGTTCACGATCCCGCTGTTCATCGCGAGCCTGTACGCGCTGTACTTCTCGCCGCTGTTCGACTTCCTGATGGGCTCCAGGGCCGGGCACCTGGCGATGATGGTGCACTTCCTCGCGGTGGGCGTGGTGTTCTTCTGGCCGATCATCGGCGTGGACCCGGGTCCGAACCGGCCCGGCCATCTGATGCGGATGCTGGAGCTGTTCGCGGGCATGCCCTTCCACGCGTTCTTCGGGATCGCGCTGATGATGGCGTCGACGCCGATGGTCGAGAGCTTCAAGAACCCGCCCGCCTCGCTCGGCATCGACGCGCTCAGCGACCAGAACGCGGCGGGCGGGATCGCCTGGGCGTTCAGCGAGATCCCCTCGGTGCTGGTGCTGATCGCGCTGCTGTTCCAGTGGTACGGCTCCGAGCAACGGCAGGCCAAGCGCTCGGACCGGGCCGCGGACCGCGACGGGGACAAGGAACTCGCGGCGTACAACGCCTATTTGGCCTCGCTGAACGCCCGCGGCAACTGAGCACCCCGGGTCCGGGGCGGCGCCGGATCACCCCTGTGCCCTTGCGCCCTTGCGCCCGACCACCATTCCCCGGCTCCGAGGTCGTCGCGGCCGACCGCGCCGGAGCGGTGCTCCGGGGCTCGCAACCGCACTCGGCCGGCGCCCCCGCGCCGCAGCTCCGGGGTCCTGGCTCCGGGGTCCCGGATCCGGCGGCCACCCCCGCCCGGCGCCCGGTCCGCAATCCGTCGCCGCTGGGCTCCCCCGCCCGGCCCTGGGCGGGGTCCGGTACGCCCTCTCCCCCGCCCCCGGACGCGCGGCTCGGGCCCGCTCCGGGTCGCCGGGCGAGCGCGTACCGGGTCCCGCACCGCGGGTGCGCCGGACATGCGCCGGGCCGCTGCGGCTCCGGGCCGTCGGGCTTGTGCGACCGGCCCCCGGGCCGACTCCGGGGAGTGAAAATCGAAAATCCATTCCTTCATAGCGCCGTGCGACGGCAGTCCGGGGCACCATGGAGGGGGACGAACCCTGAGGAGGGTGTCCTGAGGAGGGTGTCGCGATGCCCGGTTCCACGGACGGTTCCACGAGAACGATGGGGGTGCTCACCATCGGCGGACTCGTCGTGGTGACGGCCTACACGGTGGCACTCGGCAGCAACGGCTGGCTGTGGTTCGGCTGGGTCGTGCTGGGGCTGATCACCCTGGGCATGATCGTCACACGCAGCACCTAGTGCCGCACCAGGGCGTGTTTCGGGAGTAGCGTCGTCCGCCCGGAGGGCGGGGCCCGCGGCGTCCGCTGCGGTGCGTCGCGAGGCGGAGGGTCGTCCGCGTACCGGGCGTACGCGGGCGATCCCGACGACACGGCGGGGGGCCGTGCCAGGCGTCGCGGGCCGGACGGGACTTTCGAAACACGCCCCGGGGGACACGGCTCGGCGTCCCGCCCGCCGTGTCCGCGGCCGGGCGGTCGCACCGGTCACACCTCGGTGAGCCGCCCCGCCGAGTGCACGCCCGGCTGGTATTTCGGCAGCCGGGCGGTGATCTTCATACCGGCCCCGACGGCGGTCTCGATGACCAGGCCGTGGTCGTCGCCGTACACCTGCCGGAGCCGGTCGTCGACGTTCGACAGCCCGATGCCGCCGGACGGGCTGACCTCGCCGGCGAGGATGCGGCGCAGCAGGGCGGGGTCCATGCCGGCGCCGTCGTCCTCGATGACCACCAGGGCCTCGGCGCCCGCGTCCTGTGCGGTGATCTGGATGCGGCACTTGTCGGCCTTGCCCTCCAGACCGTGCTTGACGGCGTTCTCGACGAGGGGCTGGAGGCAGAGGAAGGGCAGCGCGACCGGCAGCACCTCGGGGGCTATCTGCAGGGTGACGGAGAGGCGGTCGCCGAAGCGGGCCCGGACCAGCGCCAGGTAGTGGTCGATGGCGTGGAGTTCGTCGGCGAGGGTGGTGAAGTCGCCGTGCCTGCGGAACGAGTAGCGGGTGAAGTCGGCGAACTCCAGCAGCAGCTCGCGGGCGCGCTCGGGGTCGGTGCGCACGAAGGAGGCGATCACGGCGAGCGAGTTGAAGATGAAGTGCGGGGAGATCTGCGCGCGCAGGACCTTGATCTCGGCCTCGATCAGCCGGGTCCGGGACTGGTCCAGGTCGGCGAGCTCCAGCTGCACGGAGACCCAGCGCGCGACCTCGCCGGCCGCCCGGACCAGGACCGCCGACTCGCGCGGCGCGCAGGCGACGAGCGCGCCGCGCACCCGGTCGTCGACGGTGAGCGGAGCGACGACGGCCCAGCGCACCGGGCAGTCGGGCGCGTCGCAGTCCAGCCGGAACGCCTCGCCTCGGCCCGTCTCCAGCGGGCCGGCGAGCCGTTCCCTGACCTCCGCGCGGTGATGGGAGCCGACCCCGTCCCAGACGAGGACGTCCTGGTCGTCGGTGAGGCACAGCGCGTCCGTGCCGAGCAGCGAGCGCAGCGTGCGCGCCGACCGGCGGGCCGTCTCCTCGGTGAGGCCCTCCCGCAGCGGGGGCGCGGCGAGGGAGGCGGTGTGCAGGGTCTGGAAGGTGGCGTGCTCGACGGGGGTGCCCAGACCGCCCTGGCTCTCCGGGCGTGCGGTGCGCCGCCCGAGCCAGAAGCCCGCCGCCAGCAGGGGCAGGACGGCCACGCACAGGCCTGCCAGGAATCCGCTCACGCCTTCGCCTCCGCCCGCAGTTCCTCCGTGCGCAGTTCCTCCGGCAGATGGAACCGCGCCAGGATCGCCGCCGTCCCGGCCGGCACCCGGCCCGGGGTCGCGAGCGACACCAGCACCATGGTGAGGAAGCCCAGCGGTACGGACCACAGGGCGGGCCAGGCGAGCAGGGCGTGCAGTCCGCCGGTGCCCGGGAAGCCCGCCATGGTCGCGGCGACGGCCGCGAACGCCGAACCGCCGCCGACCAGCATCCCGGCCGCCGCGCCGGGCGGGGTCAGCCGCCGCCACCAGATGCCGAGGACGAGCAGCGGGCAGAACGACGACGCGGACACGGCGAAGGCGAGCCCGACCGCGTCGGCCACGGGCAGGCCGCCGACCAGGACGCTCGCCGCGAGGGGTACCGCCATGGCGAGCACCGTACCGAGCCGGAAGTGCCGTACTCCCCGGGCCGGGAGCACGTCCTGGGCGAGGACGCCCGCCACGGCCATGGTCAGACCCGACGCGGTGGACAGGAACGCGGCGAAGGCTCCCCCGGCGACCAGCGCGCCGAGCAGGTCGCCGCCCAGTCCGCCGATCATCCGGCCGGGCAGCAGCAGGACGGCGGCGTCCGCGTCCGAGGTGAGAGTGAGTTCGGGGGCGTAGAGGCGGCCCAGCGCGCCGTAGACCGGGGGCAGCAGGTAGAAGACGCCGATCAGGGCGAGCACCGCCACGGTGGTGCGGCGGGCGGCGACGCCGTGCGGGCTGGTGTAGAAGCGGACGACGACGTGCGGCAGACCCATGGTGCCGAGGAAGGTGGCGAGGATCAGTCCGTAGGTGGCGTAGAGCGGTCGTTCGTCGCGGCTCGCGTCCAGTGAGGTCGACATGCCGTCGTTGCCGCCGCGGTCGGCCGCGGGGACCCTGGCGCCCGCGGCGAAGGTCAGCCGGGTGCCCTCCTGGACGCGGTGGACGCCGGCCGGGAGGGTGAGCGGGGTGCCGTCGTGCGGGCGGCCGTCGACCGTGCCGGTGATGGTCACGGTCAGCGGTCGGTCCAGCTTCAGGTCGAGGGTGGCGTCGACCCGCACCGAACGCTGCGCGCGGAAGGCGGCGGGTTCCTCGAAGGCGTGCGCGGGTGCTCCGTCGCCCTGCCAGGCGAGGACCAGGAAGAGGGCGGGCACGAGGAGCGCGGTGAGCTTCAGCCAGTACTGGAAGGCCTGGACGAAGGTGATGCTGCGCATACCGCCGGCGGCGACGGTCGCGACCACGACGACCGCCACGATGACCCCGCCGAGCAGTCCGGGCGCCCCGGTCAGCACGGTCAACGTCAGACCGGCGCCCTGGAGTTGGGGCAGCAGGTACAGCCAGCCGACACCGACGACGAAGGCGCCCGCGAGCCGCCGCACCGGCTGGGAGGCGAGCCGTGCCTCGGCGAAGTCGGGCAGGGTGTAGGCGCCGGAACGGCGCAGCGGGGCGGCGACGAACAGCAGGAGGACCAGGTAGCCGGCGGTGTAGCCGACGGGGTACCAGAGCATGTCCGGGCCCTGGACGAGGACGAGGCCCGCGATGCCGAGGAAGGAGGCGGCGGAGAGGTACTCGCCGCTGATGGCGGCCGCGTTGAGGCGGGGGCCGACGGTGCGGGAGGCGACGTAGAAGTCGGAGGTGGTGCGGGATATCCGCAGGCCGAAGGCGCCGACGAGGACGGTGGCGACGACGACGAGGGCGACGGCGGGGACGGCGTAGCTGGAGTTCACGGCGCTCAGCGGTCCTCGACGAGGAGCACGAAGTCCCGCTCGTTGCGTTCCGCCCGGCGTACGTACCAGCGGGCGAGCAGGACGAGCGGCGCGTACAGGCAGAAGCCGAGCACCGCCCATTCGAGGCGGCGGGCGTCCGGCATCGCCGCGAAGAGCAGCGGCAGTGGGCCGACGAGCAGCACGAGGACCGCGAACACGCCGAGGGCGGCGCGTAGTTGGGTGCGCATGAGGGAGCGTACGTAGGTGTGGCCGAGGGTGGTCTGCTCGTCGATCTCGGTGCGGGGGCGGTAGTAGCCGGAGACATGGGGGTACCGCCCGCGCGAGCGAAGCCGGGCGTGGGGGAGGGTGCGGCGCGGCGGGCCGGTGACGACGACCCGGCGCTCGGCGGGTTCCTGGGGCATGCGGTCCTTCCTAGCTCGTCGTCCGGCGCATCAGCAGGTCGCGCAGTTCACGGGCGTGGCGCCGGCTGACCTGGAGTTCCTCGGCGCCGACCCGGACGCTCACCGTACCGGCGTCCAGGCGGAGTTCGCCGATGTGGCGCAGGGCGACGAGGTGGCGGCGGTGGATGCGGACGAAGCCGCGCGAGCGCCAGCGCTCCTCCAGGGTGGACAGCGGGATGCGCACGAGGTGGCTGCCGCGGGCGGTGTGCAGCCGGGCGTAGTCGCCGTGGGCCTCGACATGGGTGATGTCGTCGACGGCGACGAAGCGGGTGACGCCGCCGAGTTCGACGGGTATGTGGTCGGGGTCGGGTTCGCGCACGAGGATCCGGGCCGCGGTGCCGCGCAGTTCGGCGGCGCGGCGGACGGCCTCGCCGAGGCGTTCCTTGCGGACGGGTTTGAGCACGTAGTCGACGGCCTTGAGGTCGAAGGCCTGGACGGCGAAGTCCTCGTGGGCGGTGACGAACACGACCAGCGGGGGCCGGGCGAATCCGGTCAGCAGCCGGGCCAGGTCGAGCCCGTCGAGACCGGGCATGTGGATGTCGAGGAAGACCACGTCGATCGCCTCGGGGCCGTGCGGGCCGGACTCCAGCGCGCGGTTGAGGCGGCGCAGCGCCTCGGTCGCGTCCCCGGCGCCCTCCACGCTGCCGATCCGGGGGTCGGCGTTCAGCAGATAGAGGAGTTCCTCGAGCGAGGGGCGTTCGTCGTCGACGGCGAGGGCGCGCAGCATGAAGGTGGAGTGTAGGAGCAATCCGTACGTCTGGACATGTGCCCGGCGTGCGCGTTCGCGCTGGATACAGTGCCGCCATGAACAGCAGGCCCACGCCGTTCGACGAGCTCGACCGGAAGATCCTCACCGCGCTGATGGCGAACGCCCGGACCAGTTTCGCCGAGATCGGCGCGGCGGTCGGCCTGTCCGCGACGGCGGTGAAGCGCCGGGTGGACCGGCTGCGGGAGACGGGCGTGATCACCGGGTTCACGGCCACCGTGAAACCGTCGGCGCTGGGCTGGGCCACGGAGGCGTACGTCGAGGTGTACTGCGAGGGCGCGGCCCCGCCCCGGCGGCTCGCGGAGGTCGTGCGCAACCATCCCGAGATCACGGCGGCGATGACGGTGACGGGTGGCGCGGACGCGCTGCTGCACGTGCGCGCCAGGGACGTGGACCACTTCGAGGAGGTCCTGGAGCGGATCCGCACGGAGCCGTTCATCCGGAAGACGATCAGCGTGATGGTGCTGTCCCACCTCCTGCCGGAGAGCCCGGAGGCGGGCGCGAACCAGCCGGCGCCGCCGGAGACCGGGCCGGACGCAGCAGATGTGCGCTGACCGGCCGAAAGACGCAGCGATATTGCGCGAACACGCAGGTTTCGTTGCTTGTCGTACGGTTCGGTCACTTCCTACCTTGGTGTCAACCCTCACTCCACACCGTTAGGAAGCGGAGGAAACCCTCTGTGCCCGACAGCCGTGTGCCGCGCTCCCGGCGCTTTCTCGTCTGCGAACCCAGACACTTCGCCGTGCAGTACGCCATCAATCCCTGGATGCATCCCGACACCCGTGTCGACGTCGACCTGGCCCAGGAGCAGTGGCAGGCGCTGATCAGCGCCTACCGGGCCCACGGCCACACCGTCGACTCGGTGGAGCCGGTCGCCGGCCTCCCGGACATGGTCTTCGCCGCGAACTCGGCGGTCGTCGTCGGCGGCCGTGTCTTCGGCTCCCTCTTCCACGCGCCCGAGCGGCGCCCCGAGTCCCTCCACTACGACATGTGGTTCAAGACGGCGGGATTCGACGTCCACCGGCCCGAGTCCGTCTGCGAGGGCGAGGGCGACCTGGTCTGGACGGGCCGGTACCTGCTGGCCGGCACCGGATTCCGTACGACCCGGGAGGCACACCGCGAGGTGCAGGAGTTCTTCGGGCACCCGGTGATCAGCCTGACGCTGGTGGACCCGTACTTCTACCACCTGGACACGGCGCTGTTCGTCCTCGGCACCTCCTCCGACGACGCCGCCGCGACCTCTGCGACCTCTGCGACCTCTGCGACCTCTGCGACCTCTGCGACCTCTGCGACCTCTGCGACCTCTGCGACCGCAGAGAACATCGTCTACTACCCGGAGGCGTTCTCGCCCGGCAGCCGTGAGGTGCTCGCGCGGCTGTTCCCGGACGCGGTCCTGGCGACCCGCGAGGACGCGCTGGCCTGGGGGCTGAACTCGGTGTCCGACGGCCGTCACGTCTTCATCGCGCCGCAGGCCGAAACGCTGGCCGCCCGGCTCGACGCCCACGGCTACGTCCCCGTCCCCGTCGACCTGTCCGAGTTCCACAAGGCCGGCGGTGGCATCAAGTGCTGCACCCAGGAGATCCGCTGATGACCGCACCCGCCCGTACGCTCCAGGAGAGCCGCACCTCCGCCGACCTGATCCGCGCGGAGGAGCCCGTCCTCGCGCACAACTACCACCCGCTGCCCGTGGTCGTGGCCCGTGCCGAGGGCACCTGGGTGGAGGACGTCGAGGGCCGCCGCTATCTCGACATGCTGGCCGGCTACTCGGCGCTCAACTTCGGCCACCGCCATCCGGCGCTGGTCGAGGCGGCCCACCGCCAGCTCGACCGGCTCACCCTCACCTCGCGCGCCTTCCACAACGACCGGCTCGCCGAGTTCGCCGAGCGGCTGGCGGCACTGACCGGCCTGGACATGGTGCTGCCGATGAACACGGGCGCGGAGGCGGTCGAGAGCGGCATCAAGGTGGCCCGCAAGTGGGCGTACGAGGTGAAGGGCGTACCCGCCGACCAGGCCACGATCGTGGTCGCGGCGGACAACTTCCACGGCCGTACCACGACCGTCGTCGGCTTCTCCACGGACGAGACCGCCCGGGCCGGCTTCGGCCCCTTCACCCCCGGCTTCCGGGTGGTGCCCTACAACGACCTAGCGGCGCTGGAGGCGGCGGTCGACGAGACGACGGCCGCCGTGCTGCTCGAACCGATCCAGGGCGAGGCGGGCGTGGTCGTCCCGGACGACGGCTATCTGGCCGGGGTCAGTGCGCTGACCCGGCGCCGGAACTGTCTGTTCGTCGCGGACGAGATCCAGTCGGGCCTGGGCCGCACCGGCCGCACCCTCGCCGTCGAGCACGAGGGGGTCGTCCCGGACGTCCTGCTGCTGGGCAAGGCGCTGGGCGGCGGCATCGTGCCGGTGTCGGCGGTGGTGGGCCGCCGGGAGGTGCTGGGCGTGCTGCGGCCGGGCGAGCACGGTTCGACGTTCGGCGGCAACCCGCTCGCCGCGGCGGTCGGCACGGCCGTCGTCGAGCTGCTGGAGTCGGGCGAGTTCCAGCGCCGGGCCGCCGAGCTGGGCACGGTCCTGCGGGACGGTCTGACCGGGCTGGTCGGCCGGGGTGTGGTCGGCTTCCGTGCCCGCGGGCTGTGGGCGGGCGTCGACGTGGACCCCGCCATCGGCACCGGCCGCGAGATCAGCGAGCGCCTGATGCGCGAGGGCGTCCTGGTCAAGGACACCCACGGCTCCACGATCCGGCTGGCGCCACCGCTGACCATCACCGGCGAGGAGCTGGAAGGGGCGCTCGCGAGCCTGGGCAAGGTGCTCACCCGCGCGGTCTGACGCCGGTCCGCCGCGCGACCCTCCCGCCCGTCCGGGCCGCTTCGGCCCGGACGGGCGGTGCGCCGTCCGCCCCCGCGGTGGTGCGGGCGCCGCCCGGTAGGTGAAGGGTGAAGACTGAGTCACGAGGTGGTGGACCACTGCCAACGACAGAGAGGTCGGCCGTGGGCGCATACGAGGACCACGACGTCGCTCGCCGGCGCTTCGACGTCGCCGACGCCGCACCCCTGCTGCTCGACGGGGGCGGTGTGGTGACGAGCTGGACCGACGATGCGCGGCGCCTGCTGGAGTACCCGGCCGCCGAGGCGGTGGGCCGGTGCCTGGCGGACCTGCTGGCCCCTCGGGACGCGGTGCGGGTGCCGGAGCTGGTCGAGCGGTCCCTGGGCGGCGGCTGGGCAGGACTGCTGACGGCCCGGCGCCGGGACGGGCGGCCGGTGCGGGTCATGGCCCGGATCACCCCGGTCGGGGAGAGCTTGGGCCCGGACCGGCTGCTGGTGCTGCTGTCGGACCTCTCCGGGTCCCCCGGCTGGGACATGAACCGCGCCACGCTGGAACAGCTGGTCGAGCGGTCGCCGATCGGCATCGCGATCGTGGACCGGGACCTGCGCTTCGTCTGGTCGAACGAGGCTCTGGCGCGTTTCGGCGGCGGGTCGCCGCAGCAGCGGCTGGGGCTCAAGATGGCGGACGTCCAGCCGGGCCTGGACGCCGGGCCCGTCGAGGCCCGGATGCGGCACGTGCTGGCGACCGGCGAGACGGTGACCGGCTACGAGCACGTGGGCCACGTGCGGTCCTCGCCGCACCGGGAGACCGCGCACATGCTGTCGTTCACCAGGCTCGACGACGAGCACGGCCATCCGGTGGGCGTGTACTACACGGTCGTGGACATCACCGAGCGGCACCGCGCGCGCCGGCGCCTGGCGCTGCTCGACCGGGCCGGCGAACGCATCGGCCGCAGCCTGGACATCATGCGCACCGCGCAGGAGCTGGCCGACGTGGTGGTGCCGGGGTTCGCCGACCACGTCACCGTGGACCTGCTGGAGCCGGTGCTGCGGGGCGCCGAGCTCGCCCCCGGTCCGCTGGACGACGTGGATCCGCTCCAGCTGCGCCGGGCCGCCCGGCAGTCGGTGCTCGACGCGTCCGGGCCCGTCGTCGGCGTCGGCCGGACCGCCTCCTACGCGCCCGGCTCGCCGCAGGTGCGCTGTCTGTCCACGGGCACGTCGTGGCGCGAGGAGCGCGGCGACCCGCCGGCCGGGCAGTGGGCGGCGGACCCACCGGGCGGCCCGGACGCCGCCTTCCTGGAGCCGGGGCCGCACAGCGTGCTGATCGTGCCGCTGCGCGCGCGGGGCGTCACCCTGGGCGTCACCACGTTCTTCCGGCGCCACCTCCAGGAGCCGTTCGACCAGGACGACCTGGTGCTGGCCGAGGACATCGTCTCGCGGGCGGCCGTGTGCGTCGACAACGCCCGCCGCTACACCCGCGAACGCGGGGCGGCGCTGGTCCTCCAGCGCGACCTGCTGCCGCACCGGCTGCCCGAGCAGGACGCGGTGGACGCGGCCGCCTGCTACCGGCCCGCCGACGAGCTGACGGGGCTCGGCGGGGACTGGTACGACCTCATCACGCTGTCCGGCGCGCGCGTGGCCCTCGTGGTGGGCGAGGTGCCCGGGCACGGGATCCACGCCGCCGCGGCCATGGGCCGGCTGCGGACCGCCGTACGGACCCTGGCCGCGCTGGATCTGCCGCCCGAGGAGGTGCTCGCGCACCTGGACGACCTGGCCGCGCTGACGGACCGCGAGGAGTGCCCCGAGGAGGGCGACGAGGATTGCCGGAGCCGGACCCTGGGCTCCGGCTGTCTGTACGTCGTCTACGACCCGGTCGACGGGCGGTGTGTGATGGCGGGCGCGGGCCAGCCCGCGCCCGCCGTGATCCAGCCGGACGGGACCGTCACGTTCGTGGACCTTCCCCAGGGGCCGCCGCTGGGCGTGGGCGGTCCGCCGTTCGAGTCGGTCGAGCTGTCGCTGGCCGAGGGCAGCACGCTCGCGCTGCACACCGACGGGCTGCTGGCCGGCCGTGAGCCGGAGTGGGACGTCGACGCTGTGCACGAACGGCTGCGTGCGGCCCTGGAGCGGCCGACGGACTCGCTGGACGTGTGCTGCCGGACCGTGGTGGAGGTGCTCGCCCCGACCCGCCCGCGCGACGACGTCGCCCTGCTCATGGCCCGCACCCGGCGGCTGGACGCCGATCAGGTCGCGGACTGGGAGCTGCCCGCCGACCCGGCGGTGGTCTGCGACGCCCGCCGGGCGGTGAACCGTCAGCTGTCGCGGTGGGGGCTCGACGCCCTGACGTTCACCACGGAACTCGTCGTCAGCGAACTGGTCACCAACGCCATCCGGTACGCGACCGGCCCGATCCGGCTGCGACTGATCCGGGAACGAGCCCTGGTCTGCGAGGTCTTCGACGGCGGTGCCACGGCGCCGCATCTGCGCCATCCCCGCACCACGGACGAGGGCGGGCGCGGGCTGATGCTGGTCTCCCAGGTCGCCCAGCGGTGGGGAACGCGCTTCGTCCCGGACGGGAAGATCATCTGGGCCGAGCAGTCGCTGACTGTACCTCCGATGTGACCATCTGTTCGGCGAACGGCGTCCCACGCGTCCCACCTCGTGCGAAACTGGCGCACATACCGTCAGATGGGTCGTACGCCATGAACGACACGGCGATCGAGTACGCGAGCGTGTTCCAGTCCCTGCCCGGCATGGTCGCGCTGCTGACGCCCGACCTGGTGTACGCGGACGCCAACGAGGAGTTCCTGCGGGTGGCCGGGCGCAGCCGCGACCAGGTCATCGGCCGGCACGTCTTCGAGGTCTTCCCCGACAACCCGAACGACCCCGCCGCGACGGGCGTGCGCAATCTGGGGGCCTCGCTCTGCCGGGTGCTCGCCACGGGCGAGCGGGACGCCATGGCCCTGCAACGCTACGACGTGGCCGACCCCGACCGGCCCGGGCAGTGGCGGGAGCGCTACTGGAGCCCGGTCAACGCGCCGGTGTTCGACGCGGACGGGAAGGTCGTGCTGCTGGTGCACCGCGTCGAGGAGGTCACCGAACTGATCCGGGCCCGCGGCGGCCCCGACGGCACCCGGACCCGGGTGCTGGAGGCCGAGCTGTACACGCGGGCCCGTGAACTCCAGGACCTCAACGAGCGGCTGCGCCGGGCCCACGCGCGTGAGCGCGAGGTGGCGCTCGCGCTCCAGGAGGCGATGCTGCCGGCCCGCGGACAGGTCGGCGACCACCGGGCCGCCGTGCGCTACCGGCCCGCGGTCGGCGCGCTGAACGTGTGCGGCGACTGGTACGACCTGGTCGACCTGGTGGGCGGCAACCGCATCGGTGTCTCGGTCGGGGACGTCGTGGGCCACGGGCTGGCGGCCGCCGGGGTCATGGGCCAGCTGCGCAGCGCGCTCAGCGCGGCCTCCCGGGTCGCGGAGGGCCCCGCCCAGGCGCTGAACGTCCTGGGCCGCTACGCCCATGTCGTCGACGGCGCCGAGTCGGCCACGGCGGTCACGACGTTCATCGACTTCGAGCACCGCACGATCACCTACAGCAGCGCCGGGCATCCCCCGCCCGTCCTGGTGCACGCGGACGGCCGGGTGGAGTTCCTGGACCGGGCGACCGACCCGCCGCTCGACGCCGCTCCACAGCCCCTCGCCCGGCCGCAGGCCGGCACCACGTACACCGAGGGCGCCACGCTGGCCCTGTACACCGACGGTCTGGTCGAGCGCCGCCGCGAGGACATAGACATCGGCCTGGCCCGACTGGCGGAGTCCATGTGCCGCCACCGCGCCCAGGCCCCGGAGCGCCTGGCGGACGCCGTCCTGCTGGAGCTGCTGCCGCCCGGGGGCGCGACCGACGACACCGCGCTGGTCGTCGTGCGATTGTGACCCGGAGGCCGGGGTGCCTCGGTGACGGACCGTCAGCAGGCCGCACCGACCGGGCCGCGAACGGTTCCCCGCGACGGCGCCTGCACCTACACTGCACCCCACGACGTCCCGGTTGACCTGCTGGAACGCGGCGGTCGTTGCGAACCGCCGGATGGAGGAGCGCTCCCTTGTTCTACTACCTGCTCAAGTACGTGGTGCTGGGACCGCTGCTGAGAGTGCTCTTCCGACCCCGGATCGAGGGACTGGAGCACGTACCGGCGTCGGGCGCCGCCATCGTCGCGGGCAACCATCTCTCGTTCGCGGACCACTTCCTGATGCCCGCGATCATCAAGCGGCGCATCACCTTCCTCGCGAAGGCCGAGTACTTCACCGGGCCGGGCGTCAAGGGCCGGTTGATCGCGGCGTTCTTCCGCAGCGCGGGACAGATCCCGGTCGACCGGTCCGGCAAGGACGCGGGGCAGGCCGCGATCCGCGAGGGGCTCGGTGTGCTGCGCAAGGGCGAGCTGCTGGGTATCTATCCGGAGGGCACCCGCTCGCACGACGGGCGGCTCTACAAGGGCAAGGTCGGCGTGGCGGTGATGGCCCTCAGGGCCGGGGTGCCGATCATCCCCTGCGCGATGATCGGCACCTTCGAGGCGCAACCGCCGGGCCGGGTCGTGCCACGTATCCGCCCGGTGGCGATCCGCTTCGGCGAGCCCCTCGACTTCTCGCGCTATGCAGGCATGGAGAACGAGAAGGCCGTCCTGCGCGCGGTCACCGACGAGCTCATGTACGCGATCCTGTCGCTGTCCGAACAGGAGTACGTCGACAAGTACGCGGCCGTGGCCAAGGCCGAACTGGCCGAACGGGAGCGCAGGTTCCGGCGGATGCCGCTGAGCTGAGCCGGTCCGCGGGGCGTCCGCTGGGAGCCGATCTCCTGGAACGGCGGGCGCCGCGAGCCCTCTGCCGTGAGCCGATCTCCTGGAACGGCGGGCGCCGCGAGCCCTACCGTCGCCCCATGAGACGAGCTGTGGTGATCGGAGCGACGGGACAGATCGGGCGTCCGACGGTGGACGCCCTGGTCCGGGACGGCTGGGCGGTGACGGCCGCCTCGCGCGGGGGCGGCCGCGACGACACGTGGCCCGAGGAGGTCGATGCGGTCCGGCTCGACCGGGAGGACGACGAGGCGCTGGCCGCGGTGCTCGGCGACGGCTGCGACCTGGTGGTCGACGTCGTCGCCTACCGGGCCCGGCACGCCCGCCAGTTGACCTCCCGCGCGGACCTGGTCGGCTCGGCGGTGGTGATCTCCAGTGTGGAGGTCTACGAGGACGGTCACGGCGGCGGCTTCGACACCCTGCGCGAGACGGGCGTCTTCCCCGCCTACCCGGTGCCCATCCCGGAGACCCAGCCGACCGTGCCGCCCGGCGAGGCCACGTACGCCTCGGGCAAGGCGGCGCTGGAAGCCGAACTCCTAGCGGCCGGGGAGAGGTTGCCGGTCACGTTGCTGCGGGCGGGAGCGATCCACGGGCCGCACAGTCCCCTCCCGCGTGAGCTGTACTTCGTCAAGCGCAACCTCGACGGGCGGCGCCGGCGCGTGCTCGCCTTCCGCGGCGAGAGCCTCTTCCATGTGGCCGCCGCCCGCAACATCGCCGAGCTGGTGCGGCTGGCGGCGGCGCGGCCGGGGTCCCGGGTGCTCAACGCCTGTGATCCCGAGCCGCCGACGGTCGCCGGGATCGGTGCGGCGATCGACGCCGTGATGGGGGTGGAGACGGAGACGGTCCAGGTGGACGGGCCCGCGCCGTCCCCGTCGGTGGGCAGGACACCGTGGTCGGCGGCGCTGCCGGTGGTGTGCGACATGACGGCCGCCCGGCGGGAGCTGGACTACCGGCCGGCGGTGACGTACGGGGAGAGTCTGCCGGAGACCGTGGAGTGGCTGGAACGACGGCTGGCCGGGCGGAACTGGCGGGAGGCGTTCACCGGACTCGCGGAGCATTACCCCGAGTTGTTCGACTACGCGGCGGAGGACGCCTGGCTGGCGGCGCGCACGTGAGCGAGGGGCGGCGGGTGTGTTCCCCGTCGCCCCTCACCGTCGTACGACCCTCGCCTACGGCTTCGGTGTGGCGTGCGGCGCGCAGGTCACGTCCGCGGTGTCCACCTTGCCGGTGAGCAGGTAGGTGTCGACCCTGCTGTTGATGCAGGGGTTGACCAGGCCGGTCACACCGTGCGAGCCGGCGGCCTTCTCGGTGATCAGACGGGAGCCCTTGAACCGCTTGTGCAGTTCGACTGCGCCCACGTACGGCGTGGCCGCGTCACGCTGGGACTGCACGATCAGCACCGGCGGCAGACCCTTGCCGGTCTTCACGTTCACCGGGGTCTGCTGCTTGGCGGGCCAGGTGGCACAAGGCAGGTTCATCCACGCGTTGGCCCACGTCATGAACGGGTAGTCCTTGTGCAGCCGCGTGTTGTCGCGGTCCCACTTCTTCCAGCTGGTGGGCCACTGGGCGTCGGCGCACTCGACGGCCGTGTAGACGGCGTTGCCGTTCTCCGAGGCGATGTTGCCCGCGGTGTCGGACAGGTCGGGGGCGGCGGCGTCGACGAGCGCCTGGGTGTCACCGGCGACGTACTGGCTGAACACGGTGGCGACCGGCACCCACGAGGAGTCGTAGTACGGGGCGCTCTGGAAGAAGGAGATCAGCTCGGCCGGGCCCACGACCCCGCCGAGGGGGTTCTTCTTCGCGGCGGCGCGCACGGCCAGCCACTTCGCCTGGACCGCCGCGCGGGTGGTGCCGAGGTGGAAGGTGGTGTCGTTGGCGGCGACCCAGTCCTCCCAGTCCTTCCAGCGGCCCTCGAAGGCGATGTCCTGCTCCAGGTTGGCCTGGTACCAGATGTTCTCGCGGGCCGGGTTGACGACGCTGTCGACGATCATGCGTCGGATGTGGCCCGGGAACAGCGTGCCGTAGACGGCGCCGAGGTAGGTGCCGTAGGAGACGCCCAGGTAGTTGAGCTTCTTCTCGCCGAGCGCGGCCCGGATGACGTCCAGGTCGCGGGCGGTGTTCGGCGTGGTCATGTACGGCAGCATCGCGCCGCTGCGCTCGTGGCAGCCGTCCGCGTACTCGGCGGCGAGCTTGCGCTGGGCGGTCTTGTCCGCCGCGGTGTCGGGCACCGGGTCAGCCTTGGGCGCCTTGACGAACTCCTGCGGGTCGATGCAGGAGATGGGCGCGGAGTGGCCGACGCCACGCGGGTCGAAGCCCACGAAGTCGTACGCCTTGGCCGTGTTGAGCCACAGGGCGCTCTTGGTGGTGACGCGGCGCGGGAACCGGAGTCCCGAGCCGCCGGGTCCGCCCGGGTTGTAGATGAGCGCGCCCTGACGCTCCTTCTTCGTCCCGGTGTTGCCGATGCGGTCGACGGCGAGCTTGATCTTCTTGCCGTCGGGCTTGGCGTAGTTGAGCGGAACCGTCACGTAGCCGCACTGGATCGGCTTCTCCAGGCCCCAGTCCGCAGGACAGTCCTGCCAGTCGATGCCCGCCTTCGCGGCCCTGGCCGCGGCGATCGCGGCGCCGCGCGCCTCACGGTCCTGCGGGTGGCGGTTCTCCGCGCTCGCCGTGGGCGCCGCGAAGGCGCCGGCTATCAGGGTCGCGGCGACGAGCGCTCCGGCCGATCCGAGCGCGGCTGTCCGCTTCCTCGGTCTGTTGTCCCTCAAGTGGGCCCCTCCCCGTACCTGGTGTCGAAAGGTAAAGGGATCCTTGCCGCTATGAGGACCCGGAGAACAGGGTTTGTTGACCTTCTTTGCCAATCCGATAACCGGAGAAGTGTGTCCCGCTGACCGGTATCAGCCAAAGGTCGCGAGTGCCTCGTCCAGTATCCGGCGCAGCCGCAGCGCGTCCGCGGCGACCGCGGTCACCAACGCGCCCGGCCCGGCGAGCGGGACGACGGCCGCCCCTTCGCCCAGCATCCGGGCCGCCACCGGTTCGGTCGCGAAATCAGGGCGCACGACGACGAGTTGGCCCACGGCTCGATGTCCGGCCAGCACGGCGGGACCGTCCCAGCCGCCCGGCGCGCCCGGCCCGCAGGCGAGTTCCTGGTCGAGCAGGGTCCGCCCGTCGACCCGCACGGCAAGACGGCTGGTGAGCCTCCCGGGTTCCTCACCGACCCGTCCGAGCACCTGCTCCTCGCGCAGCACGAGCCGAGCGGAACCGGCCAGAGCGACCCGGGTGGTCACATACAGCTCACTGCCGGCCGCCGAGATCAACTGCTCGGGCAGCCAGTGGAGTTCGCCGCCGTCGGCCACGTCGAGCCGTACGTCGTACCGGGCGTGGCCCTTGGCCTGCCCCGGCAGCGCGATGGTGGCGGCGGCCGACCCGACGCGCAGCCGGGCCCCGCTCTCCACCTCGGCGTGCACGGCGAACCGGTCGCCGCCCAGCGGCCCGCTCATCGCGCCGACGAGCATGACGCGCGCCTCGCCGCCGCTCCCCCGGGTCCGCCGCAGTGCGAGGGGTCCGTCGCTGTCCAGCACGGGCAGGGAGGTGCCGCCGCGGCCGTCGTCGCGCGCGACGATCCTGGCGGTGGCCCGGACCCCGCTCCCGGTCACGCCGTCCACGCGGTGAGCTGCTCCCGCACCCAGCCTGCGACGTCCCGCACCCCGTCCTCGCCGCGCAACGACTGGAAGACGACGGGCAGTTCGGCTCGCTGCGCCTTGGCGTCGGCGGCCATCCGCGCGAGGTCGGAGCCCACGTACGGCGCGAGGTCGGTCTTGTTGACGACCAGCAGGTCGGCGGTGGTCACGCCCGGACCGCCCTTGCGCGGGATGTCGTCCCCGCCGGCGACGTCGATCACGAAGATCTGGGCGTCGACGAGCCCCCGGGAGAAGGTGGCGGTGAGGTTGTCCCCGCCGGACTCGACCAGGATCAGGTCCAGCGGCCCCACCTCGTCCTCCAGATCCTCCACCGCTTCCAGGTTCGCGGAGATGTCGTCCCGGATCGCCGTGTGCGGACACGCCCCCGTCTCCACTGCGGTGATCCGCTCGGGCGGCAGCACGGCCTCACGCAGCAGGAACTCGGCGTCCTCGCGGGTGTAGATGTCATTGGTGACGACCGCGAGGGACAGTTCCTCGCGCAGGACACGGCACAGTGCCGCGACGGTGGCGGTCTTGCCGGACCCGACCGGCCCGCCGAGACCGATCCGCAGGGCCCGGCGGCGGCCGTCCGGCCGACGCGCGTCGGCGCTGACGGCGGACGGGCCGCCATGGGAGTGGTCGAGATGCATGGGTGCCCTCCTGATCCTCGTTCCGGAATACCTTTTCCTACGGCGCCTGCGCGGGGTTCTTCCTACGACGCGAACAGCCGGACCGGCCAGGCGGCGTGCGCCTCGGCGCTGATCTCCAGCAGCGGCGCCGAAGCCGCGGGCAATGCCTCGACCCCGTCGTCGAGCACCCGCCGGGCCGCCTCGACGGCCCGGTCGGCCACCCGGTCCAGCTCCGGCGCCAGCCGGGCCAGCACCGCGGTGGCGTCGAACGGGTCGAGACTCAGCAGCCGTACCGTCGCTGTGGCCGGCCCGCCGACACTCTCGTACGCCGCGCAGTACGCGGCGTCGACGGCCGCGAGCCCGGCCGCCCGCGCCACGAGTCCCAGCACCACCGGCTGGTGCGCCCCCTTGGGGAACTCCCGCGCCAGGGCGTCGAGTTCGGCGGACGGCCAGGCCGAACGGGCGGCCCGCATCAGCTGCCGGCCCAGCTTGCGCGCCGCGACCCGCAGCGCGGGGGACGGCGTGCGGGCGTCCGCCGCCGCGTCCAGCTCGACCGGATCCACTCCGAGCGCGGCCGCGGCGGCCAGGCCCGCCGCCACCAGTCCGGCGGTGTGCAGCCTCCCCCGGGCGAAGTCCTCCAGACTCGCCGCTCCCGTGATCCGCCCGGCCCTGACGGCCGCCTCGGCCCCGCCGGAGTGCGCGTGCCCTCCGGCGGGGAAGCGGCCGTCGGCCAGGACCAGCAGTGCTCCTGTGGACATCAGAAGAGGAAGTACCTTTGAGCCATGGGCAGTTCGGCGGCCGGTGTCGCCTCGACCAGTTCCCCGTCGATGTACACGGCGAAGCTGTCGGGATCGACCCGGACCCGCGGCCGCGCGTCGTTCTCACGCATGTCCGCCTTGGTCACCGCCCGCGTGGACTCGATCGCCACGAACCGCTTCCCCAACTGGAGCCGTTCCGGCAGCCCGTCCTCGACGGCGAGCGGTGCCACGAAGTTGACCGAGTTGGCCGCGGGCGCCCGCCCGATCGCCCCGTACATGGGGCGCGGCAGGATCGGCTGCGGGGTCGGGATCGAGGCATTCGCGTCGCCCATCTGCGCGTACGCGATCTGGCCGCCCTTGATGACGAGGTGCGGCTTGACGCCGAAAAACGCCGGTTCCCACAGCACCAGGTCGGCGAGTTTGCCGCTCTCCACGGAACCGATCTCGTGGGCGAGTCCCTGGGCGAGCGCCGGGTTGATCGTGTATTTGGCGACATAGCGACGTACCCGGCGGTTGTCCGCCCGCCCGTCCCCGGGGAGCGCGCCCCGCCGTCGCTTCATGACATGGGCCGTCTGCCAGGTCCGCAGCACGACCTCGCCGACGCGGCCCATGGCCTGGGAGTCGGAGGAGATGATCGAGATCGCGCCGAGGTCGTGGAGGATGTCCTCCGCGCCGATGGTCGACGGCCGGATCCGGGACTCGGCGAACGCCAGGTCCTCCGGCACCGCCGGGTTGAGGTGGTGGCACACCATCAGCATGTCGAGGTGTTCCTCGGCGGTGTTGACGGTGAACGGCCGGGTCGGGTTCGTCGAGCTCGGCAGCACGTGCGGCTCGGACACCACGGTCATGATGTCCGGCGCGTGCCCGCCCCCCGCGCCCTCGGTGTGGTACGCGTGGATCCCGCGCCCGGCGATCGCGGCGAGCGTGTCGCCCACGAAACCCGCCTCGTTCAGGGTGTCCGTGTGGATCGCGACCTGGATGCCGGTGCGTTCGGCGACGGTCAGCGAGGCGTCGATGACGGCCGGGGTGGAGCCCCAGTCCTCGTGCAGCTTCAGCCCCAGCGCCCCGCCGCGGATCTGGGACAGCATCGCCTCGTGCGAGACGGTGTTGCCCTTGCCGAGGAAGCCGATGTTGAGCGGGTACTGCTCCATCGCCTCCAGCATCCGGGCCAGGTGCCAGGGTCCGGGCGTCACGGTGGTCGCCTTGGAGCCCTCGGCCGGCCCGGTGCCGCCGCCGACCAGTGTGGTGATGCCCGCGGACAGCGCCTCGTCGGCGATCTGCGGACAGATGAAGTGGACGTGCGCGTCGACGGCGCCCGCGGTGAGGATCCGTCCGTTGCCCGCGATCACCTCGGTCTCCGGACCGATGACGAGATCCGGGTGCACGCCGTCCATGGTGTCCGGGTTGCCCGCCTTGCCGACGCCGGTGATCCGCCCGTCCCGGATGCCGACGTCGGCCTTGACGATCCCCCAGTGGTCGACGATCACCGCACCCGTGACGACGGTGTCCGGCGTGCCGTCCGCGCGGGTGGCGCGTGCCTGGCCCATGGATTCACGGATGACCTTGCCACCGCCGAACACGGCCTCGTCGCCGGCCAGTCCGGGGCCGCCGGAGCGGTCCTCCTCGATCTCGATCAGCAAGTCGGTGTCGGCGAGCCGGATGCGGTCACCCGTCGTCGGGCCGAACAGGTCGGCGTACGCGGCGCGTGAGATCTCAGGCATCGAGGGCACCTCCGGTCTCCCCGCGCAGACCGGGCACGACACGGGCGCCGGCGAGCGGTACGAGTTCCACGTCGACGGGGATCCCGGGCTCGAAGCGCACGGCGGTGCCGGCGGCGACGTTCAGCCGTTTGCCGCGCGCGGCACCACGATCGAAGTCCAGTCCGGGATTGGCCTCGGCGAAGTGGTAGTGGGAGCCGACCTGGACGGGCCGGTCCGCGGCGTTGAGGACGGTCAGCCGGGTGACCTCGCGGCCCTCGTTGTAGACGATCGGGTCGTCCGTGAAGAGGATCTCTCCGGGAATCATGGCGGCCTCCGCCGTCAGACGATCGGGTCGTGGACGGTGACGAGCTTGGTGCCGTCCGGGAAGGTCGCCTCGACCTGGACGTCGTGGATCATCTCGGGGATGCCCTCCATGACGTCGTCGCGGGTGAGCAGCTTGCGTCCGGAGGACATGAGTTCCGCGACGGTACGGCCGTCACGCGCGCCTTCGAGGAGGTGCGAGGTGATGAGGGCGACGGCCTCGGGGTGGTTCAGCCTGAGGCCGCGGGCCCGGCGCTTCTCGGCGACGTCGGCCGCCACATGGATCAGCAGCCTCTCTTGCTCGTGCGGGGTCAGTTGCACGTCCCACCTCACAGTCCTCGCCCGGACCGTGCGGGGCCCGGCTGCCGCTGCCCCTGGGGGAAACTCCCTGGTGGCGTGGATCGGCAGGCTAGTTGGAGTGAGTTTCGAGCAAGTTAACCGAGCTGTGATCAGAATTTCGATCCGGACGACGCACCGCGTCCCAGGGCCTGCCCCAGGGCCTGCCCCACGGCCTGCCGCTCGGCGTGGCCGGCCCGGCCGCCGCGCCGGCGGGGGCGAGCGGCGCCTGAGCGAGCGGGACGGCGCGTTCGAGATCCACCGCTACGCCGACGAGGCCGCGCGTGGCGGGCCGTGGCGGGCCGGTCGGGCTACGGCGCGGTCATGGTCACCGTCGACGGCCCCCGAACTGCCCGGGCCGTCGACGGCGAGTCCGTCGGCCGCCCAGCTGCTCCAGCAGGCGGTGGCCCGGCGGGCGTCCGCCGACGGCGCCCAGCCGAGGACGGTGGACGTCGTACCCGTCCCCGCCCGGCACCAGGGGCAGTGCGCCAGCGCTCCGGGCCGCGCCGCGCGGGTCGTTCGCGGGGGGGCCTGGCGGCGCCGGCTGTCGCGGGGCTCGCCGACTTCGTCGGCACCGCCTGTGTCGGCATCGCGGCGCCTGTGCTCATGCTGCTCGGGACCCGTACTCCGGTGCCGCCTCGGCGCCGCGACTGCCGCCCGAGCCGGTCGGCACTCGGCCGGCGGCCGCCGCCGGGTGCGGGTGCGACGCCGTCGCGCTCGGGTGTCTGCTTCGAGGGCGCCTCGGCGGCGGGGCACGCCCTGGCACGGACCTGGTGGGTGACGCCGGCTCTGGCCGCGGTGCTCGTCGGCGCGCGCTCAGGACCGCGCGAAGAGCGGCGAGTCCGTCGCGGAGCGGGATCTCGTCCCCGCCGTCCGACCGGCCGTCCGCCGGCCCGTCAGGAGGGCCCGGTCCCCCCGTGCTCCGCGGCGATCCCGAAGCGCTGACGTTCACGGGGAGCTGACGCGCCCTCGCGGACCGCGGATACCGAGCTGATCGCCTGCTCCTCCTCGGGCGGGTCGAGCTCGTCGAGTCGTTCCAGGTCGGCGGCCGAGACGAGGGCGACAAGGGGCTTGCCGTGGCGGGTCACGACGACGCGCTCACCGCCGTACACCACCCGGTTGATCAGGTCGGCGAGTTCAGCCCTGGCTTGCGTCACCGGAATCTCGTAGGCCATACCCCCATCATAACGTCACGTACGTCCTGTACATTTTTTACAGAGACGAATCCGTCGCGAGGAGGGGGTCCTCCATGACCCGACCGTCGGCCCGCCACGTCCTGCCCGAGTTCACCGAACGCACGAGCTTCGGGAACCGGACGCTGGATCCCTACGCGAAGCTGCTGGAGGGACGGATCGTCCTGCTCGGCACGCCGATCGACGACACCTCGGCCAACGACGTGATCGCGCAGTTCATGCACTTCGAGCACCAGGAGCCGGACCGGGCGATCTCGCTGTACATCAACTCCCCCGGCGGCTCGTTCAGCGCGATGACCGCGATCTACGACACGATGCGCCACGTCAGCTGTGACGTGGAGACGTTCTGCATGGGCCAGGCCGGATCGTCCGCCGCGGTCCTGCTGGCGGCGGGCACGCCGGGCCGGCGGTACGCGCTGTCGGGCGCGCGCGTGGTGCTCCGCCAGCCGGGGCTGCCCGAGCCGGCCGGGGGGCAGGTGAGCGACCTCGACGTCCAGGCGACGGAGCTGGCGCGCACCAGGGTCGTGCTGGAGGAACTGCTCGCACGGCACACGGGGCGCGGTCCTCGGCAGGTGGCGCAAGATATCGAGCGGGACCGGGTCCTGGACGCGCCCGACGCGCTGGAGTACGGCTTGGTGGACCGCATCGTCGACGGCCGTGGCGTCGCACGGACCACGCCCGGCGGGAGGTGAGCCACGGATGCTGCCACCGGAACTGCCGCCGCTTCCGGCCCTGACCCGGGCCGAGGGCGAGTTGATCGACCGTTATCTGGAGGTGGTCGATCTGCTCGGCCGCATCAACCCGGCACACCACGGGGACACGTATCGCGGACTGCGCGCCGCCCAGGCGCTGGTGGCGAAGGCGACTGCGCTGCGTGATGCGTTGGCCCTGATGCATCAGCGGGGCGAGGCCGAGCTGCACGCGCCCACGCTCGCGCGGGCGCTGCGCGTCCTGGACGGGGAGCGGCGCACGGCGCGCGTCACGGTGCCGTCGCCCTCCGACAGTTGACGCATTCACCGTCGGTCCGGTCATTCCGCCTCGTGCGCGGGGCGTCCGCGACGGGGTTCAAACGAACCAAATGGTGTACCCCCTGTCGGCGTATCCTTACGTCCTTTTTCGGGGCCTTCGCGGTTGCGCAACGCGCGTAGCTCCAGGGCGTGATGAGATGCTCCGCCGCTGGTCCGGGGCTCGTCGATCCCCTGGACGGCGGATCGAACAGAAGGGTGTCCACCCGAACGGGTGAGTGGTGAGTAACAACACAAATCCCCGGTTCCGTTGGGATTTTCGGACACCTGTGAGTGAAGATCCCTGTCTGACGACAAGCCCCCGCCACAGCGGCGGGGCGGTCCGGGCGGACGCCGAGTCCTGCCGCCACCCGGATGACCGGTCGACAGGAGTGCATCGGCAGGAATGGAGGACCCGAGCACGACGGGTTCGCCGGCACGGTCAAGCCATGACCGGACCGAGCAGCCCTTGGGGTGAAGCCGCGGCAACGCGGCCGGGCAACTTCGCCAGCCCGAATCCGACAGGTCATCCTTCACAGGCGGCTGACGAAGGGTTGCGCATGACTGCGCTCAATCGTGTCCCGTCGCTGATGGCCCGGGCCGGTACGGCCTCGGCGCTCACCATCGCCGCCGTGGGCGGCTCGATCGTGGCTCCGGGCTTCGCCTCCGAGGCGGCGGCGGCCACACCCGCGACGAAGGCTCTGCAGATCGCGGCATCGAAGAAGGGCGCCCCGTACAAGTACGGGGCCATCGGACCGCGTAGGTTCGACTGCTCCGGGCTCACGCTCTACTCGTTCAAGAAGGCGGGCAAGAAGCTGCCGCGTACGGCGGCCCAGCAGTACAACAAGACCCACCACGTCTCGGCCAAGAACCGCAAGGCCGGGGACCTCGTGTTCTTCCACTCCGGCTCCAGCGTGTACCACGTCGGCATCTACGCCGGGAAGGGAAAGCTCTGGCACGCCCCGAAGACGGGGGATGTGGTGCGGTTGCAGAAGATCTGGACCAAGAGCGTCTGGTACGGCAGGGTCAGCTGATCCACCCGGTGCGGTGGCGGCGTCCTGACGCGCCGCCACCGCACCGGGTCTCTCCCGGGGGCGCGGCTGGGGCCTCAAGGCTCCTGCTGCGCCACGGCCGGCACCGGCTCGGCCGGCACGGTCCACGGGAGCTCGATGAAGACCGTCTTGCCCCCTTCACGGGTGGGGCGGACGCGCAGCCTGCCGCCGCACTCCGCGGTGAGCCAGCGGATGATCACCATGCCCCGGCCGTTGTCCTGCTGGACGGCGGCCGGGAGTCGTTTGGGGAAGCGCGGGTGGCTGTCGGTGACGCCGATGCGCAACCGCTCGTCGCGGTCGAGGGCGAGGTCCACCGTGAAGGTGGGCGACTGCCCGAAAGTGTGCTGAACGGCGTTGGTGGCGAGTTCGGAGACGATCAGTCGGACGGTGTCGGCCATTTCCACGTCCGCCGGCAGGCCCCACTCCCCGAGCACGCTCGCCACGAAGGTGCGGGCGGTGGAGACCGAGCCGGGATCGCTCGGCAGAGTGATGGATGCTTCCAGATGGTCTGCCATGGCGACGTCGTCCCTTTCCCGCGGGACCGCAGTCCGACAAGGAGCGGATTCGAGTACGGTCCCGGACTGGTGCTTCTCCGTCAGACTGCCATTAGCGAGCCGGTCACGGTGGCGATCCACCAAGATATGCATATATCTGTCGCTCGAAGCGGTGAACTCTGCGACGGCAGACCGTATTTGGGCGGCCCGGAAGGCGTAAGGAGTTTCCCATGCAGTACGGTCCCGCGGTGCGCCGTCGGAAACTGGGCGCCGAACTGCGCGCGCTGCGCGCCCGCACGGGGCTCACCAGTGGTGAGGCGGCCCGGCTGGTGGGCTGGCACCAGTCGAAGGTGAGCCGGATCGAGACCGGCGCCAGCGGGGTGAAACCGGCCGATGTGCGGTTACTCCTGGACGCCTACGGTGTCGCCGAGGCCGAACATCGGGAGTTGCTGCTGGTACTGGCGGGTTCCCACGACGGCAGCCGGGACCACTGGTGGCACGCGTACCGTGGCGTGCTGCCGCCCACCTACCGGGATTTCATCAGTCTGGAGTCACAGGCGAGCGCGATGCGCACGCTGGAGACGTCGGTGGTCCCGGGGCTGTTGCAGACGCCCGAGTACGCCCACGCGGTGACCCGGGCGGCCGTGGAGGGGCTGGAGGAGGAACGGCTCGACGCGCTCGTGGAGGTGCGGCTGGCCAGGCAGCACGTGCTGCGCGCGGATCCGCCGCTGGAGTTGACCGCGGTCCTGGACGAGGCGGTGCTGCGCCGGGAGGTCGGTGGCCCCGACGTGATGGCGCGGCAGCTGCGGCGACTGGTGGAGGCGGGACGCCTGCCCCAAGTGCGGCTCCAGGTGCTGCCGTTCCGCGCGGGGGCACACATTGGCATCACCGGACCTTTCGTTATCTTGTCATTTCCGAGCACTTCTGATCTGGATGTGGTTGTTCTCGACCACATGACGAGTAGCCTCTACCTCGAACGGAAAGAAGACCTCCAGGCCTACTCGGAGGCCTTCAACACCCTTCAGATCCACGCCCTTTCGCCCGAGGACTCGTTGGATTTCATCGCCGGGATAGGTGACGGCGCGTAAGGAGGCACCATGACCGCACTGCCTCGGAACGTACCTTCCGCTACTCATCTGCACGACGCGCAATGGCTGCGCAGCAGCTACAGCACGGGAGCGAACAACTGCGTCGAGACGGCCCGGCCGGCCTCAGGGCCGTGGGCCGGGCTGCTCGCCGTGCGCGACTCCAAGGATCCGGCCGGACCCGCGCTGCTCTTCTCCCCCGAGAGCTGGGCGGGATTCACGGCCACGTTCCACTGACTCCGGTCCGGTCCCGTCCGGTCCCGTCCAGTCCCGTCCGGTCCGATCTGTTCCGACCCACCCTGATCCATTCTGATCAGCTCTGTACTGATCCACTCTGATCAGCGCCAATCAGCTTCCCTCGCCAGGCCATCAGCACCCGACGGCGTACCTCAGCGTCGAGTAACGCCGATCGGGCAACAGGTCAAGGTCAATGCGCCACTAGGCCAATCGGCCGATCAGGCGATTCAGTCGATCAGTCGATTCAGCCGATTCAGCCGATAGATGACGAATCGTGCGACACACGGCCCTGTCACGCCGACTCATGGTCGTGTCTCGCCGATCACCCGTACCGCGCGGGCGATCCGGTCCTCGGTGAGGTCCGCGCGGGCGGTCAGCCTCAGCCGTGAGATCCCGTCGGGCACGGACGGCGGCCGGAAGCACCCGACCACGACACCCGCCGTCCGGCAGTCGGCCGCCCAGCGCAGGGCCGCTTCCGGGGACGGAGCCCGTACGGAGACGACCGCGGCGTCCGGACGCACCGCCTCCAGGCCCATGGCGGTCAGGCGGGCGTGCAGGTCGCCGGCCACCGCGCGGGCGCGGGCCGCCCGCTCCGGCTCGCGACGCAGCAGCCGCAGGGCCGACAGGGCGGCGCCGGCCGCCGCGGGGGCGAGGCCCGTGTCGAAGATGAACGTCCGGGCCGTGTTGACCAGATGGTCGATCACCCGGGCGGGCCCGAGCACCGCTCCGCCCTGGCTGCCCAGCGACTTGGACAGGGTGACCGTCACGACGACGTCGTCCGCGCCCGCGAGTCCCACCGCGTACGGCGCTCCGCGGCCGCCGTCGCCCAGCACACCGAGCCCGTGCGCGTCGTCGACGACCAGCCCGGCGCCGTGCTCACGGCAGGCCAGGGCGAGCGCGGCCAGCGGGGCGGCGTCGCCGTCGACCGAGAAGACCGTGTCGGAGACGGCGACGGCGGGCCCGTCGTGCGACTGGAGCGCCTTGCGGACGGCGTCCGGTTCGGCGTGCGCGACGACCTGCGCGGTGCCGCGGGCCAGTCGGCAGCCGTCGATCAGCGAGGCGTGGTTGCCCGCGTCGGAGACGATCAGCGAGCCGTGCGGGGCCAGCGCGGTGACCGCCGCGAGGTTGGCCGCGTAGCCGGAGGAGAAGACGAGCGCGGCCTCGAAGCCGCAGAACGCGGCGAGTTCCCGTTCGAGCTCGGTGTGCAGTTCGGTGGTGCCGGTGACGAGCCGGGACCCGGTGGCGCCGCCGCCCCAGGTCCGGGCCGCCCGCGCGGCGCCCTCGGCGACCTCGGGATGGTGGGCCAGGCCCAGGTAGTCGTTGCTCGCGAGGTCGAGGAGGGGCGCGTCGGCGGGGCGCGGGCGCAGGGTCCGTACGAGCCCGGCGCGACGGCGGAGTTCCGCCTGCTCGTCGATCCAGCCGAACGCCATGGGTCCTCCGGGGATTTTGTAGGCAGTGGACAGACACTAGCGGGATGATCAGCGGGCCAGGATGTGGCAATCCACACACCACGAAGTGCCTCTGTTGTACGAACTCTCCTTGGCCCGAAGCACGTCCTTACGACAGGATCGGCTCTCATGGACCTGCTGAACACGCTGGTGGACAAGGGGCTGCGGCGCGAGCTGCCGAGCCGCGAGGAAGCACTCGCCGTACTGGCCACCGCCGACGACGATCTGCTCGATGTGGTGGCCGCGGCCGGCAAGGTGCGCCGGCAGTGGTTCGGCCGACGGGTGAAGCTCAACTACCTCGTCAACTTGAAGTCCGGACTGTGCCCCGAGGACTGTTCCTACTGCTCCCAGCGGCTCGGCTCGAAGGCCGAGATCCTCAAGTACACCTGGATCAAGCCGGACGAGGCGTCCCAGGCCGCGGCCGCCGGTCTGGCCGGGGGTGCCAAGCGGGTCTGTCTGGTGGCCAGCGGCCGCGGCCCGACCGACCGGGACGTGGACCGCGTCACCGACACCATCAAGGCGATCAAGGACCAGAACGAGGGCGTCGAGGTGTGCGCCTGCCTCGGCCTGCTCTCCGACGGCCAGGCGGAGCGGCTGCGCGCGGCGGGCGCGGACGCGTACAACCACAACCTCAACACGTCCGAGGGGACGTACGCGGACATCACGACCACGCACACGTACGCCGACCGTGTCGACACCGTGCAGAAGGCGCACGCGGCGGGCCTGTCTGCCTGCTCGGGGCTGATCGCCGGTATGGGCGAGAGCGACGAGGACCTGGTCGACGTGGTCTTCTCGCTGCGCGAGCTCGACCCCGACTCCGTTCCGGTGAACTTCCTGATCCCGTTCGAGGGCACACCGCTGGCCAAGGAGTGGAACCTCACCCCGCAGCGCTGTCTGCGGATCCTGGCGATGGTGCGGTTCGTCTGCCCGGACGTCGAGGTGCGCATCGCGGGCGGCCGCGAGGTCCATCTGCGTTCGATGCAGCCGCTCGCCCTGCACCTGGCCAACTCGATCTTCCTCGGGGACTACCTCACCAGCGAGGGCCAGGCGGGCAAGGCCGACCTGGACATGATCGCGGACGCCGGCTTCGAGGTGGAGGGCGCCGACCAGGTGACGCTGCCCGAGCACCGGGCGGGCGGCTGCCACGGGCACGAGGGGGCCGGCGTCTGCGGTCCCGCCGGCTCGGCACAGGGCGCGGCCGGCTGCGGGTCCGCCGGATCCGGACAAGGCGAGGGCGGTTGCGGTTCCGCCGGCTCCGCACAGGCCGACGGCGGTTTCGGTTCCACCGTCCCCGCACCGGTCAACGAGCCGCGCCCGGACCTCGTCGCGGTACGCCGCCGCGGCACCGGTACGGATCTCGCGCCCAATGCCTGACCTGAGCGTGCCGGAACTGCTCGACCTCGACCGGCGGCACGTGTGGCATCCGTACGGCCCGATGCCGGGCCGTACGGAGCCGCTCGTCGTGGAGTCGGCGAGCGGGGTGCGGCTGACCCTGGCGGACGGCTCGGGCGAACTGGTCGACGGCATGTCGTCCTGGTGGTCCGCCATCCACGGCTACAACCACCCGGTGCTCAACGCGGCCGCGCACGAGCAGCTGTCGCGCATGAGTCACGTGATGTTCGGCGGACTCACCCACGAGCCCGCCGTACGGCTGGCGAAGCTCCTCGTCGACATCACCCCGGCCGGTCTGGAACATGTCTTCCTCGCCGACTCCGGTTCGGTGTCGGTCGAGGTCGCGGTCAAGATGTGCCTCCAGTACTGGCGTTCGCTGGGCCGCCCCGAGAAACACCGGCTGCTGACCTGGCGCGGCGGCTACCACGGCGACACCTGGCAGCCGATGTCCGTGTGCGACCCCGACGGCGGGATGCACGAGCTGTGGACCGGGGTGCTGCCACGCCAGGTGTTCGCGGACCCACCGCCGACGGGGTACGACGAGTCGTACGCCGACCAGCTGCGCGCCGCGATCGAGGCGTACGCGGGAGAACTCGCCGCGGTGGTCGTCGAGCCGGTCGTACAGGGCGCCGGCGGGATGCGCTTCCACTCCCCCGCGTATCTGCGGGTGCTGCGCGAGGCCTGCGACGCGCACGACGTGCTGCTGGTGTTCGACGAGATCGCGACCGGATTCGGCCGTACGGGCGCACTGTTCGCAGCGGAGCACGCGGCGGTGACCCCGGACGTGATGTGCGTGGGCAAGGCGCTCACCGGCGGCTATCTGACCATGGCGGCGACGCTGTGCACCTCGCGGGTGGCCGAGGGCATCTCCCGCGGCGAGGTGCCGGTGCTCGCGCACGGCCCCACGTTCATGGGCAACCCGCTGGCGGCGGCCGTGGCCTGCGCCTCGATCGACCTGCTCCTCGGCCAGGACTGGCGGGCGCAGGTCAAGCGGATCGAGACGGGACTGCGGGAGGGACTGGAGCCGGCCTCCGCGCTGCCGGGGGTGAAGGAGGTCCGGGTCCTGGGTGCCATCGGGGTCGTCCAGCTCGACCACGCGGTGGACATGGCGGCGGCCACCCGGGCCGCGGTGCGCGAGGGCGTGTGGCTGCGGCCCTTCCGCGACCTGGTGTACACGATGCCGCCGTACGTCACGGACGACGCGGACGTCGCACGGATCGCACGCGCGGTGTGCGCCGCGGCACGGGAGGGATGACATGCCGGTACTGGTGATCACGGGCACGGGCACGGAGGTCGGCAAGACCGTGACGACCGCGGCGGTCGCCGCCGCCGCGGTCGCGGCCGGCCGCTCGGTGGCCGTGCTGAAGGCCGCGCAGACGGGGGTACGGCCGGACGAGCCGGGCGACGCCGACGAGGTGGCGCGGCTGGCCGGTGCGGTGACGGCGACCGAACTCGCCCGGTATCCCGAACCGTTGGCGCCGGGCACGGCGGCACGGCGGGCCGGGCGGGCGCCGGTGCGTCCGCACGACGTGGCCGACGCGGCGCAGAAGCTGGCCACGGAACACGACCTGGTGCTGGTCGAGGGCGCGGGCGGGCTGCTCGTGCGGTTCGACCCGGACGGCGGGACGTTGGCCGACGCGGCCCGCCTGCTGCGGGCGCCGGTGCTGGTGGTGGCCTCGGCGGGCCTGGGCACGCTCAACACCACCGAGCTGACGGCATGTGAACTGCGTTCCCGGGGGATCGAGTTGCTGGGTGTGGTGATCGGCAGCTGGCCGGACTCGCCCGACCTCGCCTCGCGGTGCAACGTGGCGGATCTGCCGGTCGTGGCCGGAGCTCCCCTGCTCGGGGCGCTCCCCGCCGGCGCCGGCACGCTCGCGCCCACCGACTTCCGCTCCGCCGCGCCGGGTTGGCTGGCACCGAGGCTGGACGGGACGTGGGACGCGACGGAGTTCGGGGTGCGGGAGGCTCCGTAGGGGGCGGGGCGCGGGACGACGGCTCGACGGCTCCTTGGCGGACGCGGTCCGGGAGGCTTCGTAGCGGACGCGGTGCGGGAGCTTCGTAGCGGAGGGCGTGGGTTTCGGCCTTCGGCCCTGATCCGGTTCCGGGTTCGCTCCTGGACCCGGCGCCGGGGACCGGCTGCTGGGACCGGGTTCGCAGGTACGGGACACGTGAGGTAGGCCGTTCGAGGGCAGACCGGCGCGGCCGGACGGGCGGGCGCCCCCGGGCGCGGGTGCGGCGGGGCCTCACGGGGGACACTCACCGTAAGGTCCCGTCCGGTCCGGGAGGTCGCCATGCCCGCACGGTCCGTCGTCCGCTCCGACAAGGTGGCTCGGGATGCCGTCCACCATCCGCTGTTCGCCCGCCGCTACGCCCGGTTGAGCGTCGTCGCCGAGACCAGGTTCGGCATGGGCACCGTACGCGACCGGCTGCTCGCCGGACTGTCGGGGCGGGTGATCGAGATCGGCGCCGGCAACGGCCTGAACTTCGCCCGCTATCCGCGTACGGTCGCCGAGGTCGTCGCGATCGAGCCCGAGCGTCTGCTGCGGCAGGCGGCGGTGGAGTCGGCGCTGCGCTGCGAGGTCCCCGTGGACGTCGTCCCGGGTGCGGCGGAGGCACTCCCCGTCAAGAGCGAGGCGTTCGACGCGGTCGTGCTCTGCCTGGTGCTGTGCAGCGTGCGCGAGGTGTCGCGCGCCCTCGTCGAGGCACGGCGGGTGCTGCGGCCCGGCGGGCAGCTGCGGTTCTTCGAGCACGGCCGGGCCGGAGGCCGGGCGATGGCCGTCACCCAGCAGGCGCTGGACCGCACCGTGTGGCCGCACCTGAACGGCGGCTGCCACCTGTCCCGGGACCCGGTCGCCGCGGTGCGTACCGCTGGATTCGAACTCGGCCCCTACCGGCGCCTGTCGATCCCGGAGAAGGGGCCCCGGCTGCCCACCTCGTCCTGCGTGCTGGGCACCGCGTGGCGCCCCGCGACACTCGGCGAACCGGGCGCCTCATAGGCTCCATTGCCGCAGTTCGCGCGCGATGTCGTCGACCGAGGCCTCGCCGCTCTTCACCAGCCGGGCCAGGTCGCGGACCTGCTCGGGCGACGTGGCGACCTTGAGGCCGCTGGCGACGAGGTAGCCGTAGGCGACCGCGGAGGCGAACAGCGCGTTGGAGCGTTCCAACGCCGGGACGTGGATGAGGACTTGGAGCAGCGCCGCGCCCCGCGCGTGCGGGGTGTCGTACACCGGGACGTCGAATATGTCGGCCTGGTGGCGGGCGACGGCGGCGACGAGGGCTCCCCAGTCGGTGACCTGGGGATCGCCCGGTGTCTTCTGTTCGGCGAGCATGAGGAGCCAGGCCAGGTCGATCCGCACGTTGTTCAACGGATCAGCCGCGGCCTTCGCGCGGCTTCTCGCCGTCCGTGCCGAACTCCTCGGCGAAAACGGCCTCGTACTGCTTCATGAAGTCGGCGGCGGCCTCCACGAAGGTGTGGCCCGCCTCCCCGGCGTCCTGTCGGACGAGTTCCTCGATGTAGCGGTTGACGCTCATGCCACGGGCCAGGGCGCGTTCGCGGGCCGCGCGGGCGGTGCCCTCGTCGACGCGTACGTTCAGCTGGGTCTTCGCCATACCTCGACGCTAGCGCCGGAACGCTAGCACCGGCAAGAGGCCCCCGCGGAAACGTCTCCGTGTCATCCACCGGGTGGAGCTTGCCCCTTACACCGGTATCGGGGGCCCGACCTGGGGCGGAGAAGGCCTCGACCCCAGGGGGGATACCGGGTGTGCGGCCGGTCACACTAGTCTCGGCCGGGACGAGGAGTCGTTACGTCCATGTGAGCGAGGAGGCAGCCTTGTCCACACCTGCTGCGGAGCACGCCCCCGGCCGGGCATCGGCCGACGGGATCGCGGCCCGCGCCCGCGGTCTGACCAAGGCATACGGCTCGGGCGAGACGGCGGTGCTCGCCCTGGACTCGGTCGACGTCGACATCGCGCGCGGCCGTTTCACCGCGGTCATGGGGCCGTCGGGCTCGGGGAAGTCCACGATGATGCACTGCCTGGCCGGGCTCGACACCGTCTCGGCCGGACAGGTGTGGCTCGGCGACACCGAGATCACGGGGTTGAAGGACCGCGAGCTGACCCGGTTGCGCCGGGACCGGATCGGCTTCATGTTCCAGTCGTTCAACCTCATCCCGACCCTGAGCGCGGCCGAGAACATCACCCTGCCCATGGACATCGCGGGGCAGAAGCCCGACCAGAAGTGGCTGGACCAGGTCATCGACACCCTCGGCCTGCGCGACCGGCTCGGGCACCGGCCGTCCCAGCTCTCCGGCGGCCAGCAGCAGCGCGTCGCCTGTGCCCGGGCGCTGGCCTCCCGCCCCGAACTGATCTTCGCCGACGAGCCGACCGGCAACCTCGACTCCCGCGCGGGTCTCGAGGTGCTCGGCTTCCTGCGCGAGGCCGTCGACAACCTCGGCCAGACGGTCGTCATGGTCACCCACGATCCCGGTGCCGCCGCCCACTCCGACCTGGTGCTGTTCCTCGCGGACGGCCGGATCGTGGACGAGATGGAGCGGCCGTCGGCGGAGGCCGTGCTCGAACGCATGCGCCTGTTCACCGGAGCGGTCCCCCAGAACCCCGGCAAGGAGAACTGACCCGGTGCTCAAGGCGACACTGAGGAGCTTCCTCGCGCACAAGGGGCGGCTGCTGCTGTCCGCGCTGGCGATCGTGCTGTCCGTCGCGTTCGTCGCGGGCAGCCTGATCTTCTCCGACACGGTCACCCGCACGTTCGACCGGCTGTTCGCGTCCACCTCCGCCGACGTGACGATCGAGCCGAAGCAGGACCTCAAGTCGGCCGTGCCGACCGGCGCGGTCCAGACGCTGCCCGCGTCGCTGGCGGAGCGGGTGGCCGGGGTCGACGGCGTCGCGTCGGCCCACTCGGACGTGGGCGTCGAGAACATCACGGTCGTCGACAGCGGGAACAAGTCGGTGGGACCGACCACCGGCGCCCCCACCATCGCGAGCGACTGGTACCTCACCGACCGCAGCCCGGTGAAGCTCACCTCGGGCCACGCCCCGCACGGCGCGTCCGAGGCCCTCCTCGACGCGGACACCGCCGACAAGAAGCACGTGAAGATCGGCGACACGCTGACCGTGATGGCGCAGCCCGGCAGCTTCAAGGTCGAGATCGTCGGCATCGCCACCTTCACCACCACCAACCCGGGCGCGGCCCTGGTCTTCCTCGACCCGGAGACCGCCGCCGACCAGCTGCTGGGCTCCGCGGACCGCGCGACGGGCATCTCGGTGGACGCGGCGCCGGGCGTGAGCGACGCCGAACTCAAGCGCCGGATCGGTTCCGCGGTCGGCACCGGCGCCTACGAGGTGCGCACCGCCGACGAGCAGGCCAAGTCGGCCGCCGCCGCCCTCGGCGGATTCCTGGACGTCATCAAGTACGTCATGCTCGGCTTCGCCGGGATCGCCGTGCTGGTCGGGGTCTTCCTGATCGTCAACACCTTCTCGATGCTGATCGCCCAGCGCACCCGCGAGCTGGGCCTGCTGCGCGCGCTCGGCGCCGACCGGCGGCAGGTGCGGCGGTCCGTGCTGACGGAGGCGGTGCTGCTCGGCCTGGTCGGCTCGACGCTGGGTCTGGCGGCCGGGATCGGGCTCGCGGCCGGACTGATCAAGCTCATGAGCGCGTTCGGCATGAACCTGAAGACGACGGAGATGGTGGTCGGCTGGGCCACCCCGGTGGCGGCGTACGTCGTCGGCGTCGGCGTCACCTTCGTGGCCGCCTATCTCCCCGCCCGGCGCGCGGCGCGGGTGTCGCCGATGGCGGCCCTCGCGGACGCCGACATCTCCGGGGTGGGCCGGCCGCTGAAGGTGCGTGCGGTGGTGGGCTCGCTCGTCGGAGCGGCCGGCGTGGCCGCGCTGGTGGGCTGCGCGACGGCCGGCAAGACGGCCTCGGCGGCCTCCCTGCTGGGCCTCGGCGTCGTACTCACCCTCGTCGCGACCGTGATCGCGGGCCCCCTGCTGGTGCGTCCGGTGATCCGGGTGCTCGGCGCGGCCTTCCCCGCGTTGTTCGGGTCCATCGGCCGGATGAGCCAGCGCAACGCGCTGCGCAATCCCCGCCGTACGGGTGCCACGGCGTCCGCGCTGATGGTGGGTCTCGCGCTGGTCGGCGGGATGTCGGTGGCCAGTGCCTCCATGTCCAGCTCCTTCGACCAGCAGATCGACAAGACGCTGGGCGCCGACTTCGTGATCCAGAACAGCAACTTCGTGCCGTTCTCCCAGGAGGTCACGGACAAGGTCCGGGGCACCGAGGGCGTCGGGCTCGTCGTACGGCAGCGGTTCGCGCCGCTCGCGGTACGGCTGCCGGACGGCAAGCGGGTCGAGACGACCGCGGCGGGCTACGACGCCCGGGTGGACGACGTCGCCCATGTGACGTACGCCGAGGGCGACTCGGCGGCCGCGCTCGCGGACGGCAGCGTCGGCATGGACGCGGACTTCGCCAAGGACCACGGCGTACGGGTCGGCAGCGTGCTCCCGGTCGAGTTCCCGGGCGACCGTACGACCGAGCTGAAGGTCGCCGCCCTCACCGACCAGGGTTCGTCCGGCGGGTTCGGCACGCAGGGCGGCCTGTTCCTCGGCATCGGCACGGTCGAGAAGTACGTCCCCGGCGGCCAGGACTCCTCGCTGTACGTGAACGCGGCGTCCGGCACCGATGCCGACCGGCTGCGTCCCGTGCTGGAGGCGGCGCTCGACCCGTATCCGCAGGTGCAGGTCCGCGACCAGGCCGACTACAAGAAGCTGGTCCACGACCAGATCGCCGTGCTGCTCTACCTCGTCTACGCGCTGCTCGGGCTCGCGATCGTCATCGCGGTGCTCGGCGTGGTCAACACCCTCGCCCTGTCGGTGGTGGAGCGCACCCGCGAGATCGGACTGCTGCGCGCCATCGGCCTGGCCCGGCGGCAGCTGCGCCGGATGATCCGGCTGGAGTCGGTGGTGATCGCGGTGTTCGGCGCGGTGCTGGGACTCGCGCTCGGGCTGGTGTGGGGCGTGTGCACCCAGCAGGTGCTGGCGTTGCAGGGCATGAAGGTGCTCACGATCCCGTGGGGCACCATCGTCGCGGTCATGATCGGCTCGGCGGTGGTCGGCGTGGTGGCGGCACTGCTTCCGGCGCTGCGCGCTTCGCGCATGAACGTGCTGGCGGCCATCGCGCACGAGTGACGCGTACGGACGATCGATGCGGTGCGTTCGGGACGGGTCGGTCGGCGACGGCCGGGACGGCGGGGTCGGTGGCAGAGGTCGGAAGCGGTCGGGATCGCGCGGAGCGGTCGGGGACGGCGGGCCCGGTTCGGAGGGGCCGGGTCCGGGAGGCGCTGGTCCGGACTGGCGCTGGTCCGGACTGGCGCGGGTCCGGACTGGCGCGGGCTCGCAGGGCGCCGGTTTGCCGGACGGCCTGGCTGTCCGGATGCTGAAATTTCCGCGCCCCGGGCCGTCCTCCGTGATGCGATCAGCGCATGACCGACCTGCGGATACGGGCCGCCGCCCCCGACGACATCGACGCCGTGTTGGCCTTCTGGACGACGGCCGCCGAGGGCACGAGCATCAGCGACGACCGGGACGGCGTGGAACGGCTGGTGGCCCGCGACCCCGAGGCGCTGATCCTCGCCGAGCGGGACGGCGAGCTGGTCGGCACGGTGATCGCGGGCTTCGACGGCTGGCGCTGCCATCTGTACCGGCTCGCGGTGGATCCGCGGCGACGGCGGCAGGGCATCGGCTCGGCGCTGCTGGCCGCGGCCGACGAGCGGTTCGTGCGGCTCGGCGGCCGCCGAGCCGACGCGATGGTGCTGGCCCGGAACGAGACCGCGCACCATGCCTGGCGAGCGGCGGGGTACACGCCCCAGGAACAGTGGCGGCGCTGGGTGAAGCCACTCACCGACTGAACGCCTCCCCGGCCACAGAGGTTCCTTTGCCCATCCTTTACTATTGGGGGACCCTCCCGGTTCTCCGGTGAACCGGTTGTCCGACGACCTCGACGACGACCTCGACGAAAGGTGTGAGCGTCCGCCCATGGGCGAGCCTCCCAGTACGCGACATCGCGCGATCCTCCCTGCCCTGCCGGATCATGGGACGGAGGTGACCCGATGACCGAAGTGCTCCTCCTGCTGCTGGCGATCCTGCTCGCCGTCGCCTGTGGTGCCTTCGTCGCCGCCGAGTTCTCGCTCACCACGGTCGAGCGCGGCGAGCTGGAGCGGGCCGTGGAACGCGGCGAACGCGGCGCGGCGGGGGCCCTGAAGGCCGTGCGGAACTTGACCTTCCAGCTCTCCGGGGCGCAGCTCGGCATCACGGTCACCAACCTGGTGGTCGGCATGCTCGCCGAGCCGTCGGTCGCCAAACTGCTCGCGGGCCCGCTGAAGTCCCTCGGCGTCTCGGCCTCGGCCGCGAGCTCGGTCGCGCTGATCCTGGGCACGGCCATGTCCACGGTGGTCCTGATGGTCGTCGGCGAGCTGGTCCCCAAGAACTGGGCGATCTCCTCCCCGCTGGCCGTCGCCAGAACCGTGGGCAACGCGCAGCGCTGGTTCAGTGCCGCCTTCCGGCCCTTCATCACCCACCTGAACAACACGGCGAACCGCATCGTGCGCCGTTTCGGCATCGAGCCCGCCGAGGAGCTGGCCTCCGCGCGCGGCCCCCAGGAGCTCGCGGCCCTCGCCCGGCACTCCGCCCGGCAGGGCGCCCTGGAGGCGGACACCGCCGAGCTGTTCGTGCGCACCCTGAACCTCGCCGACCTGACCGCGGAGAACGTGATGACGCCCCGCGTCCAGGTCATCGCCCTCAACGTCCAGGCGACCTGCGAGGACATCGCGAACGCCACCCGGGCGACCGGCCTGTCCCGGTTCCCGGTGTACCGGACCAGCCTGGACGCGGTGGTCGGCATCGCGCACATCAAGGACGCGCTGTCCGTGCCGTCGGAGCGCCGGTCCCGGGTGCCCGTCTCCGAGATCATGCGCGAACCGCTGCTCGTACCTGAGTCGCTGACCGTCGACCGGCTCCTGGACCGGCTGGGCGGCAAGCGCACCATGGCCGTCGTGATCGACGAGTACGGCGGCACGGCGGGTGTGGTGACCCTGGAGGACATCGTCGAGGAGGTCGTCGGGGAGGTCCGCGACGAACACGATCCGCACGAGACCCCCGACCTGGCCCCGGCCGGCACCGACGCAGACGGCCGTGCCGTCTATTCGGCGGACGGCGCCGCCCGCACGGACCAGCTCGCGCGGGTGGGCCTGCGGGCGCCCGAGGGGCCGTACGAGACGCTGGCCGGTCTCGTCGCCGCGGAACTCGGCCGCATACCTGAGGTGGGTGACGGCGTCGAGGTGGCCGGCTGGCGCCTGGACGTGGTGGACGCGTCCGGACGGCGGGCCGCGCGCGTGCTGCTGCACGCGCCGCGCGACGCCGACAACGACGGGAAGGACTCGAAGGACGACAAGGACGACCAGGACGACGACGACAAGGAGGCGGACCGATGACCGTGCTGCAGTTGCTGATCGGTTTCGCGACTCTTGTCGTCAACGCCTTTTTCGTGGGAGCCGAGTTCGCGCTGATCTCCGTGCGCCGCAGCCAGATCGAGCCGTACGCCGAGCAGGGCGACCGGCGGGCCAAGAGCGTGCTGTGGGGCCTGGAGCACGTGTCCGCGCTGATGGCGGCCGCACAGCTCGGCATCACCCTGTGCACCCTGGTGCTCGGTGTGGTCGCCGAGCCCGCGATCGCGCATCTGCTGGAGCCGCTGTTCCACGCGCTCGGCGTGCCGATGGGCGCGGGACACGCCGTGTCCTTCGTGATCGCCCTGACCCTGGCGACGTACCTGCACATGCTGCTGGGCGAGATGGTGCCCAAGAACATCGCGCTGGCGGAGCCGGTGCGCAGCGCCCTGCTGCTCGGCCCTCCGCTGGTCACGCTGTCCCGGGCGCTGCGCCCGGTGATCTTCGCGATCAACGCCTTCGCGAACGCTCTGCTGAAGCTGATGCGGATCGAGACCAAGGACGAGGTGGGGGCGTCGTTCTCGGATGCCGAACTCGCCCAGATCGTCAAGGACGCCGGTGCGGCGGGCCTCATCGACGACCGCGCGCGGGAGCGCCTGAACGACGCCCTCGAGCTGGGCCGTCGGCCCGTACGCGACGTCGTCCTGCCGCTGGAGGGTGTCGTCTACGCGCGCGTGGGCGTCACCCCGGAGGAGCTGGAGGGGCTGGCGGCCGAGTCGGGGTTCTCCCGTTTCCCCGTCGTCGACGAGGGCCGCCGGATCGCCGGCTACCTGCATGTGAAGGACGCCCTGGACACCTCGCCGCGGGACATGCCGTTCCAGCTGCGGGACATCCGGCCCATCGCGCGTGTGCGGGAGAACACACCGCTGGACGACGTCCTCACCGCGATGCGCGGCAGCCGTACGCATCTGGCGGCCGTGATCGGCGCCGACGGCCGGCTGGCAGGCCTGGTGACCATGGAGGACGTGCTGCGGGAGCTGTTCGGACAACGGACCTGAGCCGACGCCGGTGGAGGGGCCCGCGCGGGGGTGCCGACGCCCGCGGAGAGGCTACGGAGGGACGCAGCCGGCGTCCGAGGAGAGGCCGACCGACCGGCGGGTATGGGTGCGGGATACCATCTCTGACGCCATGCAGACGAATCCCACACCCATGTACAGCAGCCTGGTCGCGGTCGGCGACTCCTTCACCGAGGGCATGTCGGACCGGCTGTCCGACGGCTCGTACCGAGGCTGGGCCGACCTCCTCGCGGCCCGGATGGCCGCCCGGACGCCCGGATTCCGGTACGCCAACCTCGCGGTGCGCGGCAAGCTCATCGGCCAGATCGTGGACGAGCAGGTGCCCGTCGCCGCCGCGATGGGAGCCGATGTCATCACCCTGGTCGGCGGCCTCAACGACACCCTGCGCCCCAAGTGCGACATGGGCCGGGTCCGGGGCCTGCTGACCGAGGCCGTCGAACAGCTCGCCCCGGCGTGCAAGCAGCTCGTGCTGATGCGCAGCCCCGGCCGGGAGGGTCCGGTCCTGGCGCGGTTCCGTCCGCGCATGGAAGAACTGTTCGACTGCGTCGACGAGCTCGCCGCGCGGCACGGCGCGGTCGTCGTCGACCTGTACGGGGCGCCCTCGCTCGGCGATCCGCGGCTGTGGGACGTGGACCGGCTGCACCTCACGGCCGAGGGTCACCGCCGGGTCGCGGAGGCGGTGTGGCAGCAACTGGGCCACGAACCCGAGGACGCCGAGTGGCGGACCCCGATACCGGCCACCGCCCCTCCGGGATGGATGGACCGACGGGTGGCGGACGTGCGCTTCACCCGGCAGTACCTGCTGCCGTGGATAGGCCGCCGTCTGACGGGCCGCTCCTCCGGCGACGGCCTCCCGGCGAAGCGCCCCGAGCTGCTGCCGTACGAGAACCCGGTGGCGTAGGCCCCATGAGCACCCGGGTGATCAACCTCAGGGGCCGTATCCACGACCTCGGCCCACGGCTGGAGGACGCCCCCGAGGACGTCGTCTACGTCGGCCGCCGCTGGACGCTGGGCGGCTGGAACCTGCCCCGGCACCCGCTGTGCAATCCGTTCGCGTACGACACCGCCACGAAGAAGCGGGACGGATCACGCGCCGAGGTGATGGCGATGTACCGGGCCTATCTGCTGGAACGCCCCGAGCTGCTGGACCGCGTGGTGGAACTGCACGGCAGGGCACTGGCCTGCTGGTGCGCGCCGGAACCCTGTCACGCGGACGTGCTCGCCGAGCTCGCCGACGCGCTCTCGTAGCTTCCGACGAACACCCCTGTGGCGCTGGCCTGCATGAATCGCCAGTACAATTCGTCCACGTGACTTCAGCGCCCGCCAAGCCCCGCATCCCGAACGTCCTCGCCGGACGCTACGCCTCCGCCGAGCTCGCCACGCTCTGGTCGCCCGAGCAGAAGGTGAAGCTGGAGCGTCAGCTCTGGCTCGCCGTGCTGCGGGCGCAGAAGGACCTCGGGATCGAGGTGCCGGACGAGGCGATCGCCGACTACGAGCGCGTGCTCGACACCGTCGACCTGGCCTCCGTCGCCGAGCGTGAGAAGGTCACGCGGCACGACGTGAAGGCCCGGATCGAGGAGTTCAACGACCTCGCCGGGCACGAGCACGTCCACAAGGGCATGACGTCCCGCGACCTCACGGAGAACGTGGAGCAGCTCCAGATCCGGCTCTCGCTGGAGCTGGTGCGCGACCGCACGGTGGCCGTCCTGGCCCGGCTGGGCAAGCTGGCGGGCGAGTACGGCGAGCTGGTCATGGCCGGCCGCTCGCACAACGTGGCCGCCCAGGCCACCACCCTCGGCAAGCGCTTCGCGACGGCCGCCGACGAGCTCCTCGTCGCGTACGGCCGGGTCGAGGAGCTGCTCGGCCGCTACCCGCTGCGCGGCATCAAGGGTCCGGTCGGCACCGCCCAGGACATGCTGGACCTGCTCGGCGGCGACTCGGCGAAGCTCGCCGAGCTGGAGGACCGGATCGCCGGGCACCTCGGCTTCTCGCAGGCCTTCACCTCGGTCGGCCAGGTCTACCCGCGCTCGCTGGACTACGAGGTCGTCACCGCGCTGGTGCAGCTGGCGGCCGCGCCTTCGTCGCTGGCGAAGACGATCCGGCTGATGGCCGGGCACGAGCTGGTGACCGAGGGCTTCAAGCCGGGCCAGGTCGGCTCGTCCGCGATGCCGCACAAGATGAACACCCGCTCCTGCGAGCGCGTCAACGGCCTGATGGTGATCCTGCGCGGCTACGCGTCGATGACCGGCGAGCTGGCGGGCGACCAGTGGAACGAGGGCGACGTGTCCTGCTCGGTGGTGCGCCGGGTCGCGCTGCCGGACGCGTTCTTCGCGCTGGACGGCCTGCTGGAGACGTTCCTGACGGTGCTGGACGAGTTCGGCGCGTTCCCGGCGGTCGTCGCGCGTGAACTGGACCGCTACCTGCCGTTCCTCGCCACCACCAAGGTGCTGATGGGCGCCGTGCGCGCCGGGGTCGGCCGGGAGGTCGCGCACGAGGCCATCAAGGAGAACGCGGTGGCTTCGGCGCTGGCGATGCGTGAGCAGGGCGCCGAGCGCAACGAACTCCTCGACAAGCTCGCCGCGGACGAGCGCATCCCGCTCGACCGCGCGCAGCTCGACGCGCTGATGGCGGACAAGCTGTCCTTCACGGGCGCGGCGGCCGCCCAGGTGAGCACCGTCGTGAGCCGTGTCGAGGAGATCGTGAAGCAGCGTCCGCAGGCCGCGGGCTACACGCCCGGAGCGATCCTCTGACCCGCTTCACCCAGGCGGAACTGGAGGCCGCCCGCGACCGCCTCGTACCGGATGTGGTCGCGGACGGCCTCGACGTGCTGTTCTGCGGGATCAATCCCGGGCTGATGACCGCGGCGACGGGCCACCACTTCGCCCGTCCCGGCAACCGCTTCTGGCCGGTGCTGCACCTGTCCGGGTTCACGCCGCGGCTGCTGCGGCCGGAGGAGCAGGGCGAGCTGCCGTCGTACGGGCTCGGCATCACGAACGTCGTGGCGCGGGCGACCGCGCGGGCCGACGAGCTGAGCGCCGAGGAGTACCGCGAGGGAGGCCGGCTGCTGGCCGCGAAGGTGGTGCGGTTGCGGCCGCGTCGGCTGGCGGTCGTGGGCGTCACCGCGTACCGGGCCGCGTTCGGCGACCGCAAGGCCCGGATCGGCCCGCAGGAGCGGACGATCGGGGACACGCGCGTGTGGGTGCTGCCCAATCCGAGCGGGCTCAACGCCCACTGGACGGCGGCGACCATGGCGGACGAGTTCGCCCGGCTGCGGGAGGCGGCGCGGAGCTGACCGGTCACGCCCTCGCCGTCGTCACGGCGTCACGGCGGGTCCACCTCCGTGACGACGGCGAGGAGTTGGAACGAAAGCTCCTTGTCCCACTGGGAGACGCCGAGGGCCAGCCAGCGTTCCGTCCCCGCCGGCCGCCACAGGTGCAGGTCCGGTACATGTCCGCTGAGCGCGGCCCACGGCTCGGGTATGTCCTCCTCACCCAGGGTGCGGTCGAGGACGCTCGCCAGGCTGACGCGGTGCGGTGGTCCCCAGCGGGCGGTCAGCCGCTCGGTGAGGCCGTCCCGGTCGTATTCGTACTGGGTGCCCGTCTCCTCGCGCCGCGTGCCGTCGTCCTCCCAGAAGTCGTCGCTGGTCTGCAACTCGGCTATGAGATAGCCGGGTCCGCCCGTGCCGACGTCCGTCCTGCCGTGCGCCGCGGGGAAGTCCCGGACGCACAGCAGGTCGATCGTGGCGAGGAACCGTGCGATGTCCATGGCTCCAGTAAAACCGCGACCACTGACAATTGGCGGGGCGTCAGGCCACTGTCGGCCGATATCAGGCGTCCTCGCGGCTCCGTCGCCACGCCCCCGCCAACAGGGCCGCCGCCGCCCACGCCCCGGTGACCGCGAGGCCCGTCCACGGCCCTCGGCCGCCGTCGCGGGGCTCGTGCCTCCTGGCGCTGGGCGGTGAACTCGGTCTCGGACGCGGCCAGATCGAGGTAGGCCTGCTCCAGCGTGGCTCCCTCCGTGGCGAGTTCGAGGCGCGGTACGCCGACCGCGGAGGCCGGCAGACCGATGTCGTCCACGCGGGCGTGGTCCACCGCCCAGTGCCCGTCGTCGTGCTCGACGGCGCCGTGGCCGTGCGCGGCCAGCACCTTCCTGAGCGCGTCGGCATCCGTGGTGCGGACGCGCACCCGGTCGGCGGTGGCCGACGGCACGCTGGTGCTGGAGGTCCGTGATCCGCTCGCGGCGGACCTGTCGGGGCCCGGCCGGGGCAGCGGTCTGCGCGGGACACGCGAGCTGGCGGCGCTGCTCCGGCGGCCGGGCGCGGACCGGCCCCGTCGAGCGCGATTGGCAGGTGCATGCAGAACTGCCGCTGCGTTGATCTACGCTGGCCGGATGCCGGTCACCGTTCTCCTCGTCGACGACGAACCCCTCGTACGCGCGGGTCTGCGGGCCGTGCTGGAGGTGCGGCCACGCGCGCGGTGCCGCGGACGGTGGCCGAGCCGCCGATGATCCTCGTGGTGACGACGTTCGAGAACGACGCGTACGTGTACGACGCGCTGCGCGCGGGTGCGGACGGATTCCTGCTGAAGCGGGCCCGGCCGGCCGAGATCGTGCACGCGGTGCGGATCGCCGAGGGCGGGTCGTTGCTGTTCCCGGCGTCGGTGCGGCAGCTCGCGGAAGAGTATGACACCGTCCGCGGCAACGGTGAGGCCCGGGGACTGTCCGACGCGGAGATCGCCACCCGGTCGACGGTTGGCGCCGAGACGGTGAAGTCGCACGTCAGCGCCGTCCTGGCCAAGCTGGGGGCGCGGGACCGGACGCAGGCGGTGATCGCCGCGCACGAGTCGGGATTCGTGGCGCCCAGCTGAACGGACAGATCCGGGGCGCCCGGAGCTCGCCGGGCACCCCGGCGCCGAGTACGATCCGGCCAACACGCGCACGAGCAGGGAGGACGGACGTTGGGGCGGCTGACCGGCGGGGATCCCTCGCTGCTGCGAAGGATCAATTCCGCGGTGGTGCTGCACGCGCTGCGTGCCACGGACTGCGCGACGCTGACGGAGATCACTCGGGTGACCGGGCTGTCCCGGCCGACGGTCGAGGGTGTCGTCGAGGATCTCATCGCCGCCGGCCTGGTCGTCGAGATGGCCGCCGAGGAGGGTGCGACGCGGCGTCAGGGACGCCCCGCGCGCCGGTTCCGGTTCCGCGCGGAGGCCGGTCACCTGCTGGGCCTGGAGATCGGCTCGCACCGGGTCGCCGCGCTGCTCGCCGACCTCGACGGCCGGGTGATCGGCGCCCAGGCCAAGGACGTCGAGGAGACGGCCCCCGCGGACGAGCGCCTTGAGCGGCTGCGCACGGCGGTCGCCGAGCTGCTGCGTCGGGCCGGGGTGCCACGCCACTCGCTGCGCGCGGTGGGGGTCGCGACGCCCGGGATCGTCGAGGCGGACGGCACCGTGCGGCTGGGCACCGCGCTGCCCGAGTGGACCGGGCTGCGCCTCGGCGAACGGCTGAGCCGTTCCTTCAAGTGTCCGGTGCTGGTCGAGAACGACGCCAACGCCGCGGCCGTCGCCGAGCACTGGAAGGGTTCCGCCACCGAGTCGGACGACGTGGTGTTCGTGCTGGCCGGGCTCAGCCCGGGGGCCGGTTCGCTGATCGGCGGACGGCTGCACCGGGGGTACGGCGGGGCTGCCGGTGAGATCGGCGCGCTGCACCTGCTGGGCCGGGAGGTCACCCCGGAGACGTTGTTGTCGACCACGGACGAGCCGCTGCATCCGCTGGACGAGCGGGCGGTCGCCAAGGTCTTCGCGCAGGCACGCGAGGGCGATCAGCGGGCGTTGGCGGCCGTCGACCGCTTCATCCAGCGGCTCCTGCACGACGTCGCCGCGCTCGCGCTGGCGCTCGATCCGGAACTGGTGGTCATCGGTGGCTGGGCGGCGGGTCTGGACGGGGTGCTGGAGCCGCTGCGGCGCGAGCTGGCCCGCTACTGTCTGCGGCCGCCGAAGGTGACGCTGTCCCTCCTCGGCGAGGCGGCCGTGGCGACGGGTGCGCTGCGGCTGGCCCTCGACCATGTGGAGGAGCAACTGTTCGCGGTGGACGGCACGGTGACGGCGCGCCGCTGACGGGCCGTCACCGCAGACTCAGGGCGCGGCTTCGGGTGCTGCCGGTGGAACGACTCGCGCCCCGGTGAAGTTCCGGGGCGCGAACGGCGGGTCGGTCAGGAGGCCCGCCGCTCCGGTCCGTGGTGTATCTCCACGCCGCCCGAGGCGCCGAAGGTGAGCCGGCAGGTGTCCGCGCGGTAGGTGGCCACCGAGAGCGCGGCGGTGGCGCCCTCGCTGAGGAAGCGTGTGGTGACGACGAGGACGGGAGCCCCGGGCAGCCGGTCGAGCTCCTTGGCGTCGTCCGCGCGAGCCGAGCCCAGCTCCACCGCGTTGTCCTGGCCGTCCAGTTCCCGACGCTGGAGCTCCCGCAGTACGGCACGCGCGCGGGCCGCGCCGGACGGGGCGTCGATGGCGGACAGGTCGGGCACCGAGGACCGCGGAATGTAGAGCAGCTCGGCGCCGACGGGCTGGCCGTGGCTCATCCGGGAGCGGCGCACCGTGTGCACGGCTTCGTCCCGGCCGGTCTCCAGGGCGTCGGCGACAGCCGCGGGCGGGATCAGCAGGGTGGAGTCCACGGGCTGCCAGGCGTCGTCGGCCGCGCCGGGCCAGGCGTGCTGCTCGGTGCCGACGGCCACGCCCACGCGCGGCGGGGCGACAGTCGTCCCCACGCCCCGGCGGCGTTGCAGACGGCCTTCCAGTTCGAGCTGTTCCAGGGCCTGCCGGAGCGTGGCGCGGGCGACTCCGAAGCGAGCCGCGAGATCGCGCTCGTTGGGCAGGATCTCGCCCACGGTGAACTCGGAGTCCAGTGCCTCACTGAGCACGGTCCTGAGGTGCCAGTACTTCGGTTCCGACACCGGTTCCAGCTGCGTGGTCCCCACCCTGTCCTCCGCAATCGCCGTGTTCCGGCGGCGTTTTAGCGCCCTTGTTTATTAAAGGTTGTTGCACTTATCTGCGACCATAAGGCGGCCCCCACCCTTGGTCAATACCAATCCTCGTTCCTGTGAGCGCCATACAGGCGCGTCCGGGCACGTCGCCGCAGAGCGTTCACGGAGCGTTCGCGTGGGGCCACATTCGTGACATCCGGCAAAACTCCGCGGCTCGGGGGAAGCCGGGACGCCGGGACCTACGGGACGACCGAGGGCTACCCGCTGGTAGCAATCGCTGACAAGCTGTCTACGACGTCCGTCGGCGAGTCCCAGACGAGGAGCACCCCCATGCCCGCCACCGTCTCCTTCGAGGTCCCATCCCCCCGGGGCCCGCAGCGCGTGACCGTCTCCTACGCGCGCGTGGGCAGCGGCGAACCGCTGCTCCTGCTGCACGGCATAGGTCACCACCGGCAGGCCTGGGACCCCGTGGTGGACATCCTGGCCACCGAACGGGACGTGATCGCCGTGGATCTGCCCGGCTTCGGCGCGTCCCCGGGACTGCCGGACGGCCTCTCCTACGACCTGGCCACGACGAGCAGAGTGTTCGGAGCCTTCTGCGCGGCACTGGAGCTGAACCGCCCCCATGTCGCGGGCAACTCCCTGGGGGGCCTGCTCGCCCTCGACCTGGCGCGCGAGAAGCTCGTACGGTCCGTCACGGCCCTTTCCCCCGCCGGATTCTGGTCGCAGACCGAGCGGCGCTACGCCTTCGGTGTCCTGATCGCCATGCGGCAGATCGCGCAGCGGATGCCGCTGCCGCTGGTCGAGCGGCTGGCCCGTACCGCCGCCGGCCGCACGGCCCTCACGAGTACGATCTACGCCCGCCCGGGCCGCCGTTCACCCGAGGCCGTGGTCGCCGAGACGCTCGCGCTGGTGCACGCCCCGGGCTTCGACGCCACCCTCCGCTCCGGGATCGACGTGCAGTTCACCGACGACGTCCCCGGGGTCCCGGTCACCGTGGCCTGGGGCACGAAGGACCGGCTGCTCGTGCGCCGGCAGGGGGTGCGCGCCAAGCAGATCATCCCGCGGGCCCGACTGGTGCGGCTGCCCGGCTGCGGGCACTGCCCGATGAACGACGACCCGGCGCTGGTCGCGCGCGTCATCCTCGACGGCAGCCGCTGACCCGCCCCCTGGGGGCGCCACGCGCCCGATCGCACCGTGGCCCGACGCCGACCAGGGAACTGCCCACGCGGCCTGGGCGGCGCCGCAGGAGCCGGTGCCGGCGAGCGTGGGCGCCGTAGCCGGTGCCGACAAGCGTGGGCGCCGTAGCCGGTGCCGGCGAGCGTGGGCGCCGTAGCCCGCCGGCGAGCGTGGGCGCCGTAGCCCGCCGGCGCCAACAAGGGTGGGCGCCGTAGCCGGTGCCGGCGAGCGGGGCGGTCCAGACGGCCGCGCCGGGGCCGCACCCGGGCCGGCCGCTCGTGCCCGACGCGCCGGTCGAGGAGACCGTGGAGCGCGAGCGGACCTCGGCCACCCGGCCCCCGGCCAGGCCGCCTTCGCCAACCTCCGCCCGGTTCCTGGAGCGGCGACCACGATCTTCGTCGACCGCGCCGCCGGGCGTACCGCCGGGATACGGCAGTTGGCGAAGGCGGCCACGGCCTGACCCCGAGGGCGACGCTCGACGGGTCCGTGGTCTGCGGCGTCATGTCGGCCGCGGTCTGCGGCGCGCCCCCGACCACGAGCGCCGCCGCCCCGAATCCCTTGCCCGGACGCCCAGTTGTTCACTTGTGGTTTGCGTGAGCGCTGCGGCGCACCAGTAGTTGTGGCATCGCACACCAGCCGGTTCCCGTCCCTGGAGGCACTGTCATGTCACACCGTCCGTTCCCCGGCCGCCGCAGCGTGCTGCGCGGCTCGCTGGCCGCGTCGGCGGCCCTGACCGTGCCCGCCGGACTCGGCGCCGCGCCGGCGTTCGCCCTGTCGGGACGCCCTCAGGCGGGCTGGGGCGTGCAGACGGGAGACGTGACGTCCGACTCCGGGCTGGTGTGGGTCCGTTCCGACCGGCCGGCCCGGATGATCGTCGAGACGTCCGCGACCGAGTCGTTCCGCAACCCGCGCAGATGGCACGGGCCGCTGCTCGGCGCGAACACCGACTTCACCGGCACCACCCGGCTGCACGGGCTGCCGGCGGGCGAGCAGATCCACTACCGCGTGCTGCTCGCCGACCCCGACGACCCGCGCCGCACCGGCGAGCCGGTGACCGGCACCTTCCGCACGGTGCCGGTCGGCCGACGGCACGGGGTGCGTTTCCTGTGGTCCGGGGACCTGGCGGGACAGGGCTGGGGCATCAACCCCTACATCGGCGGCTACCGCATCTACGACGCGATGGCCGGGCTCGATCCGGACTTCTTCCTGTGCAGCGGCGACAACATCTACGCCGACGGCCCCCTCTCGGCGACGCAGGCGCTGCCCGACGGCGGGACCTGGCGCAACATCACCACCGAGGAGAAGGCCAAGGTCGCCGAGACCCTGGCCGAGTTCCGGGGCAACTTCCGCTACAACCTCCTCGACGAGAACCTGCGGCGGTTCAACGCCCAGGTCCCGTCGGTCATCCAGTGGGACGACCACGAGGTGCGCAACAACTGGTACCCGGGCGAGATGATCGCGGACACGGACACCCGCTACACCGAGAAGAGCGTGGACGCGCTGGCGGCGCGCGCCCGGCGGGCGTTCGGCGAGTACTTCCCGATCTCGACGCTGCGGCCGGGCGCGCGGGAGGGCCGCGTCCACCGGGTCATGCGGCACGGCCCCCTGCTCGACGTGTTCGTGCTGGACATGCGGACGTACCGCAACGCCAACTCCCCCGACGACCAGACCGTGGACCCGCAGGGCATCCTCGGCCGTGAGCAGCTCGAATGGCTCAAGCAGGAGCTGTCGCGCTCGCGTGCGGTGTGGAAGGTCATCGCCGCCGACATGCCGCTCGGCCTGGTCGTGCCCGACACCACCGAGGGCAGGCCGAACATCGAGGCGGTGGCGCAGGGCGACCCGGGCGCCCCCTTGGGCCGTGAGCTGCAGATCGCCGAGTTGCTGCGGTACATCAAACACCGGCGGATCACCGGCACCGTGTGGCTGACGGCGGACGTGCACCACACCTCGGCCCAGCACTACCAGCCGTCGCGGGCGGCGTTCGCCGACTTCGAGCCGTTCTGGGAGTTCGTCTCGGGTCCGCTGAACGCCGGTGCCTTCCCGGCCAGCGCGCTGGACGGCACCTTCGGCCCCGAGCGGGTGTTCGTGAAGGCGCCGACCGCGTCGAACGTCTCGCCCGCCGGCGGCTACCAGTTCTTCGGCGAGGTCGACATCGACGGCGGCAGCGGGGAACTGACGGTCCGGCTGCGCGAGCAGGACGGCGGCGTGCTGTTCACCAAGGTCCTCCAGCCGGGACGCGTCGGGCAGTAGCTCCGCGGTCCCGTACCCTCGAACGTGTGACGCGCACCGGCGTCATCCCCCGGTGCGCGTCACATCGCGGCGGCCGCCAATTCGGCCGCCGCGACGCTGTCTTCGCAGGCCAGAGCCATTGTCAGTGGTCGCCTCTACGGTTTTTCCATGACGCGATCTTCGCAGGCCGTGGCCTATCGCCAACCCTCCGTGCTGGAAGCCGCCGCGGGCGGACAGCGCCTGGGGCTCGAGACGTCCGGGGGCGTGACGCCCGCCGGCGCCGAGGCCCATCCGCGCTTCTTCACCGGCTTCCTGACTTCTCCTCAGGTGGCGGCGGCCGGGCTGCTGGCGGTGGCCGACGTGGCGGCGGCACGCTACTACCAGCGGCAACTGCGTGCTTCGCTGGACCCGGTGGTGACCGGCAACGGCGACCGGTTGCGCTTCGAGTCCTTCTCCGGCTGCGGCGGGGTGTACGCGCGCCTGGACGTGCTGGACGGCGGCCTCGACGGCGGCGAGGTGGGACACGGCACGACGAACGTCGACGTCAACAACCCGCTGCGCGAGGCCCTGGCACGGATCGGCGGGGACGATCCGCTGCATCTGCGCGTCGGACCCGAGGAACTGGCCGTGACCACGCTGGACGGCCCGGTCGTGGAGAAGAAGGTGCCGCTTCCCGACCGGTGGCTGCGCGGCTTCGCCGAGGCCCAGGTCATCGCGGCCGGATTCGATCTGCGGGCCGAACTGCCCGCCGCCGAGGCGGTGCGGTTCCTGCGCACGCTGCCCCGCGGCACGGGCCGGAGCGGCTCGGGAGCCCCGCGCTGGGTGGTGCCCGCGGGCCACGGACTGCGGCCGACCACCCGGGCGGTGCCAGGCGCGGTGTGCCTGCCGGGCCCGGAGCGACTGGCCGCGTTGCAGCGGGTGCTGCGGCACGCGACGGCCCTGCGGGTCTATGGCCCCGTGCTCGGCGCCGCCGCTGCCACAGCCGCGGCGACGGCGAGCGCCTGGGAGGCCGTCCTGCCGGGCATGCGGCTCACCCTGACGCTGTCGCCGGACGTTTCGCGCGGGTTCTCCGGCGAGGGCGGCGTCCTGGACGCCCTCGCCACCGACGAGGCCGCCGAGGACGCCGAGCTCCTGTCGGTGCTCCTGTCCTGGGAACCCCGTGTCGATGTCGTCGACCTGGCCGCCACCTCGGGGCTCACGGTGGAGCGCGTCCGGGCGGCGCTGGTCCGCCTGGGCACGTCCGGCCGGGTCGGGTACGACACGGCGGAGGCGGCCTACTTCCACCGCGAACTGCCGTACGACGCCGAGCGCGTGGTGCGCCACAATCCGCGGCTGCGCTCGGCCCGGGCCCTGGTGGCGGCGGGTGGGGTGGTCCTGGACGGCGCGATCGGGACGGTGACGGCCGAGGACGGGCACGCGCACCGGGTGCGGGACGGGTCCGGGGTGCTCACCTGTAGCTGTCTGTGGTGGGCCAGGTACCGGGGCGGGCGTGGGCCGTGCAAGCACGCGCTGGCGGTGCGCATGGCGCGGCGGGGCGCCGCCGTGCGGGAGCAGGAGATCGGGACGCGAGTCGACGGGGGTGTGCGATGAGTTCGCTGATGGACGCGGTGCGGGCGGGTCGGACGGCCGACGTGGTGAGGCTGCTCGACGGGATGACGGACGCCGAACGGCGCGCGGTCCTGCCCGGGTTGAAGGCACTGCGCAAGGAGCTCAGGCCGGTTCGCTGGGAGCGGGAGGCGATGCGCGCCCACCCCGCCCTGCATCTGGCCGGGGCCGCCTGCGAGACCGGTGCGGCGGCCGTGACGAGCTGGATCGCGGGCGCCGACGTGAACTGGTCGTCCTCGCGACTGGCGCTGCTGCTGCACGTTCTGGGCGACCGCGACTCCACCTGGCTCGCCGAGGTGACCCGCCGGCTGGCGGAGCGCCCTGTGTCCTCGGGGGTTGCCTACGAGCTGATGGCGGGACTGGTCCGGTTGTCCGGCCGTCCCGTGCCGACCACGGACGCCTATGTACGGGGGTGGGTGGAGCACACCTCCTCCACCTGGCGTCACGGGGCCACGGTGCTCGACCAGTTGCGCGAGGATCCCCACCTGGCCAGGCTCACGGCCGCCCTCTTCGAGACGGACGACATCGGCGGTCCGCTGGAGTGGGGATCCGCCGAGGGACCCGACAACTGGGCCGACGCTCTCGCCCGGCTCACCGCCGAAGGCGCCCTCGACCGGACGGCGACCGTCGACGCGTGCGTGGCCCGGCTGCTGCGCGGCGGCACCGCCGCGGACCACCGGGCGTTCCTGCGGCTGCTCAAGGCCCTGGCGCTCACCCGCGACGAGGAGCGGGAGCGGACGGCGGACTGGCTGGCGCTGGCCTCGGACTCGGTCTCCGTGGTGGCCTCGCACGCCCAGTCGGTGCTGGGCGCCCTGGCCCTGGACGGCGGGCTGCCGCCGCGCCGGCTCGGCGAGATGTCCGCGGCCGTGCTGTTCCGCAGCGAGAAGAAGCTCATGCGGGCACAGCTCGTGTTGCTGGGGAAGGTGCTGCCGCGGGACCCGTCCGCGGCCGAGGAGCTGCTGCCGGTCGTCGCGCAAGCCTTCGGGCACGACGATCCGTACGTGCAGGAGCGAGCGTTGAGACTCGTGGAACGACACCTCGGGAAGGTCGACTCCGCGCAGGTGCGAGCCGGACTGGCGGAAGCGGCCGGGCAGTTGATCCCCGTCCTGCGCACCCGGGCGGTACGGACGCTGGGGGCCGCGTCCCGGGACGAGGCGCCGGTGGCGCATGTGGAGGTGCTGCCGCCCGTGCCGGAGCCGCTGCGGCTGGCACCCGCGCCCGGCTCGGCGATCGAACTCGCCACGGAACTGGGCGCCGTACTGGCGTCCGAGGGGGACGTGGCCTCGTTCGAGCGCGCGCTCGACGGCCTGGTCCGGCTCGCGTACAGCGACCGCGAGGGCCTGATGGAGGCCCTCGTCCCGGTGATGGCGCGGCGCTGGTGGAACCGTGCCCGGACCGACGCCGAGTACGTGTACCGGCCCGACGCGCACTACGGCGCGTCCTTCAAGGGGTTCCACGACGCCGAGGACGGCCTGGATCTGGTCCTGGCGACGCTGGCAGGTGAGGGGCCGGACACCAGGCTCCGCCTGGGCGTCTCGCGCGGCTCGACGGCTCGGTCCTGTGCGCACAGCGCGCTCGCCCGTGCCTTCGACGCCCGTCTGTGGGAGGTGGCGCATCGGATCAGCACGGACCCGCTGCCGTTCCTGCTGTCGACGCCGTCCTGGAGCACCGGCCTGCTGGAGCCGGACGAACTCGTGGAGCGTCTCGACTCCTATCGGCGTCTGGGTGCCGACGCCGGGGCGGCCGACTTCGCGCAGGCGCTGTTGCGGGTGCGTCGCACGGACCGTACGGCGGCCACGGCGGCCGCGATACGGGCGGCGGCGCTCGGCACGCCCGAAGGGACGCGCCTCGCCGCGTGGCTCACCTCCGAGGCACCCTCGATGCCGTCGCGACGCCGGCGCACCTCGGGCCCCCGCGTCCTGGTGGAGGCCGCCGAACTCCTCGAACTTCAGATGAAGTTCCCCGCCGAGTTCGCGCATCTGGGCCGCCCGGCGGGCGTGTTCGACGGCCACCGCTACTGCCCGCACTGGAACCACGAGCTGCGCCGGCACTGGCTGGCCGTGCTCCCGGAGCGGCGCGAATTGGTGGCGGTGCGGCTCCTGCGGGACCTGTCCGGGGTCGCGGTGGACGACGCCCGGGGCGCCGACGTCCTGCCGCTGCTCGCGGAGTCGGGCGGGGAGGCGGGGGACGCCGTGCATCTGTGCCTGGCGTACGGACTCGGCGCACGGCACGCGCAGGACCGGCTCGCCGCCGTGGACGCCCTGCTGGTGCTGGCGGCGCGCGCCGAGCTGGACGGGGCCCGGCTGGGCGCGGACCTCGGCGAGCTGGTGCGGAGCGGAGCCGTGAAGCCGCAGCGGTTGGCCGATTCCCTGCGGACGGCGGCGGCCACGGGGGCCAATGCCACCATCTGGGGACTGCTCGGCCACGCGCTGCCGCTCCTGCTCGCCGATCTGTCCGTCGACGGCGCGACCGGTCCGGCCCGGGGGCTCGGGGAGCTGCTGGCGGTGGCCGCGGAGTGTGCCGAGCGGTCCGGGGCGCGGGGCGATCTGCCGCATCTGGCGCAGGCGGCGGCCCGGCGCGGCTCCTCCCGGCTGGTGACGCAGGCCCGTCGGCTGCGCAGTGCGCTGACCGAGGGGGTGGCCGCCTGACGTAGTCCGGCGTGGTGCCTGCCTCGCCCGGACGGAGCGGCTGACCTGGAACGGTAGGCGGGCTTTCATGCGCCGCACCGGAACGATCAAAATAGCTGCAAAAGGTGCAGATCCAGTCTTTACCGCTCAGTCACAAACCGTTCGTGATCACGCAACACGGATCCTTCACAGTGGCTACATGAATCGAGACCTGTCTGATGTGACGCGTGCGAAACATGGTCGCCCCGTGCACCACTGGCGGAGGGACCTGGTGGAACTCGCCGCTCTCTTCACCGCCGTGGCGGTGGCCGACGCCGTGGCGAACCTGATCGGTCATGGCCCCGACGGTCCCGCCCTGCTGGTGATCTCGGCGGGAGCACTCGCCGCGACGGCGGGATTCCACACATGGTGGGCACGCCGCCACGGTCACGCGCCTCCCGAGACCGATACCGGTGCCCGGTCGCGCTCCGGTGAGCAGCAGGCCGGGCCGTCCGTCCCGTCGCCCGTCGCCGTTCCGGGCGCGGGCGGGGAGAGCTCCCTGTGGCGGATGCGGACGACCGTGAAGGACGAACCGGGTTCACTGGCGGCGCTGTGCATGGCACTGGCCGGCCGGCGGGTGGACATACTGAGCCTTCAGACGCATCCGCTGGGCGACGGCACGGTGGACGAGTTCCTGCTGCGGGCCCCCGGCGAGCTGGCCGCCGCCGAGATCACCCGTGCGGTGACGCAGGCGGGCGGCAGCGCCACCTGGATCGAGCGCGCCGACGCGCACGACTTGGTGGACGCCCCGACCCGGGTGCTCGGCCTCGCCACCCGCACCGCGCTGGACGCGGCGGAACTCCCGCTCGCACTGCGCCAGTTGCTGGGCCGGTGCACCATCCGTTCGCTGCCCGCGACGGCACCGGGCAAGGCGCGTGGGGCGGAGTCGGTACCGGTGGAGGGCGTCCTCGAGGACACCGTGATGCGGCTGCGGGCACCGGAAGGCGGAGTGATCACTGTGGAGCGGCCGTATCTGCCGTTCACACCGACCGAGTTCGCGCGGGCGCGGGCGCTGGTGGAACTGGACGCCCGGCTCGGTCCGCGCGTTCCGCTCAGCGAGGATGTGCTGACGCTGCCCGAGGGCAACGACATCACCGTACGCCGGGCCGACATCAGTGATGTGGCGGCCGCGAAGGACATGCACGAGCGGTGCTCGCCGCGGACCCTCTCGATGCGCTACCACGGGCCCGTCGGTGACGCGGACCGCTACCTGAACCACCTGCTCAGCCCCCGTTTCGGCCGGACCCTCGCGGTGCAGACCGCGTCCGGACGCATCGTCGGACTCGGCCATCTGCTGTGGGACGGCGACGAGACCGAGGTCGCGCTGCTCGTCGAGGACGAATGGCAGCGACGGGGTATCGGCGCCGAGCTCCTCGGCCGCCTGGTGGCGATGGCGGCCGAGGCGCGCTGCGAGAGCGTGTACGCGGTGACGCAGGCGTCGAACACCGGCATGGTCGCCGCGATGCGCGGCCTCGGACTGCCCCTCGACTACCAGATCGAGGAGGGCACCCTGGTGATCACGGCCCGGGTGAACGCGGCGCCGTCCACGGCACGGGCGTCCCACGAGGGGCAGCAGGAACGACAGCAGGAGCTGTACGGCGAGCGGATCGTGCGCGACTAGCGGTCCGTACACGAGCGCGCGTACCGCGGCGGCTCGCAACACGAGCCGCACAGGCGCCGTGCAGGTACCTCCGTACACACCTGGCAGGCGCCCGCACCGACTCGACCGAACGGCCCGGCGGACACGGACTCCGCCGGGCCGTTCGTCATGAGGACGGCCGGCACGACCGGGGCGGCCGATCAGGACGGCCAGGACGGCCAGGACGGCCAGGACGACGAGGACGACGAGAACCGGCACAGAAGGCGGCTCAGACGACCGAGGCCGTCCCCGGCTCCGCCGTGACGAGCCGGTCAGCCGTCGTCGCCCCGCCCAACGCCCGCTCCAGGTCGGCCCACAGGTCCTCGACGTCCTCCAGGCCCACCGAGAGCCTGAGCAGCCGGTCGCTCACGCCCGCCGCGTGCCGGTCCGTCGGGTCCACGATGCGGTGGCTGATGGACGCGGGGTGCTGGATGAGCGTGTCGACACTGCCCAGGCTGACGGCCGGAGTGATCAGGCGGACGCCGGCGATCACCTCGTGCGGGTCGCCGTGGACTTCGAAGGAGATCATCGCGCCGCCGATGCGCGGGTAGTGGACGCGGGCGACGCGCGGGTCGGCGGCGAGGCGGCGGACGAGTTCGGCCGCGTTCGCGGAGGCGGCCCGCACCCGTACCGGCAGGGTCGACAAGCCGCGCAGCAACAGATAGCCGGCCAGCGGATGCAGCACCCCGCCGGTGGCGAACCGGACCTGGCGCAACCGTCCGGCGAACTCCTCGTCGCAGGCCACGACACCCGCCATCACGTCACCGTGTCCGCCGAGGTACTTGGTCGCGCTGTGCAGCACCAGCCGGGCGCCCTGCTCGGCGGGACGCTGCAGGACGGGCGTGGCGAAGGTGTTGTCCGCGAGCAGCGGCACGGAGCCGCAGGCGTGGGCGACGGCTCGCAGGTCCACTTCGGCGAGCGTGGGGTTCGCCGGCGTCTCGACGACGACCAGGCCGGTGTCCGGGCGCAGGGCGTCCGCGATGCCGGCCGGGTCGGTCCAGGTCACCTCCGAGCCGAGCAGCCCTGCGGTCAGCAGGTGGTCGCTACAGCCGTACAGCGGACGCACCGCCACCACATGGCGCAGGCCCATCGACCCCCGGACCAGGAGCACGGCGCTCAGTGCGGCCATGCCGCTGGCGAACGCGACCGCGCTCTCGGTGCCCTCCAGCCGGGCCAGGGCCGTCTCGAAGCGGGCGACGGTGGGGTTGCCGAGGCGGGCGTAGACCGGCGGGCCCTCCGGTTCGGCGCCCGTCGTGGCGAAGGCGTCGATACGGGCGGCCTCGCCCCGGCTGTCGTAGGACGGGTAGGTGGTGGACAGGTCGATCGGCGGGGCGTGCAGGCCCTGGCGGGCGAGATCGTCCCGTCCGGCGTGCACGGCCTCGGTGGCCAGTGCCCTCGGCGGAATGCGTACGTCGTCGTTCGGCGCGAACGTGCTCCCTGAGTCCATGGACGGAAGGGTGAACACCGACCGGTGCGTCGTATTCGAACACCGTGCTACGTTCGGCCGATGGCTGAATCTGTCGCACTGGATCCGGTGGACCTTCATCTGCTGCGGCTGTTGCAGAACGACGCCCGGACGACGTTCCGCGATCTCGCCGCGCAGGTCGGGGTCGCACCGTCGACCTGTCTGGACCGCGTGACGCGGCTGCGCCGGGCGGGGGTGATCCTCGGCCATCAGCTGCGGGTGGATCCGGCGAAGCTGGGGCGCGGCCTGCAGGCGCTGCTGTCGGTGCAGGTCAGACCGCATCGGCGGGAGTTGGTGGGACCGTTCGTGGAGCGGATCCGGGCGCTGCCCGAGGCGCGGACCGTGTTCCACCTCACCGGACCCGACGACTATCTGGTCCATGTCGCGGTCGCGGACATGGCCGATCTGCAACGGCTGGTGCTGGACGAGTTCACGTCCCAGCGGGAAGTGGCCCGCGTGGAGACCCGGTTGATCTTCCAGCAGTGGGACTGCGGCCCCTTGCTCCCGCCCGGCCCGGCGGGCACACCCGCGGTGCCACCCGCGGGCACGCCGCCGGCGCCACCGGCGGCCGCGCCCGCCGCGCGATCTGCCGGCACGGCCGCGACGAAGCCGGCGGCCACGCCCGCGGGGAAAACGGCCTGACGCGGCACATCCACGTTGCAGGGCGGATCTTCGAATGTGGCACAGGGGCCGTCCTGATCACTGCGTGACAGGAGAGGTGCCGGACCGTACGTGCGGAGGCCGCGGGCCCGGGTGATGCGGTGGTGGCCGACGCGGAGTCCGTGCTGGTCACGGTGGTGCCGTGGGCCGGCATGCGTGTGCGTCCGGACGTGTCCGTGCCGGGGTCTTCGGTGTGGTCGAGGTCCCGGCGTCACTCGGTCCCCGAGTGTGCGGCTGCACGAAAGTGCCCAGGTCACCCGGTGACCTGGGCACTTCGGCCTCGTCACGCCGCGCGGGGCGACTCGGAATCCGTCACGCCTTGCGGCCGGAAGGAGCCTCGCCGACCTTGTCGGCCACACCCCGGTCGAGGACCGCGCTGATACCCGTCAGCTGACCTGCCTTGCCCGCCTTGCTGTCCTTGACCAGGTAGCTGCGTTCGCCGAGGTAGGTGTGGGTGGTCCTGTCGAAGATGTACTCCGTGCGTTCGTTGAGGGACTCGAAGGCCAGAGCCTCGCCGTGCCGGCCCGCGGCGTCGACGGCGCCGTGCACCACCTCCACGCCGGGGATCTTCCCGGCGGCCAGCCAGATGGCCGCCTCCACCTTCGGCGGGACGATGGCCTCGCCGACTGTTTCGCCGACCCAGTCGAAGGCCGCGGCGTCACGGCCGGGGGCCTGGCCCTCGGTGATGGCGTAGATCTTCTTGAGCAGGACGTCGGGGTCGGTGGGCAGCGCGGACACCTGGGCGTAGGGCGTGTTGCCGGCCCCCGCCGCCGTCGGCGCCTCTCCGTCTACGCTGACCTGGACACCGCTCCCGCCGAGGTTCACGTCCTCGCCGCCTTCACGGATGAGCCCGGAGCGTGTGGGGTCCTCCGGCAGCCAGACCTCGCGCTCGTGCACGGCGTCCATCCGGATCCGGCCGTCCATGGTGCGCTGCGCGACCTGGCGGCTGAAGCCGACCTGGCTCCTGACGTAGACGTACTGGTCGGGGCGGATCGTCAGGTGCCGATTGCCGCTGGTGGCGGCGGCGACCTGCTGCATCAGCTCGGTGGTGCCTTGGGCCGACGCGGGCAGTACCTTCACCACGGGCGCGATGGCGACGGACGGCGCCGAGGGGGAGGTCGAGCCGGTGACGTTCAGTACCACGGCGGTCGCCGCGGCGGCGACCGCCACCGGTATGGCCACCAGGCCCCAGCGGGGGCGACGGCGGGGCGCCGCGGCCACGGGAGCCGACTCGGTACGGGTGATCTCACGCATCAGGTGTTCCTCGAGGAGTGCCGAACGGGCGGAGGAGAGACCGTGCGTCGCGGAAGCCGGAAACTGATCCGCCATGGTCTGGCGTTCGGTCTCTTCACTCCGTTGCGGGAGGGCGTTCATCGGACTGTCTCCTGTATCGACCGGACCGCGTTGGCGCGGTCACCCCGTATCTGTTCTCGGACGGCGGGCGGTTCCCCGGGTTTTTTCTGCTTTCTCAGTTCCTCCTCGGTGAACGTGTGCAGCCGCTTGCGGGCGCGGGCCAGGCGGGAGCGGACCGTGCCCACGGGGATGCCGAGCGCCTCGGCGGCCTCGGCGTAGCCGAGGTCGGACCACACACAGAGCAGGAAGACGTCCCGGTCGCTCTTGCGCAGCCGCGCGACGGCGGCTTTGACGGCGGCGAGTCTGCGGCCGTCGTCGACGCGGTCGGCGACCGCGTCGGAGAAGTCGGGGACGATGTCGAGCGCCGGCATGCGCTCCATGGCTTCCTTGTGGCGGCGCGTGGCCCGGCCGCGGTTGCGCAGCACGTTCGTCGCGATGCCGTACACCCAGGGGCGCACGCTGTCGTCATTGGGTTCCAGCTTTTCCCGCAGCCGCCACACCTCGAGGAACGTCAGCGACACGATTTCCTCGGCCGCCGACCAGTCGCCGGTGGCACGCAGGGCATGGCGGTGGACCGCTTGGGCGAGCTCCTGGAACAGTTCCCGGAACGCTTCCGGGTCACCTGCCCGAAGCCTGGATCGTAGAGAGACCTTCACACAACTTCCTGTTCACAAAGCGCAGCCCGGTTCCCGTGAGCCCCGTCACACGCGGGGACGCGAGGAAAACCGCGGCGGGCAGGGCCGCCGTACGGCGTCCGGGTGGTCGGTGCGGTCAGGGGTCCGGCGCCTCAAGCCGGTGCGAGGCGAGGCGACGCCGTCGCATGTCCGCCCGTTCCGCACCGGTCCGCCGGCCCACCGGTGTCGGCGCCTCGGGAGCAAGCCAAGACTATGAATCCAAAGGGCCACAAAGGAGGTAATCCGCGTCACATTGGGCGCGCGGCGTCCGCTGTCCAGAAGATCGACCTCCGCCCCCACGCCCTGTCACAGCACAAGGGCCGGCACCGGCTCCGCGACCGCGCCCAGGTCCCACCTGGAGCGGCTTGAGGACGCACCGAGGTCAAACTCGGGGGGCCGTCCAACACCAAGATCCGCCGCACCAGACTCACCACCGACAAACCGGCCGCCCTCACATCCCTCGGGCTCGACGGGGTGACGAAACCGGCGTCGGGCCGGATGTCCGACTGCGAGTGCTGGGCCCCAACCACCTCCGCACCCTCACCACCCGAGACAACCTCGCTCGGTGGCAGGGCGAAGCGGGGGATGCCACCGGCGCCGCAACCGCGTACGCCGAACTCCCACGCACCCGCCGCACCCACGGTCTCCTCGCCAAGAAGGGCAGCACCCTGCGCAGGGTCGAGAAGCGTTGGACCAAGTGCAGTGACGCCTGGGACGGCGAGTGCCGCGTAATCTTCACCGACATCTCCCTGGCGGAGCAGGCAGTTCCCGGAGGGGTGAAGAAGTGGCGATACCGATCAGGTACGCGCGCGTGACCGGCGGTGTCGCCGTCCTCATCGCCGGTCTTTCCGGGTGCGCCGACACGGGAGCCTGCGCCGGGGTCGGCGTGGTGTCCCAGGTCGGCGTGTACGTCGTGCAGGACGGCTACGACGATCTCGCGGGCGCTTCCTGGGAGCTGTGCACGCGCGGCAAGTGCGTCAGGGGCGAGTTCGAGCAGGAGGCCGTCACGCAGGCGAACCTCGTGCTGCCGGACGACGTCGACCCCGATACCGACCCGGTCCGCTTCCGCGTCACCGGCGCCGGCGCAACCAAGCCCTTCATCGACGACTCCGTCGACGTGAAGCTCCTTCACCAGTCCGACAACTGTGGTGGCGGCGGATACTCCCGGGGGCTGGCCTACACCAAGGAAGCCGGCCTGCTGCCGAGCGTCCCGAAGGAGGTCTCGGCGGCCTGGCTCGAACAGCGCGAGTCCGAGGCCACCGCAGAGCCCGGCTCCTCGGCATCCTCATGATCCCGGGAATCCCGTGCCCAGCCCCTTCTGCAGTGAGCCGGGGCGCGGCAGGACAACGTCGGGGCCCCGTCCCACTTCGGCTTCCCAGTCCGAATCGGGCATCGCGCGACGCTGTAGGGCGTGAACGTCGGCCGAGCGTCATTGCCGTGTCAGCGCGGCCTTGTCGAGCGTCTGGTGAAAGATCCCTGTGTGGGCTGTCGTTCTTGCTGTAGCCGTTCGCCGGAGGCATGCCTCGGGCGTACGGGCGCGTGGTCGGAACCAGTGCAGACAGTGCGGGGAGCGTTCGGTGCCGACGGGCCGACGGGCCGACGGGCCGACGGTCCGACGGGCCGACGGGCCGACGGTCCGACGGGCCGACGGTCCGACGGGCCGACGGTCCGACGGTCCGCCGGTCCGCCGGTCCGCCGTCAGGGCGACGATGGGCCAGTTCCCGACGAGCCGCGCACCGCTGGCCACGCTCGGCGGCCGGCCGACGACGTGGTGGCCGGGCAGGTGCAACCTGCGGGCAGGAAGAATGCGACGTCACCATGGGCAGAGCCGCCCGGAGGCACCCTGGGCCGGAGGGCATACCTCCTTCCCGCCGGAGGGAACTCCCTTGCGCCGGACGCCGTCTCACTGTGCGTCGCCTTGTATCGAGTGCTTGACACAAGATCCCGGCCGAGGCCATCTTGTATCCACCGCTTGATACAAGATGATCCGGGGGGATCTCCGTAGTGCTCGACACCATCCCGCTCCAGTCCCGGATCCTCGATCACGCCGACCACTACGCCCGCTGGTCCGGTCTGGCCATCGGCGTCGTCGTCGCACAGCAGTTGGTCACGATGGACAGCGACGACATCACGATGCCCCTGGTGTTCGCCATCACCGCTTTCGGCCTGTGCGCGGTCGGCGGTGTCCTGCTCGGCGACGCCCTCACCCTGCGTCCCCAGGAAGCGGTACGCACCGCAAGTCTCGCCCCGCGCCTGGTCCGTGACCAAGTGCCGCCGCGTATGGCGCCGCTGCTTCTTCTGCAGGCGGCGTCCCTCGTCACCCTGCTGGCGATCGGTGCGGCCACGGCCTCCTCCGACTTCGACCGGGCAGGCGAAGCGGGGCGTGTCATCACCGTCACCTGCGAAGGGATACGCACATCCCTTGGTCCCTGGCCCGGCCTGTACTACAGCGGGCCGATGTTCGCCGCCCTCGTGGTCGGAACCCCCGTCTGTGTATGGGCGCTGCGCCGCATCGCCCACAGCCCGGGCGACGACCAGCAGCGCCGCGACCGCGCCTGGGCGATCACCGGAGCCTGGGGGCTGCTGGTGTCGAGCCAGGTGCTGCTCGTCGTGTTGATGATCCTTGTCGCGCTCACTGACAAGCCCTGTGCCGGCCCGCTGGGCGCCGCCACCATCCTGGCGGTCTGCCCCCTGGGCCTGCTGGGCCTGTTCACCTTCGGATGGTCCCTGGTCACCGTGGTGGCACCCAGGGCCGTCGACGACGAGGCAGCCGACGACGGGACTTTCGACGATGAGTGACCCCGCCGTCCGCGTCGACACCACCAGCCAGGTACCGCCTTACGAGCAGATTCGCGCCCAGCTGGCCGCGCTGATCCTGACCGGTCGGCTGACCGAGGGCGAGCGCCTGCCGACCGTGCGCCAGCTCGCCGCCGACCTCGATCTGGCGCCGGGCACCGTGGCCCGCGCCTACCGCCAGCTGGAGGCAGCCGAGTTGATCCGGACCCGCCGTGGCGCGGGCACCCGGGTCGCGGCGCCCCCGTCCGGGTCGCAGGCGCACGACGTCGACCAACTCGCCACTTTGGCAAGAGACTTCACCTCTGCCGCCCGAGCGCTCGGCGCCGAGACCCAGGACATCCTGACCGCCGTCCGGGACGCCCTGGACCCGAGGTCCGTTTCCTCTTCGGCCACCGCCGACAGCGGCGCGAGTGGCCCCAAGACGGCAGGCGTCGGCGCGCGTCGCAGGAGCGAGGAACAGAGTTGAGCGGCAGAGCAGAGGCCGCCGCCGCACTCGTACGCCCAAAATCCCTGCTCGACTCGATCCACCCCGCCGGTCCGGATCCCGACTGGCTGTCCTCCTTCACGCACGCCCGTCTCGCAGCGGACGCAACCGAGATCTGCCGCGACCTGGAGCGGCCACGGGAATCGATCGCCCGGAACGGGCAGACCGACGTTCCGGGCCTCGTCTCCGAGCCCACTTTCGGAGCCGGGAGCGTCCGAGGTGTCCAGCCACCACACCCGCCGAACACGAACTGACCCGGTCGATCGGCCGAGGCCGACCGGTCTCGTCAAGCAGGCCCTGGTTTCCGCGAGTTGTGAGTCAAGTGACGTCACCAGGGGTCCATCCCGGCTCACGGCCGTCCGCCCGAGCGCCCATGGCGCCGACTCTCATGCCTTCCAGAGGAGCTTCACCGGGCTTCCTCGGCCCAAACCGGGCTGACGCGGCGCCGTTGTCCGTATGAGAATGTCCGCATGTCAGAGACCAAGAGCCAGCTGCCCCGCGAGGTCGCCGACGCCTACGTCGACGAGCTGATCGCCCTCGACCCGATCACCGGAACCTACCTGGGAGTGAAGGAGAGCTCGAGCCGCCTGCCGGACACCTCGCCGACGGGCCAGGACGCGCTCGCCGAGCTGGCCCGTAAGACGCTCGCCCGGCTCGACGAGGCCGAGCGTCTGCCGGGCGCGGACCGTGACATCGAGCGCCGCTGCGGGCGCCTGCTGCGCGAGCGGCTCACCGCGGAACTCGCCATGCACGAGGCCGACGAGCACCTGCGCTCGGTCGGCAACCTGCACACGGTGGCGCACTCGGTGCGCGAGATCTTCACCGTCACGCCGGCGCAGACGGAGGAGGACTGGGCGGCGATCGCCGAGCGGCTGCGCGCGGTACCGACGGCGCTGGCGGGCTACCGCGCGTCGCTCGCCCTCGGCCTGGACCGCAAGCTGTACGCGGCGCCGCGTCCGACGGCGACGTTCATCGGGCAGCTGACCGAGTGGTCGGACACCGACGGCAGCGGCCGCGGCTGGTTCGAGGACTTCGCGGCGGCGGGCCCGCAGGCACTGCGCGCGGAGCTGGACGAGGCCGCGCGCGGGGCGACCGGGGCCGTCGTGGAGCTGCGGGACTGGATGCGGGACGTGTACGCGCCGACGATCGAGGGCGCGCCGAACACCGTGGGCCGGGAGCGCTACGCGCGCTGGTCGCGCTACTTCAACGGTACGGACCTCGACCTGGACGAGGCGTACGCGTACGGCTGGGCCGAGTACCACCGGCTGCTCGGCGAGATGCGGCAGGAGGCCGAGAAGGTCCTGCCCGGTGCGGCGACACCGTGGGTGGCGCTCGCGCACCTCGACGAGCACGGCAAGCACATCGAGGGCGTCGACGCGGTCCGCGACTGGCTCCAGGGCCTGATGGACCAGGCGATCGACGCGCTGGACGGCACCCACTTCGAACTCGCCGAGCGGGTGCGGAAGGTGGAGTCCCGCATCGCGCCTCCGGGCGGCGCGGCGGCGCCCTACTACACCCCGCCGTCGGAGGACTTCTCACGGCCGGGCCGCACCTGGCTGCCGACCATGGGCCAGACCCGCTTCCCGGTCTACGACCTCGTCTCCACCTGGTACCACGAGGGCGTCCCCGGCCACCACCTCCAGCTCGCGCAGTGGACGCACGTGGCCGCGGACCTCTCCCGCTACCAGGCGACCGTCGGCGGGGTGAGCGCCAACGCCGAGGGCTGGGCGCTGTACGCGGAGCGCCTGATGGACGAGCTGGGCTTCCTCACCGACGCCGAGCAGCGGCTCGGCTACCTGGACGCGCAGATGATGCGGGCCGCCCGCGTCATCGTCGACATCGGCATGCACCTCGAGCTGGAGATCCCGGTGGACTCCCCGTTCCACCCGGGCGAGCGCTGGACTCCGGACCTGGCCCAGGAGTTCTTCGGCGCGCACAGCAGCCGTCCGGCGGACTTCGTGGAGAGCGAGCTGACCCGCTATCTGACGATGCCCGGTCAGGCGATCGGCTACAAGCTCGGCGAGCGTGCCTGGCTGCTGGGACGCGAGAAGGCACGTGAGCGGCACGGCGACGCCTTCGACCTCAAGGCCTGGCACATGGCGGCCCTGTCCCAGGGGTCGCTGGGCCTCGACGACCTGGTGGAGGAGCTGTCGCGACTCTGACGGCCCCGTCGGGGCTGTCAGCCCGCCGACCCGACGGCCCGACAGCCCCGACGCCGCTGCCGCGGCCGGCTCATCTCCGGAAGCCGCCCTCCGAGTCGACGACCTGACCCGTGACCCACTCCGCCTCGTCCGTGGCGAGCCACGCGATGAGGCGGGCCGGGTCGTCGGGCCTGCCCCACCGGCCGGCGGGGAAACGCGCGGTGACGGCCGCATGGTCGTCGCCGGTCGCGTAACCGGTGTCCACGGGGCCCGGGTTGACGGTGTTGACCGTGACGGCGTGCTCGGCGAGCGTGGTCGACAGGGACCGGGCGACGGAGGCGAGCGCGCCCTTCTGGAGGGCGTAGGCGATCTCGTCGGGCATGCCGCCCCCGAGGTCCTGGCCGGACGTCATCATCACGACGCGTCCGCCCGGGGTGCGCGACGGCAGTGCGGCGCGCAGCCGGGCGTACGCCTGGACCAGGAGCAGCACGGAGCGGGCGTCGACCGCCCAGTGCGCGTCGAGCATCGCGGCGTCGATCGCGTCGAGGGTGCCGTCGGAGCCGCTGAGGGCGTGGTTGGCGACGAGGATGTCCAGCCGGCCGCCGAGCGCCGAGGCGGCGGTGGCGATCAGTTCGGCGGGCGCGGCCGGGTCCGAGAGGTCGCCCGGCCTCGCGACGACCCGGGCCTGTGGGTCACCGAGCGCCGCACGCACGGACGCGGCCACTTCCTCGGGCCGGTCGGCACCCCAGGGCATGGCGGCGTCGTGCGGCACGTGGTGGTGCAGACAGACGCTCGCGCCGTACGCGGCGAGCCGCCGGGCCACCGCGTGCCCGATGCCGTCGCGTCTGCTCGCGCCGGTGACCAGGGCGGTTCGGCCGCGCAACGGCAGGGGGTCACGGCGCAGGTCCTCGGGGGCGGGGTGCGGAGGTCGGGGCATGAACGACCATGATGGTGACCGTGCCGGACCGACGCACCTGTTTTTCGGCCCTGCGCGGCGGCCGCGGGCCGCCCGCGTCCGCCCGTCAGTCCGTCAGTCCGTCAGTCCGTCAGTCCGTCAGTCCGTCAGCCGTCGCAGCTGGACGAGCCCCAGCCAGGTCTCGGGGCCGGGCTGTACCTGGGCCGAGCGCACGGCGTACCGGCCGGGGTGCAGCGACAGCTTCACGTGGTCGGTCCGCGCGCAGTCGTTGCCGGGCCAGGCCGCGTCGAACAGGAGGACCGTGCCGGGTACGTCCCAGCGCACCTCGGGCTCCCAGGCCGCCGTGTCGAGCGCCGCGGGCAACGCCGCGAGGAGTTCCTCCGCCGAGTCCGCCGCGTACCAGCGCACGAACGTGCCGTGGTCGGGGAGGTAGGCGGTGGCCGCGGGCTCGTCGCCGAGGACCAGGGCCGTGCTGTCCCCCACGGGGAGCAGGCCGACGGCCGCGTCGATGTCACAGGCCCGGTCGTAGTCCGAGGCCGTCTCGTCCCCGTCGGCACCGGCCCAGAACGGCAGCACCGTCTCCGGCACCGCTATGAGGGGCCCGCCGCCCGACTCCACCCAGTCCACCGCGTCCGGATCCGCGTATCGCACCATGCCGCAGAACCTACACGCTCCGGCTTCCCACAAATCCACTGTCCCCCACAGCGCTTCGTACGCCATGGTCGACTCCCATGAACGCCACCCGGACCCTGTTCCTCTCCCCGCGTGTCACGGCGACCGGCCACGTCCTCGCGGACGCCGCACGGCGGCGCGGCATGCGGGTCGAGACGCTGCGCGACTGCCGGGCGCCCGAGCGGGAAGCCGCGAGCGCGGGCGACTCGCTGTACTCCGGACCGCTGTTCGCGGACGCCGTGGCGCGGGGGCTGGGGCTCGGGCTGTTGGAGGCACCTGAGGACTGGCTCGCCCGGCTGCCGCACGAAGACACCCTGCGGGAGGTCGAGTTCACGACGATCGCGCGGGCGCGGCGGCTGCGCCGGCCCGCGTTCGTGAAGCCGCCGAACGACAAGAGCTTCCCGGCGCGGGTCTACCGGGACGGCAGCGGCCTGCCGGGGCAGGACGCGGTCGACGACGACATGCCGGTGCTGGTGAGCGACGTCGTGACGTTCGCCCTGGAGTACCGGCTCTTCCTCCTGGACGGTGAGGTCCGCACCGGCAGCCGGTACGCGACGGGCGGCGAGCTCGACGTGGCACCGCTGGCGGCGGATCCGCGCCGGTCGGAGGTGCTGGGCTTCGCCGGGCGGCTGGCCACCGAGGGGCTGCCGAGCGCGGTCGTGGTGGACGTGGGGCTGCTCGCCGGCTCCGGCTGGGCCGTGGTGGAGGCCAACGCCGCCTGGGCCAGCGGGCATTACGCCTGTGACGCGGACGCGGCGCTGGACGTGGTACTGCGCGCGGCGCGCCCGGAGGGCGAGTTCGCGGCGGCGGAGTGCCGCTTCCTGCGTCCGGCACCGGAGGTGATACGGGACTGAGCCGCCACCGACGGCCGGAGCGGCACCGGGCGCCGAGCACCGCCACCCACGGCAATGGGACACCCGAGCACCACTACCTTCACCTCCACCGCCCACCGCCCACCGCCCACCGCCCACCGCCCACCGCGGCCGACGAACACATCCGGACCACGTCACCCAGGCCGAGGAGGCACCCGGACACCGCCGGGCACGAACCCGCACCGCCGGTTCGTGCCCGGTGTCGCGTCAGCAGCCGCAGTCCGCCGCGTCCACCGGCGCGGTCAGCGGGTCGGCGGTGCCCTGGGCACGGCCCTCCCAGGTCTCGTACGGGAAGCCCTCGCGTGCCCAGTACTCGAAGCCGCCCAGCATCTCCTTGACCTGGTAGCCGAGTTCGGCGAGGGCGAGGGCCGCGCGGGTGGCGCCGTTGCAGCCGGGGCCCCAGCAGTACGTGACGACCGGGACGGATCTGTCGAGGAGTTCCCCGGCCTGCTCGGGGACGAGCGCGGTCGGCAGGTGGACCGCGCCGGGGATGTGACCCTGGTCCCAGGACTCGGTGGAGCGCGAGTCCAGGACGACGAAACCGGGGTCGCCGCCGGCCGCGAGCGCCGCGGCGACATCGGAGACGTCGGCGTGGAAGGCGAGGCTCGCCCGGAAGTGCGCGGCGGCCTCGGCCGGGGCCGCCGGGGCGACGCGCAGCACGGGGTTGTCAGCGTGGACGGCGTGGCCAGGGTGGACAGGGTGGACGGAGTTGACGGGGTCGACGGTGTCGGTCGTGGTGGCGGTCATGGTTGGTCCGGCCCTCCCTCGGGCCGCCGCGTCGGCGCTGCGGCGGCTCTTCCTGGCCAGAAATCTACGGTCGGCGATCCGCTCGCTGAAGGGGCGATTCCCGGCCCGGCCCTTGATCGGCCGGGGATTTCCCTGCTATTTCTGCCTCATGACCGCGTATTCCCCGGACGCCACCGACTGGCGGATCCTCGATGTCCTCCAGCGCGACGGCCGGGCCAGCTTCGCCGAGCTGGCCCGCGCCGTGTCGATGTCCCCGAGCGCCGTCACGGAACGGGTGCGGCGGCTGGAGGAGGCGGGCGTGATCAAGGGCTACGCGGCGGTCGTCGAACCCGAGCGGCTCGGCCTGTCGATCCTCGCGTTCGTCCGCCTGCGCTACCCGAACGGCAACTACAAGCCCTTCCACGACCTCGTCGCCGTGACGCCCGAGATCCTCGAAGCGCACCATGTGACCGGGGACGACTGTTTCGTCATCAAGGTCGCGGCCCGCTCGATGCGTCATCTGGAGGAGGTCTCGGGCCGGATCGGCGCGCTGGGCTCGGTCACCACCAGCGTCGTCTACTCGTCACCGCTGCCCCGGCGCCCGCTGGGCCGGTGAACGCCTGGCCGGTGAACGCCTGGCCGGTGAACGCCTGGCCGGTGAACGCGCGGGCCGACGTCTGTGAGGGCCGGTCGCCTCAGCGCACGCCCCGTTGCCGTACTGCCGACCCCGACCGGCCCTTCACGACCTCCAGCTGGGCGTGGACGCGGCGCCGCAGGTCGGCCACGTGGCTGACGATGCCGACGCTGCGGTCCCGTTCGCGCAGTGAGTCGAGGACGTCGAGGACCTCGTCGAGGGTCTGGTCGTCGAGGCTGCCGAAGCCCTCGTCGATGAAGAGCGTGTCCAGCCGGACTCCGCCGGCCTCGTCGGTGACGACGTCGGCGAGCCCGAGCGCCAGCGCGAGCGAGGCGAAGAACGTCTCGCCGCCGGACAGCGTCGCCGTGTCCCGCTCCCGCCCGGTCCAGGCGTCGACGACATGCAGCCCGAGCCCGCTGCGGCCGCGTCCGGCCCGGTCGTCGGAGTGGACGAGGGTGTAGCGGCCGGACGACATGCGCTGCAGCCGTACGGTCGCGGCGGCGGCGACCTGTTCCAGGCGGGCCGCCAGCACGTACGACTCCAGGCGCATCCTGCGTTCGTTGTCGGCCGAGGTCCCGGCGGCGAGGCCGGCCAGGCGGGCGACCCGGTCGTACTCCTCGCGCAGCGGCGCGAGCCGCCGTACCCCGGTGGCCGCGCGGGCCGAGAGCCGGTCGAGTTCGGCGCAGCGCCGGGCGGCGGCGTCCCGCGCGGAGGCCGCGTCGCGCAGCCGTCGGGCCGCCTCGGCGGCGGTCCGCTCGGCGGACGGGACGTCGGCGGACGGCTGATCGGCGGCGGCCGCGGTGTCGGCCTCGGTGAGGATCGCGCGTACGGCGCTCTCCTCGGTCTGCCGGACGTCCAGGCGCCGTTGGAGCTCGCGGTGGGCCGCGTCGTCGAGGAGCGCGTCGGCCGCGGCCTGCGGGGTGTCGAAACCGGCGCGGAAGGCGGCGTCGGCGAGGCGCGCGTCGGCGTCCTTGAGCCGCTGCGCGCTGTCCTCGGCGGCGCGGGCGGCGTCGGCCGCGTCGGTGAGGAGGGCGACCCGCCGCTCCAGCTGGGCGGCCCGTGCGGCGACGCTGTCGGCGCCGCCCCTGGCCTGCGTCAACTCCTCTTCCAGCGTGGCGTTCTCGCGGTCCAGCCGCTCCCGGTGGCCGACCCGGGAGGCCGCTCGCACGGCCGCCTCCTGCCGTACCGCGGTCCGCCGTTCGCGCTCCTGCTCGGCGTGCCGCAGCTCCTCGTTCGCGGCGTGCAGTTCGGAGGCCTCCCGGCGCGACTCGCTGTACTGCAGCTCCAACTCCGCGGCCTGCTGGGCGAGTTGCTCGGTGGGGGTGTCGCTCGCCTCGGCGGTGGCGGCGGCCAGCTCCTCCCGTACGGCGCTCAGCCGCCGCTCGTCCTGGGCGTGTCGGTCCTGGGCGCTCTGGTAGTGGCCCAGGGCGCGTTCCTCCGCCTCTCGGTCGACGTGTCCGGCGACCTTGCGGGCGGGGGCGGGGTGTTCGGTGGCGCCGCACACGGCGCAGGCTTCGCCGTCCCGGAGGTTCGCGGCGAGTTCCGCGGCGATGCCGTTCAGCCGCTGTTCCTTGAGGTCCAGCCAGTCGGCGCGGGCCTGCGTCGCCCGCTCCTGGGCGGCGAGTGCCCGCTGCCGGGTCTGTTCGGTGTCCTCGGCGAGCCGGTCGCGGGCGCGGGCGGCGGTGAGTCGCTGCCGAGCGGGCTCGCGCAGCACGGCGAGCTGTTCGGCCCGGGCGGCGGCCGACTGCGCGGCGTCGATCCGGGCCTGGAGCCCGGCGCGGGTCGTCTCCCACGCGCCGAGCCAGCTCTCCGCCTCCGCCAGTACGTCGTCGTCAGCGCGTTCCTGGCGGTCCAGGCCGGTGCGCTCGGCGGTGAGTTCGGCGAGGCGGTGTTCGGCCCGCCGGGCCGACTCCAGTCCGCCCAGCTCCTCGGCGGCCCGGCGGGCGGCCACCGCGAGTCCGGCCGCTCCCGCTTCCGCGAAGGAGTCCGGCAGCTGCGCCCGGGCGTGCGTCTCGGCGTGGGCGGAGCGGCGGTGCTCGGCGTCGGCCTCGTCGCGCAGTTCCAGGGCCGGCGCGACCGCCTCCGCCTTGCGCGACCGTTCCATCCGCGTCTGTGCCGCCCGGTGTTCCTCGGCCTGTTCCTGGAGCAGTCCGGCCCGCTGCCGTGCCTGCGCGAACCGCTGCTGCAAACGGGACACTTCGCGTACGTCGGACAGCGCGCGCTCGGCGGCGGCCTGCCCGGACTCGGCGGCGGACAGCCCGCAGTGGGCGACGGCGAGCTCTTCGCGGGCGGTGCTGCGGGCGACGGCGGCGGCACCGAGCACGGCGTCAGCCAGGCCCGGTTCGCCGGGGGCCAGTTCGGGCAGCTCCATGGCGCCGCCCGCCTCCTGCTGCATGCGGTGGGCGTCCGCCAGCAGTGCGGCATCGCCCTCGCGCACCTGCGTCTCGGTGGCCTTGCGGCGTTCGGCGAGGCGCTTCTCGACCTCGGCGAAGCGATGCGTGTCGAACAGCCGGCCGAGCAGTTTGCCGCGGGCCTCGGCGTCGGCGCGCAGGAACCGCGCGAAGTCGCCCTGCGGCAGCAGTACGACCTGGCAGAACTGCTCGCGGCTCATCCCGAGCAGCTGGGTGATCTCCTCGCCGATCTCCTGGTGCGAGCGGCTGAGGTCCTTCCAGGCGCCGGCGACGGCGTCGTACTCGCGCAGCCAGGTCTGGGCCTTGTCGAGCGTCGTACCGGAGCCGCGTCGTTTGGGCCGCTGCCAGGGCGGCTGCCGGGTGATCTCCAGCCTCCGCCCGGCGGCGGTCAGTTCGAGGCGGACCTCGGTGCGGGTGGCCGCCTCGGCGTGGTCGCTGCGCAGCGTCAGGCCCTGCGCGCTCTGCCGGGCGCCCGGGACCGAGCCGTAGAGCGCGTAGCAGACCGCGTCGAGGACGGAGGTCTTGCCCGCGCCGGTCGGGCCGTGCAGCAGGAAGAGTCCGGCGCCGGACAGCTCGTCGAAGTCGACGCTCTGCGCCCCGCCGAAGGGCCCGAAGGCGGTGATGTCCAGGCGGTGCAGCCTCACCGGGCCACCTCCCGCACGGTGGCGTCCGCGCGCACCGCGTCGAAGGCGTCGCGCAGCACGGTCCGCTCCCGTTCGTCGGGTCCGGCGCCGCGCACATGCGCCACGAAGTCCTCCGCGATCTGCTGGTCGCTGCGGTCGGCGAGCCGTGCCGCGTAGGACACGGAGGGGTCGTCCGGGGCGCGTTCGGGGTCGAAGACGAGGGAGAGCGTGTGCGGGAAGCGTGCCGTGAGCCGGGCCATGGGGTCGGCCGGGCGGACGGGGTCGGTGAGGGTCGCCTCGACCCACGCCTGTTCGTGCCGGGCGAGCGCCGGGTCGGCGAGCAGGTCCTCCAGCGGGCCCCTGATGCGGGCCAGGGCGCGGGGCACCGGGCAGTCGATCCGTTCGGCGGTGAGCGTGCCGTCGGCGCCGAGGTCGACGAGCCACATGCTCTTGCGGTGACCGGCTTCTGAGAAGGAGTACGGCAACGGGGAGCCGGAGTAGCGCACGCGCTCGGTGATGGTCTGGCAGCCGTGCAGGTGGCCCAGTGCCGCGTAGTCGACGCCGTCGAAGACGCCGGCGGGCACGGCGGCCACCCCGCCGATCGTGATGTCCCGCTCGCTGTCGCTGGCCTGGCCGCCGGTGACGAAGGCGTGGGCCAGGACGACGGAACGGGTGCCGCGGGCGCGGGTGGCGAGGTCGGCGCGGACACGGTCCATGGCGGCGGCGAGCACCGCCTCGTGTCCCGGCTTCAGCACGCCGAACTCGTCCTTGACCAGGGCGGGTTCGAGATAGGGCAGTCCGTAGAAGGCCACGTCGCCGTGCGCGTCGGAGAGCACCACGGGCGTTCCGCAGGCCGACGGCTCGGTCCGCAGGTGGATGCCCGCGCGGTCGATCAGCCCGGCGCCCACCCCCAGCCGGCGGGCGGAGTCGTGGTTGCCGGAGATCATCACGGTCGGCACGCCGAGGTCGGCGAGGCGGTGCAGGGCGTCGTCGAACAGCTCGACCGCGGCGAGCGGCGGCACCGCCCGGTCGTACACGTCTCCCGAGACGAGGACGGCGTCCACGGCGTGCTCACGCGCGGTCGTGACGAGATGGCCGATGAACTCGGCCTGGGCCTCCAGCATGTTGACCCGGTGGAACGCCCGGCCGAGATGCCAGTCGGACGTGTGCAGGACTCTCAAGAAACCGCTCCGACCTGCACGTCTCCCCCTACTGCACCCTCTGGAACCGGTACGAACCACCATGGACTCGCACACACCGGCACAGGCTCGCCGGTCGGCACCCACCACGCTAACGCGTTTCGGTACCTGATCCCCCACAGACCTCGATCCGTCACCCCCGCCCGGCCGCGAATCGCCGGAAATGTCCACACCTGTAGGGAGATTCAGGCGTCGCCGTAGGCCTCGCCGCCCAGCTCGAAGCCCGCCGTCCCGGCCGTGACGTCCGCGAGCCAGCCGCGGAAGGACTCCACCTCGGCGTCCGGCAGGCCGATCTCGATGGTGACCGCCTCGCCGTAGCGCACGTCACGGACCTCGCGCCCGGTCGAGCGCAGGTCGTTCTGCACCTTGCCCGCCCGCTGGTGGTCGACGGTCACCGTGGCCAGCCGGAAGCGCCGCCGGGTGAGGGTGCCGAGAGTGTCCAAAGCCTCGCCGACCGCTCCGCCGTACGCCCGGATCAGTCCGCCCGCGCCGAGCTTGACGCCGCCGTAGTAGCGGGTGACGACGGCCACGACGTACCGCATGTCGCGGCGCAGCAGCATCTGGAGCATGGGCACCCCTGCCGTGCCGCCGGGTTCGCCGTCGTCGCCGGCCTTCTGGATCGAGGCGTCCGCTCCGATGACGTAGGCCCAGCAGTTGTGCGTGGCGTCGGCGTGCTCCTTGCGGACGGCGGCGAGGAAGTCCTGTGCCTCCTGCTCGGTGGCGGCCGGGGCGAGCGCGCACAGGAAGCGCGAACGGTTGACCTCGGTCTCGTGCACGCCCGGGTGGGCGACGGTGCGGTACTCGTCCTGCATCCGGCCAGCCTATGCGCAGCCCGTGCGGTCGCCCGCCGCGCAGGTGCGGGCCACGATGTGGTGGGGACGTGCCCGTCGTCGGTCCGGGGCCGGCCGGCCCCGCCGACCGCAGGAGACAGGGAGACACCGGCATGACCGGCACGCACGTGGGGAGCACCGGCGGCGCCGGTCCCGCCCGTACGGAATCCGCCGCGCGCCCGTCCCGCTGGCGGGCCTGGCTGCTGGACGGGCTCAGCGAGCAGACGGCCCGGCATCCCGGACCGCACGCGGCTCCCCCCGCCGATCACCGGGGCCACCGGTGGTGGCGGGTGATGTGCCTCACCGGTGTCGACTACTTCTCCACGCTCGGGTACCAGCCGGGCATCGCCGCGCTCGCCGCCGGTCTGCTGTCCCCGCTCGCGACCCTGGTGCTGATCGCGCTGACGCTGTTCGGCGCGCTGCCGGTCTACCGGCGCGTCGCGCACGAGAGCCCGCACGGCGAAGGCTCGATCGCCATGCTGGAACGGCTGCTGTCCTGGTGGTCGGGGAAGATCCTGGTGCTGGTGCTGCTCGGCTTCGCGGCGACGGACTTCATCATCACCATCACCCTGTCGGCCGCGGACGCCGCCGCGCACGTGGTGGAGAACCCGTTCGCCCCGCACTGGCTGCACGGCGAGAATCTGTGGATCACCCTCGTGCTGGTGGGGCTGCTGGGCGGCGTCTTTCTGAAGGGCTTCAGGGAGGCCATCGGTATCGCGGTGGTGCTGGTGGTGACGTATCTGACCCTCAATCTGGTCGTGCTCGCCGAATCCGCCTGGGAGGTGTTCACCGGCCCGGTGCGGATCGGAAGCTGGACCGACGCGCTGAGCGCCGAGCACTCCTCACCCCTGATGATGGTCGGCGTGGCGCTGCTGGTCTTCCCCAAGCTGGCCCTCGGCATGTCCGGCTTCGAGACCGGCGTGGCCGTGATGCCCCAGGTCAGGGGCGCCCCGACGGACACGTACGCGAACCCGGCGGGCCGCATCCGGGGTACCCGCAAGCTGCTCACCACGGCCGCGTTGATCATGAGCTGCTTCCTGCTGCTGTCCAGCCTGGCCACGACGGTCCTCATCCCGCAGGCGGAGTTCAAGAGCGGCGGCAAGGCCAACGGCCGGGCGCTCGCCTATCTCGCGCACGAGCACCTGGGCCAGGTGTTCGGCACGATCTACGACCTGTCCACGATCGCGATCCTGTGGTTCGCGGGTGCCTCCGCGCTCGCCGGGCTGCTGAACCTCGTCCCGCGCTACCTGCCGCGCTACGGCATGGCCCCCGAGTGGACGCGGGCGGTGCGCCCGCTGGTCCTGGTCTTCATGACGGCCGCCGTCCTGATCACCCTGTGGTTCGACGCGAACGTCGACCGGCAGAGCGGGGCGTACGCGACCGGTGTGCTGGTCCTGATGCTGTCGGCGGCGTTCGCCTCCACGGTCGCCGTGCACCGGCGCGGCCGGCACCGGGCCGCGCTCGGCTTCGGCACGATCACCGCCGTCTTCGCCTACACCCTGGTGGCCAACGTCATCGAGCGGCCCGACGGTATCAAGATCGCGGGAATCTTCATCGTGGCCATCCTGATCACGTCGTTCAGCTCCCGGGTGCACCGGGCCTTCGAACTGCGCGCCACCGAGGTCGTCCTCGACGCGAGCGCGGCACGGATCGTCGACGAGGCCGCCCACGGCGGACCGCTGCGGCTGATCGCGAACGACGGCACGGAGCACACCCGGCGGGAGTACCGGGCCAAGGAGCACGAACAGCGCGGGCACACCCCCATCCCGAAAGGCGGCCCGGTGCTGTTCCTGGAGGTGCAGGTGCGGGACTCCTCGGACTTCAGCACCGACGTCAGCGTGCACGGCGACGACACTCTCGGCGTGCGGCGGCTGCGGGCGCAGGGGCCGACGGTGCCCAACACCGTCGCCGCGGTGCTGCTGACCCTGCGCGACCGCACCGGCCGGGTCCCGCACGCCTACTTCAACTGGACGGAGGGCAACCCGGTGAGCAATCTGATCCGCTTCCTGGTCTTCGGCCAGGGCGAGGTGGCACCGGTCACCGAGGAGGTGCTGCGCCGCGCGGAACCGGACCCGCAGCGGCGGCCGTACATCCACGTGGGCTAGCTCGGTCCTCCCCTTCTTCCCCCTCCTCGTTCCTCTTCATACTGACTTCGCTACCTGCCTCGTCCTCCGCCCTCCTCCCCCTTCCTCCCCCGCGGCACGGTCATCGACGTCAGCAGGGCCGTGGCTGGGGCCAGCGCGCGCCAGGTGTGGCCGTGCCAGGCGAGGACCGCGATCGCCGCGGTCGGGAACTTCACGCGGACCTCGTCCAAGGCCCCGTCGAGGCCGTCGTCGGCCAGGTCGAGGACCAGGTCCTCCAGGCCGGGGTTGTGCCCGACCAGCAGCAGCGACTCGACCTCGGGGGGCGTCTCGCGCACCACCTCCAGCAACTCCGCCGCGTCGGCCTCGTACAGCCTCGGCTCGTAGCGCACCGGCGGCGGGGTGCCCCACTGGGCGGCGGCCAGGTCCCAGGTCTGACGGGCGCGCAGGGCGGTCGAGCACAGGGCGAGGTCGGGCAGGGAGTCGGCCTCGGCGAGCGCGCGGCCCGCGGCCGGGGCGTCCCGGCGGCCACGCGGCGCCAGGGGCCGCCGATGGTCGGGGACGCCCTCCGGCCAGGCGGACTTGGCGTGCCGCAGCACGATGAGACGGCGCAGCGGTCCCGCCCCGGCACGCGGAATCACGCCGTTCACGCGAGGGCCCCGAGGTCGCGGGTGAGTTCGAGGCCGAGGAGGCGGTCGGCGTAGGCGTACGTCTCGAAGCGGGCGCCGTCCGGCAGCTCCGGTCCCGCCTCCTCCACCGCGTGCAGCACGCGCAGCACCTCGGGCACGTCCAGGTCGTCCTCCCAGGCGCCGCGCAGCCGTGCGCGCACGTCGTCGGGGACCGGCCGGGACGGCCGGTGGGCCCAGGTGGCGACCGCGCGGCGCCAGCGCCCGAGGGTGCGCTCGGCGTCCGCCAGGGCCGCCGGGCCGAGGGTGACGGGCGCGCCGCGGGGCGATCCCAGGAGGGCCAGCCGCAGCGCGGCGGGGTCGGCGCCCTCCGCAACAGCCGGCTGCGCGCAGTGGACGGCCGCGACCTCGACCCGGACCCCGTCGGGCACGGCGCCGCCCTCGCCGGTCACCTGCAGGACCTGGGCCTCGCCCAGTCCCGGCCCGGTGTCCTGTCCGTCCTCGAAGGGCCGGACGCCGAGGGCGGCGGCGCTCGCGCGCAGCTCGGCCAGGTCGCGCGGTGCGCTCAGCAGCGCCCAGACCGGCGTACCGCCGAGTTCCAGGGCGCGCACGAGCAGGTCGGTGACGAGCAGCACGCGCACGGCCGAGGGGTCGAATCCCGGCACGTGCGCCTCGACACGGGTCAGGCCTCGGCGGGCGGGGGCGGCGTCGACGGATTCGCCGGTACGGGCGTCGATGATGCGGAGCACGGGCTGAGCGTAGGCGGGCGGACGCCGAAGCGCAGGCAGGCCGCGTGGAATCAGGACACGGCGCCGGATCCGGGAGTAGGGCGGTCCGGCCCGGAATCCCGCCGCGCCCCGCGCTGTTGTCCCCCTGACAGCTCTTCCCCCGCTCTCTTCCGTGGAGGCCATCGGTGTACGGCGACGAGGCAACGATCCGCAAGATCCTCACCGAGCTCGGTGACACCTGGGCCGTGGTGGGCCTGTCGTCGAACCGGAGCCGCGCCGCGTACGGTGTCGCCGAGGTGCTCCAGCGCTTCGGCAAGCGGGTCGTCCCGGTCCACCCCAAGGCGGAGACCGTGCACGGCGAGCCGGGCTACGCGTCCCTCGCGGACATCCCCTTCGAGGTGGACGTCGTCGACGTCTTCGTCAACAGCGATCTTGCCGGTGCGGTCGCCGACGACGCGGTCGCCAAGGGCGCGCGGGCGGTCTGGTTCCAGCTCGGCGTCGTCGACGAGGAGGCGTACGACCGCATCCGCGCGGCGGGCCTGGACATGGTGATGGACCGCTGCCCGGCGATCGAGATCCCGGCGCTGCGGTGAGCGCGCCTCCGTGGGGTAGCTGACGGAGCGTCTGCCAGGACCCGCCGCGAGCCGCGCGGCGGGCCTCTGGCAGCCTGGTCCGGGGCCCCGCGCGCCGGGCTCCGCCGCGTCACGCAGACCCGAGGAAGAACGATGGCCGAGTCCCCGTCGCCCGCCCGCCGCCACCCCGGCTCCCCTTCCCCGCGACACCATCCGGTCGTCGTCGTGGGTGCCGGGCCCGCGGGACTCACCGTCGGCAACGTCCTGCGGGCCGCGGGGGTCGCGTGTGTGGTGCTGGAGACGGAGACGCGGGAGTTCATCGAGCGACGGCCCAGGGCCGGGGTCGTCGAGGAGTGGGCCGTGCGAGCCCTCCGGCGGCGCGGTCTCGCGGCGAACCTGCTGGAGCGGGCGCAGGTGCACACCGAGTGCGAGTTCCGGTTCGACGGCGAGCGACACCGTTTCCCCTACGAGGAGTTGACGGGTCGTCACCACTATGTCTATCCGCAGCCGTTGCTGGTGACGGACCTGGTGCGCGAGTACGCGGACGTGCGCGGCGGGGACATACGCTTCGGCGTGCGCGACGTACGGCTGCACGACCTGGACTCCGAGCGCCCCTCGGTGTCGTACCTCGACCCCGAGACCGGCCTACGCCACGTGCTGCGCTGCGACTTCGTCGCCGGCTGCGACGGGGCGCGCGGCGTGACGCGCGCCGCCCTGCCGTCCGACCGGGCCCGCACGGCGCGGCACGACTACGGCGTCGGCTGGCTGGCCCTGCTCGCCGAGGCACCCCCGTCGTCCGACTGCGTCCTGTTCGGGGTCCATCCGCGGGGATTCGCCGGGCACATGGCCCGCGGTCCCGAGGTGACCCGCTACTACCTCCAGTGCCCGCCCGGGGACGACCCGGACGGCTGGCCGCACGAGCGGGTCTGGGCGGAGCTGCACCTGCGCCTCGGCGCGGCGGGCGCTCCACCGCTCACCGAGGGACGGCTGATCGAGAAGCGCGTGCTGGACATGCACGACTACGTCGTCGAACCGATGGCCCACGGGCGGCTCTTCCTGGCCGGGGACGCGGCCCACCTCGTCGCGCCGATCGCGGCCAAGGGCATGAACCTCGCCCTGCACGACGCGTTCCTGCTCGGCGACGCGCTGGCCGCCCAGGTCACCGACGGCGACCGGCGGGCGCTCGACGGCTACTCGGAGGCGTGCCTGCGGCGCGTGTGGGACTACCAGGAGTTCTCCCAGTGGCTCTCCGAGGTGTACCACGGGCCCGCGACGGGCGACCCGTTCCGCGCGGGCACCGCGCGGGCCCGGCTGCGGCGGCTGTTCACCTCGCCGGTCGCGGCCGCCGCCTTCGCCGAGCAGTACCTCGGTACGGCCGCACGCCACTGACGCGGAGCAGTACCCCGGTGGCCGCCACGGACGCGGAGCGGTGCCTGGGCACCGCTGCCCGCCGACGGACGTGAAGGGCCGTCGGTCAGTCGTGCACGGGCCGGTCGCCGAGCCGGTGGTCGGCCACGCTCAGCGCCTCGTCCACCAGGCGGCGCAGATGGCCGTCGCGCAGTGCGTAGATCACCCGGCGGCCCTCCTTGCGGGTGCTCACCAGACCGGCCAGGCGCAGCCGCGCCAGATGCTGGCTCACGGCCGGCCGGGCCGCGCCGCACGCCTCCGTGAGGGTGGAGACGTCGGCCTCCCCCGCCGACAGCGCGTGCAGCAACGTGAGGCGGGTGCGGTCGCCGAGCAGGGCGAGGAGTTCGGCGGCGAGCGCGAACTGCTCCTCGCCCGGAGTGCGCGGGTGCGCATGATGCGCAGGTGACAGGTGCATGCGTGCGCTCATACGCACATAATGGCTCTGTGGACGGCGCGCGTCCACTCCCGCGCGCCTGCGCAGCGACGCACCTCCGCTCCCGCGCACCGGAAGGGGATCCCCGTGAGCGACCGACACCGTCACGATCACGGACACGAGCAGGACGGCGAGCCCGAGAACGGACACGAGCACGGACCCGGACACGGACACGGACACGGACACGAGCAGGGTCACGAGCCCGAGCACGGGCACGGCGCCGAGTCCGGGCACGAGCAACGGCACGAGCACCGCCACGGCCACGGCCACGAGTACGGGCACGAGCGGAGGCATGACCGTGAGTCCGGGCACCACCACGGACACCCGCACCCCCGTCCCGCCCCCGGCCTGCGCCACCGACTCGGCCATCTCCTCACCCCGCACTCCCACGAGACCGCCGCCAAGGTCGACCCGGCGCTGGAGTCCTCGGCCCGCGGTATGCGCGCGCTGTGGGTCTCGCTGGCGGTGCTCGGGGCGACGGCACTGGGGCAGGCGGTCGTGGTGGCCGTGTCCGGGTCGGTGGCGTTGCTCGGCGACACGGTGCACAACGCGGCGGACGCGCTGACCGCCGTACCGCTGGGCATCGCCTTCGTGCTCGGCCGGCGCGCCGCGACGCGCCGCTTCACCTACGGCTACGGCCGCGCCGAGGATCTGGCCGGACTGGCGATCGTGCTGACGATCGCCGCGTCCGCGGCCTTCGCCGGCTGGACGGCGGTCGAGCGGCTGCTGTCCCCCCGGCCCGTCGACCACGTCCCGGCGGTCGCGGTGGCCGCCCTCGTCGGGTTCGCCGGCAACGAGTGGGTGGCCCGCTACCGGATCCGCGTCGGCCGCTCGATCGGCTCGGCCGCTCTGGTCGCGGACGGACTCCATGCCCGTACCGACGGGTTCACCTCGCTGGCGGTGCTCGTGGGTGCCGGCGGCTCGGCCCTGGGCTGGGAACAGGCCGACCCGGTCGTCGGGTTGGCGATCACGGCCGCGATCGTGCTGGTACTGCGGGACGCGGCGCGCGAGGTGTTCCGGCGGGTGCTGGACGCGGTGGACCCGGCGCTGGTGGACCGGGCCGAGCGGGCGTTGGCGGACGTCGAGGGGGTACGCGAGGTGGGCGAGCTGCGGCTGCGCTGGATCGGGCACCGGCTGCGCGCCGAGGTGGCGGTCGTGGTGGACGGGGAGGCGACGGTACGGCGGGCCCACGCGATCGCCGTCGACGCCGAGCACGCGCTGCTGCACGCCGTCCCACGGCTCACCGCGGCCCTCGTGCACGCGGATCCGGCGGCGGTTCCGGGCGAGGCGGACCCGCATCTGGCGCTGGCCCACCACACGCCCCGGTGACCTCAGGCCACGCCCAGCCCCTCCAGCACGACGGCGCCCGGCAGTTCGGCGAAAGCCTTTCCCGGCACCAGCAGCTTGCCGCGCCGCCGTCCGCTGCCGACCAGGACGTACGGCAGGTCGACCACGGCCGAGTCCACCAACACCGGCCACGCGCCGGGCAGCCCGATGGGGGTGATCCCGCCGTACTCCATGCCGCTCTCCCCCGTCGCCATGTCCATGGGCGCGAACGAGGCCTTGCGGGCGCCGAGTTGACGGCGCACGGCGCCGTTGACGTCGACGCGGGTGGTGGACAGGGCCACGCACGCGGCCAGCGTGGCCTCGCCGCCGCGCTTGCCGGCGACGACCACGCAGTTCGCGGACCGTTCCAGCAGGTCCCGGCCGTAGTGCTCCACGAAGACGGCGGTGTCGGCCCAGCGCGGGTCGGTCTCGACGTAGAGGATCTCCCCGGCGGGGACGCTGCCGGTCCAGCGGCGCAGGGCGTCGGCGACCGGGCTCGTGAGCTCGTCGAGGCAGTCCGGGGCGGGTGTGGCGTGGTCGAAGTCTCCGATGGGTGCGCGCATGGCCGCACGGTAACAGCCGTCCGGCGGCCGCCCCCGAGGCATCTCAGCGTACGGGCGGCACGGAGACCGCCATCACCATCTCCATCGGGACATCGCCCTGGTTGCCGTACGTGTGCGGGGTGTCGGCCTCGAAGGACGCGCTCGCGCCCGCCGGGACGCGGTACGCCACACCGTCCACGGTGAGGGTCAGTTCGCCCGCCGTGACGTGGACGAGTTCGACCGTGCCCGTGGGGTGGGGTTCGGAGACGCTGTCGTCGCCGGGCATCAGCCGCCAGTCCCACATCTCCAGCGGGCCGGGGGCCTCGGTGCCCGCGAGGAGGCGGTTGTAGCTGCCCGCGTCCGTGTGCCACAGCCGTACGGCCTGCTCCGCGGGGACGATACGGACCGTCGGGCCCTGTTCGTAGTCGAGCAGCGTGGTGATGCTGATGCCGAGGGCGTCGCCGATCTTGACGATCGTGCCGATGCTGGGGTTGGTGCGGGCCTGCTCGATCTGGATGAGCATGCCGCGGCTGACGCCGGCCCGCGCGGCGAGCGCGTCCAGGGTGAAGCCGCGCTCGGTGCGCCAGCGCTTGACGTTGCGCGCCAGGGACTGGGTCAGCAGATCGAGGTCCGACACATTCCGTCCAATATCCGGAGTAGCCGGATGTCTGGAACATCCGGAGTTCAATATTCTAGATGACATAGTTCATTCCGTTGCACTACTGTGGGGTGCACCAGAGTGTTCACCGAACTGTACTGCGAGGCGTCCCCGTGACCGCATTCTTCGCCCTGGCCACCAGCCTGCTGTGGGGCCTGGCCGACTTCGGCGGCGGGGTGCTGACACGGCGCGTCCCGGCCCTGACGGTGGTCGTGGTCTCCCAGGGGATCGCCGCGGTCGTGCTCGGCACGATCGTGGTCGCCACCGGCGGCTGGAGCGAGGCCGGACCGCGGCTGTGGTTCGCGTGCGCCGCCGGACTGGTGGGCCCGGTCGCGCTGCTCTCCTTCTACCAGGCGCTCGCCCTGGGCCCGATGGGGGTCGTCTCCCCGCTGGCCACCCTGAGCGTCGCCGTCCCCGTCGGCGTGGGCCTCTTCCTCGGCGAACGTCCCGGGCTGATCCAGGTCGCGGGGATCGCGGTCGCCGTCACGGGCGTCGTGCTCGCCGGGGGCCCGCAGGTGCGGGGCGCGGCCGTGCAGCGTCGGGCGCTCCTGCTCGCGCTGATCGCCGCGCTCGGCTTCGGCACGGTCTTCGCGCTGATCGCCGAGGCGTCGACCACGGTCACCGGTCTCTTCCTGGCGCTCTTCGTGCAGCGCCTGACGAACGTGGCGGTGGGCGGCGCCGCGTTGTACGCCGCCGTGCGCCGGGGCACGCCGGCCCTGCCGACGGGCGGCTTCCCCTGGGCCTCACTCCCGGCGCTCGCCTTCGTGGGCCTCGCCGATGTGGCGGCCAACGGCACGTACTCGGTCGCCGCCCAGCACGGCCCGGTCACGGTAGCCGCCGTGCTCGCCTCGCTCTACCCCGTGGTGACCGCGCTGGCGGCGCGCGGTTTCCTCAGCGAACGGCTGCGGACCATCCAGGCGGCGGGCGCGGGTCTGGCCCTGGTCGGCACACTCCTGCTGGCGACCGGCTGACCCTGGTCCGGCTCGACGAGCCTCACGGCTCCAGTCGGGCCAGTCTCGCCACCGTCTCCTCGTCGAGGCCCGACAGTGCGACCAGTTGCTCGGAGGTGACGCCGTCCGGGATCGGCACCGGCGCCGGGGTGCGCAGGGGCGGCTGCCAGCCCTCGGCGGGCGTCCAGCGCCGTACGACCCGGGCGGGCGCCCCGGCCACGACCGCGTGGTCGGGCACGACACCACGCACGACCGCGCCGGCGGCCACCACGACGTTCCGGCCGATCCGCGCGCCCGGCAGGATCACCGCCCCGGTGCCGATCCAGCAGCCGGGCCCGATCTCCACCGGCTCCATCCGCGGCCACTGCTTGCCGATGGGCTCGTGCGGGTCGTCGTAGGAGTGGTTGGTGGAGGTGACGTAGACGTACGGCCCGAAGTAGCAGTCGCTGCCGATGGTGACCGTCGTGTCGGCGATGACATGGCTGCCGCGGCCGAGCACGACCCCGTCGCCGATGCGCAGGATCGGGTCCGGGCCCAGGTCGAGGTCGGGCATCAGGCCGGCGGTGAGGGTGACCTGCTCGCCGACGATGCAGTGGGAGCCGAGATGGATCCAGGCCTCGCCGAAGACGGTGCCGAGCGGGAAGGCGAGTCGGGTCGCCGGTCCCATCGAGCCGAAGCGGAAGCGCCCGGGGTGCTCCGCGCTGACGGAACCCGTGCGCTGCACCCAGGCCCAGCCCGCGTGGACGGCCCGCTGCGCGAGGCGGCGCCACCAGGATGAGAACGTGTTCTTGCGCTTCGGCACCCGCTCACCGTAGTCGGCACAGGGTCCGCCCATCCGCCCGGAGCCCTGTGATCTTCACCCCACCGGGTGGCGTACGGTGCCGGAGTACCCCGGACACGAGGAGACGGTGATGACGCACAGCGCGCTGATCACGGGCATCGGCGGCAGAGAACCGAAGGTGGACCCGGCGGCCTTCGTGGCCCCCACCTCGACGGTGATCGGCGACGTGACGCTGGAGGCGGGAGCGAGCGTCTGGTACGGGGCGGTGCTGCGCGGCGACGTCGAGCGGATCTCGGTGGGGGCGAGCAGCAACGTCCAGGACAACTGCACCCTGCACGCCGACCCCGGCTTTCCCGTGACCGTGGGCGAGCGCGTGTCCATCGGGCACAACGCCGTCGTGCACGGGGCGACGGTCGGCGACGACTGCCTGGTCGGCATGGGCGCCACGGTGCTCAACGGCGCGGTGATCGGCGCCGGTTCCCTGGTCGCGGCCCAGGCCCTGGTGCCGCAGGGCATGCAGGTGCCGCCGGGTTCCCTGGTCGCGGGCGTGCCCGCGAAGGTCCGGCGGGAGCTGACGGAGGAGGAACGCCAGGGCGTCACCCTGAACGGCACGATGTACGCGGAACTGGCCAAGGCACACCGCGAGGTGCACGAGGTCGAGGCACACGAGGTCGACGAGGGCTGAGCCCGGCGGCCGCCCGGTTCCCGGGGCCGATCCGCGCCGGCCTGGAGACTCAGGCGGAGCGGAGTGGACCGGATGGATCGGGCGGAACGGCCACCGCCGTTTCCCGCGAAGCCTTCGTGTGAGGCGTTTCCGCGGGGTTCTCCCGCGCGGCTTTCCTTCGAGTCGATCGCCGGACGGGCCCCGGCTCCGGCCCTGGCCTCAGTCGGTGGCCGGGACGGTTTCCCGCTCGGCCGCCTCCTTCTGCGCCGTCGCCTTCTTCGCCCTGCGCTTGAGCACCAGCATCGAGGTGACGCCGATGAGCGCGGCCAGCACCAGCCCCAGATACGAGAACCGCTTCAGCCAGTCCTCGGCGACGAGACCGACGTAGTAGATGACGGCGGTCGTGCCGCCCGCCCAGACGATGCCGCCGAGCACGTTGGCGATGAGGAATTTCCAGTACGGCATCCGCAGCACACCCGCGAGCGGGCCGGCGAAGATGCGCAGCAGGGCGACGAAGCGGCCGAAGAACACGGCCCACATGCCCCACTTCTCGAAGGAGCGCTCGGCGGTGGCGATGTGCCCCTCGCCGAAGTGCCTGGGGAACTTCCTGCCGAGCCAGGCCAGCAGGGGCCGTCCGCCCTTGCGGCCGATGGCGTAGCCGATGGAGTCGCCGATCACGGCTCCGACGCTGGCACACGCGCCGAGCACGACGGGGTTGACGCCCGAGTGCTGCGAGGACAGCAGGGCCGCCGACACCAGGATGATCTCGCCCGGCAACGGAATGCCCAGGCTCTCCAGACCGATGACCAGAGCCACCACGGCGTAGACGGCACCCGCGGGCACCGTGTCGAGCCATTCCTGGACGTGCACCGCGGCTTCCTCCCGTTCTGAGCCCCTGTGTTCCCGGCGCGCGCCGGGACAGGGCGCACGCCAGGAAGCGTACCGGGTCACCCGGACGTGTCGGCGTGGCAGCGATCGCATCGGCGTTCGCCGCGCAGGCCCCTGCCCGATCATCCGGTCCGAGGCGCGAGCACCGTCCCGGGGAGGCTCGGGCTGTCCTGGCGGTCCGGGCCGCCCCGGCCACCGAGCCGGGCGAGCACGGTTCCGGGGCCGGCCGCCGTGACGACCGTCGCCGACACGGCGCGGGACAGGTCACCGGCGAGGGAGCCGAGGCCGACGACGGGCGACGCCTTCGCGGCGGGCTCACCCTCGTCGCAGCAGCCCACCCGCACGAACTGCTTGTCGTACCGCGGCTCCGGCTCCGGTTCCGGCTTCAGGGACCGTGGCGGGGCGCCCGGCGTCCCGTGCGGCGCGCCGCTGCCGGGGGCCGTGGGGCCGGGCCGGGTGGCCCGGGGCCCGCCCGTACGGGTGTCGCGCGGATCGCGTTCCGGGGCCTGGCCCGTCCCCGGGTCGAACAGCCATCGCTGTGCGTCGCTCCCGTCGCGGGCCGCGACCACGACGTCGTCACGCGCGGCCCCTGATCCCGGCGCCACGACCAGACCCTCGCCCCGGCGCAACAGCAGTTCGCCGTGGATGGTGAGGTCGTACGTCGACGTCACCTCCCCGGCCTGCGCGACACAGCCGACCAGCGTGACGGTGTGCCGGTCGGGATCGGCGCCGAGGCAGCGGGCGGGGTCGGCCGCGCTGCGCAGCAGTCCGTCGCCCTGGTACGCCCACTGCTGGGAGCCGGCGGCGGAGCACACCGCCAGCCCGGCCGGCGCTCCAGCCTCGGCCAGGCCGGCGTGGGCGTCGAGGCAGAGTCCGGCGGCGGGGCTGCGCAGCCTGCCGTGGGCGACGGTCTCGGCGTACCCGGCCGAGGAGGCCGAGGCCGTCGGCGGGGTTCCGTCGGACGAGGGCTGTCCCTCGGGGCCCGGGCGCACGATGCCGACGCCGGGCGCTCCCCAGGTGGTGTCCGGTCCGGGGACACCCCGGTCGTCGGACCAGCCCTTGGTGACGAGCACGGTCGCGAGCAGGGCGAGCGAGGTCAGTCCGGCCCCCACGAGTACGGCCCGGGAAGGTCTGCGGGGCGGGTCGAGGCGGGACCCCGACGCGTGGCGGTGCCGTCCGCCGGGCCGGCCGGGCACCCGCAGGAACCCCGACTCCCACGGTGCGGCGCCCCGCCCCGGGCGCGAGTCGAGATAGCGGCGGGCGCCCCAGCCTAGCACGGTCTCGGCGAGCAGGACGTCCAGGCCGCCGTCGAAATGACTGAGCTGTTCGGCGGCGTGACGGCAGTACCGGCACTGCGTCAGGTGGCGCCGCACATCGGGCAACAGAGTTCCGCCGCGGCGCATGGAGACGTCGAGGAGACGGTTGTGGAAGCGGCATTCCCGGGTGGGCGCGAGTTCGCGGTGGGCACGTACGCAGCCCGTACGGAATTGTTCCCGCGCGTGTTGCAGCGCGGTCGCCGCGGTGGCCCGGTCCACGCCCGACAGACCAGCCGGTACGGATAGGGGTTCGGCTTCGACCTCCGTGTGCCACAACAGACATTGAGAGGCCCCCGGAAGGGCCTGGAATGCGCGCTCGGCCAGCTGCCGCCTTTCCGGGGTGACGGGCCGCGCGACGCGCAGTCCGCGACCTCCGGTGGTTTTGCGCAGTTCCGGCAGAACCGCGGAAATCCCGTCCTGGCCCGCCCACTCCCGCACGGTGTCCCGTACGGCCACGAGCAACTGCGGGCGCAGGGCACCGCCGACCTGTCCGGCCGTCAGCCGGGCGAGTACCCGGTGGACCGCCGCGGTCGCCACGAGCTGGGCGGAACCGTCCGACGCGGCCAGACAGACCCCCGCGTAGTCGTAGGTGGCCCGCCAGTGCCGCACGAGCAGCAGGGCGACGGCGCGATCACCGGCCTCGGGGGTGCCGAGCTGCGCGACGAGGTCCCGGTCCGATTCCCCGGGCGCCGCTCCGGGGCGTGGCGGGTAGGGCGGGCGTGGGGGGTTGGGGGATTGCACGGAACCATTTCCTTCCGAGCCGCGGGACGGCAGGCCACATGGACGTCCATCGGAAATCAGGTGCTGATTGGTGCGTACCTATGGCCTGACCATTACTGTCCCGCGGGGAGGCTCACCCTCGCACAGACGGCTGACAGCGAACAAGAAGTTCGAGTGAGTGAAAGTCAGAAACGGTGCAATCGAAATGAGTTACCGCGAGTATCCGCACCCGCATTCGATATCGGATCGCAGCCGGAACCCAACTTGTGTGCGTGGAAAGCGTTATGGCGCACAGAATCTCCAACTTTCCGGCCGACCCGAGGCCGTCCGGGCACGTTCCGCCATGGGCGCTCTCATCCCCCTGCCGCAGCACGTCCGCATGATGGTGCGACTCGGCGCCGTGCGCGACGCCGAGTTCGTCGGGGGCCTCGCGGGCTCGAGGGTCGAGTACGCAGGAACCGCGGACGCCAGGGTCGAGGACGCCGCGACCGAGGACCGGCGGCCCTCGCCGGACACGCGCCGGGAACGCCCCGGCGACCCACCAGGCGTCGCCGCCTGACGGACCGGACGGGCACGCGCCCGACCGCCGGGCGCGCCCGCGTCGCCGCCCGGCCGGGGCGACGCGGCCGTCGAGCTCGCCCGCATCCCGGCCGACGGCGGCCCCACCGAGGCTGCCCCCGTCCGCAGCCGTTCACTCCCGGCGACGACAGGGGTCCCGGCCGGGGACGACACCCCGCGCCGGGACCCTCTTCCGTACCGTCGTCGGTTCAGCTGTTGGGACGCAGGGTCCAGACGACCGTCATCTCCGTGGTGACGGCGCCGTCCTCGCGCCGGATGGCGACGGAGACGGGGAACTCCGGGCGCCGGCCCGCGTCGAGTTCGGCGACGACCTCGGCGACGGGGCGGCCGAGCGTGGCGGTGGCCGTGACCGGGCCGAGCGCGATCTTCTTGAAGGCGATCTCGGCGTTGACCGGCAGCGGCACGGCGCGGGAGAGCTGGTCGCCGAAGGCGGCCAGGACGATGGCGCCGCTGGCGGACTCACCGAGGGTGAACATCGCTCCGGCGTGCGGCCCGCCCACGTGGTTGCGGTACTCGCTCTGGTCCGGGAGGGCCAGGACGGCCTTCTCCGGGGTGGTCTCCAGGTACTCCAGGTTCAGGGTTCGCACCATGGGCACCGTGGCGGCGAGCAGTTCGCCGATCGACATCTGGTCTGCGCTCATGACCAGCATGTTACCCACGAGTAGTCTTCGCTGGCCAGGTCCCGGGCTCTGTCTTCGGTACGTCCCTGACAAAGGGCGGTGACCCATTCGTGTCCCAAGCGGCACTAGGGTTGCTCGGCATGTGGCCAGGACAACAGCAGCCGCCCGGGGGCGAGCAGAACCCGCAGGGGCAGAACAACCCGTACCAGCAGCCGGGATACCAGCAGCCGAATCCGTACCAGGAGCCCGGCTACCAGCAGCCCAATCCCTATGGGCAGCAACCGCAGTGGGGCACACCCGCAGCCGTCGGCGCCCCTGAGCCGCAGCCCGGCGGTGGCGGTGGCGGCGGCAACCGGACCAAACTGGTCGCGATCCTGGCCGCGACGGCCGTGGTGGTGACGGCCGGTGTCACCGGATACCTGGTCCTGAGCGGCGACAAGGACGACGTCGAGGTGTACGGCAAGGACAAGAAGCCGAGCCGGTCCGCGTCCGCGCAGCCGAGCGACACCGCCGCCACCGCGTCCGGCACGGACGACAACCCGCGCGGCAACGAGACCGAGAAGCCGACGGTCGCCGGGTGGAAGGTCGTCGTGAACCCCAAGTGGGGCATCGCCTTCGACGTACCGGCGGACTGGGAGGTCCAGTCCCCCGGCCTCAGCCTCGGTTTCGAGGAGACCAAGTCGGACGACGGCAAGCCGATCATCACGATGTCCGGCGCGGCCGAGTACCAGTCGAAGTGGTGCACGTCCGACGACGACAAGGACGGCCGGACCGACGACACCCCGCTGGCCGTGGTGGGCACGAAGGGCGCCAGCGGCGCCAAGAGTTCCGACGAGGTCGCGGTCAACACCCCGGCCTGGTGGGTCTACGGCGGCTACACCCAGCCGGACAAGAAGTCGATCACCTTCGACAAGAAGGCCACGCCCTACACGACCGCCTCGGGCGTCCAGGGCAGCTACGCCTGGGCGCAGTCCACGCGGACGCCCCGCAAGGGCAAGTGCGCGAGCGACGGCAAGGCGATCACGTTCGGCTTCAAGAACTCCGCCGACGACTTCGTCTCCTGGAACCTCTACGGCGCCAAGGGCGTCGACAAGGAGGTCCCGAAGGCGACCGTCATGAAGATCCTGAGCACGGTACGGCTGCACGGGGAGCCGACGAGGGGCTGACCGGGCCGGACAGAAGGCGACAAACGGCGCATCACGCCCGACCTGCGCCGAAGAGGCGGATAACGGCATCGGTTTGGCGGCCCGGGGCGCCTGCGGGGATAGTCGGTCGGTGACCCCGACCGCCACCTCCCGCCGCCGCCCGCGCAGACCCGCCTGGGCGGACCGCAACTACAGCCTGCTGACCGCCTCCGCGTTCGTCACGAACCTCGGCAGCCAGGGCGCGCTGATCGCCGCCGCGTTCGCCGTGCTGGACGCCGGCGGCGACGGCGGCGACGTGGGCCTGGTGGCCGCCGCGCGCACCCTGCCGCTCGTGCTGTTCCTGCTGGTCGGCGGCGCGGTGGCGGACCGGCTCCCCCGCCACCGGGTGATGGTCGCGGCCAACGCCCTCAACTGCCTCTCCCAGGCGGCCTTCGCCGCGCTCGTCCTGGCCGGCGAGCCGCAGCTGTGGCAGATGATGCTGCTGACCGCGCTCGGCGGCACCGGCCAGGCGTTCTTCAGCCCGGCCGCCGAGGGCATGCTGCTGTCCTCCGTCGAGGGCGAGCAGGCGGGCCGCGCCTTCGCGATGTTCCGGATGGCGATGCAGGGCGCGGCGCTGGGCGGCGCGGCCCTGGGCGGCGCGCTGGTCGCCGTGGCCGGGCCGGGCTGGGTGCTCGCCGCGGACGCGGCGGCGTTCGCGGTCGCCGGAGCGCTGCGCGCCTTCCTCGACGTCAGCCACATCCCGCCGCGCGCTCCCGGCGGCGGACTGCTGGCCGATCTCCGCGAGGGCTGGCAGGAGTTCATCGGCCGACCGTGGCTCTGGGGCATCGTCGTGCAGTTCTCCATCGCCAACGCGGTCGTCGGCGCCGCCGACGCGGTCTACGGCCCCCTCGTCGCCCGGGACCATCTGGGCGGGCCGGGCCCCTGGGGCCTGGCGCTGGGCTTCTTCGGCGCGGGCACGGTCGTGGGCGCGCTGCTGATGACCCGCTGGAAGCCGCGCCGTCTGCTCCTGGCGGGCACCCTGTGCGTGTTCCCGCTGGCCCTGCCGTCCGCCGCGCTGGCCGTGCCGGTGCCGGTCTGGGCACTGTGCACCGTGATGCTCGTGACCGGCGTGACGCTCGAGGTGTTCGGCGTCTCCTGGATGACCGCGCTCCACCAGGAGATCCCGGAGCACAAGCTGTCGCGGGTCTCTGCCTACGACTGGTTCGGCTCGGTCGCGCTGATGCCGCCGGCGATGGCGCTGGCGGGGCCCGCGGAGGGGACGTTCGGGCGGACCAACGCGCTGTGGGGGTGCTCCGCGCTGGTCGTGGTGGTCACCGCGGCGGTGCTGTGCGTACCGGACGTACGCGATCTGCGGCGACGGACCAAGCGGGTGTCCGGGGGCGAGCCGGAGGCCGAGAACGGCTCAGCCGATGCCGAACGCTCCGTCGGGGGGCTCGGGTGACGCTACGGCGTCCTCGTCCCGCACCGGACGCGCGTCGCCCGTGAAGTCCCCTAGCGCGGCGCCGTGTTCGACCCGCGCCGGGAAGGCGTCCGCGGCGGCTAGGCGGGTCAGGGCGGCGGTGTCGAGCGGGCGGCGGGCGGCGACCAGGACCGCGTTGCCGAACCGGCGGCCACGCAGCACGCCCGGTTCGGCGATCAGCGCGAGTTCCGGGAACACGGTGGCGAAGGTGGCCAGTTGGGAACGGAGGAAGGCGAAGGGCGCGGCGTCGGCGAGGTTGGCCAGATAGACGCCGTCCTCGCGCAGGACCCGCCCGGTCTCGCGCGCGTAGCCGACGGACGTCAGATGGGCGGGGACGCGCGAGCCGCCGAAGACGTCGGCGACGAGGACGTCCGCCGAGTCGCCGGGGGCGGCCTCCAGCCAGCCGCGGGCGTCGGCCGCGTGCAGCGCGATGTCCGCGTCGGCCGGGAGCGGCAGGTGCTCCACGACCAGTTTCAGCAGGCCCTGGTCGGCCTCGACGACGTCCTGCCGGGAGCCGGGCCGGGTCGCGGCCAGGTACCGGGGCAGGGTGAACGCGCCCCCGCCGAGGTGCAGCGCGTCCAGCGCGCGTCCCGGCTCGAAGACGGTGTCCAGGACGTGTCCGAGCCTGCGGGCGTACTCGAACTCCAGGTGCGTCGGCTCGTCCAGGTCGACGTACGACTGCGGTGCCCCGTCGACGGTCAGCAGCCAGGCCCGCTCCCGGTCGACGTCGGGCATCAGCTTGGCGAACCCGTGATCGACGGCTCGGCTGACGGGTATGGGCTCGTTCACCGTCCCATTGTGCCTGCGTGCGGCTCCCGGAATGAGCGCGGGGAGCGCGGGGACCACGAGAGCGGCCGTGGCCGTTCCCGCGGTCCCCGCGCCCGGGTGGCGCGCCGCCTCACTCGACGGCGGTCACCGTCCCGGCGCCGACGGTCCGGCCGCCCTCCCGGATCGCGAAGCCGAGCCCCGGCTCCAGCGGTACCTCGCGGCCCAGCTCGACCGTCATGGTGACGGTGTCACCGGGCCGGGCGAGGGCCGCGTCGCCGAGGTCGACGTCGCCGACCACGTCCGCGGTGCGGATGTAGAACTGCGGCCGGTACCCGGTCGAGACCGCGGTGGTGCGGCCGCCCTCGCGCCCCGACAGCACGTAGACCTGCGCCGTGAAGCGCCGTCGGGGCGCGACGCTGCCGGGTGCCGCGACGACGTGCCCGCGACGGACCGCGTCCCGGGCCACCCCGCGCAGCAGCAGCGCGACGTTGTCGCCGGCCTGGGCCTCCGTCATGGGCCTGCCGAAGGTCTCCACACCGGTGACGACGGTGTCGACCCCGGCGCCGAGTACCTCGACGCGGTCGCCGACGCGGACCGTGCCGCGCTCGACGGCACCCGTGACGACGGTGCCCCGGCCGGTGATGGTGAGCACGTTCTCCACCGGCAGCAGGAACGGCGCGTCCACGTACCGCTCCGGCATGGGCACGTAGGTGTCCACCGCGTCGAGCAGCGCGTCGATCGACGCCGTCCAGCGCGGGTCGCCGGCCAGGGCCTTCAACCCGGAGACACGCACGACGGGGGCGGCGTCGCCGCCGTAGCCGTGCGCGGTGAGCAGTTCGCGGACCTCCAGCTCGACGAGGTCGGCGAGTTCCTCGTCGGCCGCGTCGGCCTTGTTCAGCGCGACGACCACGTGGTCGACGCCCACCTGGCGGGCGAGCAGCACGTGCTCGGCGGTCTGCGGCATGATCCCGTCGAGCGCGGAGACGACGAGGATCGCCCCGTCGAGCTGCGCGGCCCCGGTGACCATGTTCTTGACGTAGTCGGCATGGCCCGGCATGTCCACGTGCGCGTAGTGCCGGGTGTCGGTCTCGTACTCGACGTGCGCGATGTTGATGGTGATGCCACGCGCGGCCTCCTCCGGCGCCCGGTCGATGCGCTCGAACGGTACGTATCGGGTGGAGCCGTCGGCCCCGCGGTCGGCGAGGACCTTGGTGATGGCGGCGGTCAGGGTGGTCTTTCCGTGGTCGACGTGGCCCATGGTGCCGATGTTCAGATGCGGTTTGGTGCGCACGTACGCCGTTTTGGGCATGGCGGTACCTCGAAGTCTCTCAGTGAGCCGAGTGAGGGTCCCGGCGCTCAGAGCGCGGCCGGGACGGGGACCCCGAGGAACTGGCCGACCCTCCCCCTGCGGGGTCCGCCGGAATTTCCGGAGAGGGTCAGCTTCGGGCGCCGTCGGCTGTCGCGAGGACCACGGGAACGGCAGCCTTCGGGACATCCGCGACCGCGGATGCTGCGAGGAGGAAGGCGTACCGGAACATGACGCCGATCATCGCCGACGCGTGACGTCCCGTCGAATGGTTTTCCCGGCGCCCGGGTTCGGGCCCCGGATCGCCCCTCAGGTCCCGATGTTCTTCAGCGCCTCGCGGACCGAGAGCGGCGCGAACCGGCCGCGTTCGCGGGCGAGGAAGCCGCGGACGGCCTCGGGGTCGGTCTTGGCGTACTCGCGCAGGCACCAGCCGATGGCCTTGCGGACGAAGAAGTCGGTGTGCCCGGACTGGCGCAGGCAGTAGGCGAAGAGACGGTCGGTGTCGGTGCGCTCCTTGAAGCGCAGTTGGTGCAGCAGGGCCGTACGGGCGACCCACAGGTCGTCGTCCGTGATCCAGGCGTCCATGTCCGCCGTGAGCCGGGGGTCGGCCTCGACCAGGGCGCCGACGACATGCGCGGCGAGCGCGTCGACCGTGTCCCACCAGGGGACCGTGGTGATCAGATGGCGGGCCACCGGCAGCAGGCCGGCGGAGCAGCGAGCGGAGTGGCGGCGCAGGTAGTCGACGGCGAAGTACTGGTACTCGCGCTCCGGCAGCCGCCAGCAGCGCAGCGCGATCGCCGTGCAATCGGCCTCGTCGGGACGGGACGTGCCCTCCAGGACCGTGCGGGACAACGCACGCCGCTCGGGCGAGGACAGGCCGAGGAAGGGGGCCACGTCCTTCATGTACGCGCGCATGACGGCGGCCCTCTCCGGGTCCGCCGCGGCCGGGTAGGCGACGGTCAGCCGTTCGAGCACGAGGTCGGCGAGAACGCTGTCCGGCACGTGCGCCGGGCCCGCACCTGTGACGGTCATGGGACGAACCATACGGCGATCAGACACCCAAGTCGGTTACTGTCACGGGCATGCTCGATGCCACCACCCGCTCTGGGGGCACCGCAACGGCCTCTCCCCTGGCCGCCGCCACGGAGCTCGCCGTCGCCGTGCCGCTGCCCACACCCGTCGGCTTCGCCGCGCGCTGCGCGAGAGCGCTGCTCTCGCCCTGGTCCCGGTTCGCGCTGCTCGTCGCCCTGCTCGCGGCGGCGGCGTGCTGCGTGCTGCTGTTCGAACCGCAGAAGCTGCTCGCGCACGGCTGGCCGCCGCAGGCGGGAGGTCCCACGGCGGCCGTCGTGTTCGTCGTGGCGTACGGCCTGTGCACGGTGGCGTTCGTGCCGCGGCCGTTGCTGAACCTGGCGGCGGGCGCGCTGTTCGGCTCGGGGCTCGGGACCGCTTCGGCGCTGGCGGGCACCGTACTCGGCGCCGCGCTGGCCTTCGGTATGGGCCGCCTGCTCGGGCAGGACGCGCTGCGGCCGCTGCTGCGGGGCCGCTGGCTGAAGGCGGCGGACGGGCAGCTCAGCCGGCACGGCTTCCGCTCGATGATGGCGGCCCGCCTGTTCCCCGGGGTGCCGTTCTGGGCGGCGAACTACTGTGCCGCCGTCTCCCGCATGGGCTGGCTGCCCTTCCTGCTCGCGACTGCGCTCGGGTCGGTCCCGAACACCGCCGCGTACGTCGTCGCGGGCGCTCGGGCCTCATCGCCGACCTCGCCCGCGTTCCTCATCGCGATGGCCGCCATCACCGTACCGGCGCTGGCGGGCGCGGTGGTGGCATGGTGCAAGCGCCACCACCTGCGCCCGAACTGACGTCACGTCACACGGCTTCCAGGATCATGGCGTTGGCGAGGCCGCCCGCCTCGCACATCGTCTGGAGCGCGTAGCGGGCTCCGCGCTCGCGCATCGCGTGGACCAGGGTCGTGGTCAGGCGCGTGCCGCTCGCGCCGAGCGGATGGCCGAGCGCGATCGCGCCGCCGTGCACGTTGACCTTGTCGAGGTCGGCGCCGGTCTCCTGCCGCCAGGCCAGGACCACGCTGGAGAACGCCTCGTTGACCTCGAACAGGTCGATGTCGTCGACGGTGAGAGAGGCCTTGCGCAGCACCTTCTCGGTCGCCGGGATGACGCCGGTGAGCATCAGCAGCGGGTCGGAGCCCGTGACGGCGAAGCTGTGCAGCCGGGCCAGCGGGCGCAGGCCCAGGCGGGCCGCGGTCTCGCTGGAGGTGATGAGCACGGCCGAGGCGCCGTCGTTGACGGGACTGGCGTTGCCCGCGGTGATGTTCCACTCGATCTGCGGGAAGCGTTCGGCGAAACCGGGGTCGTAGTAGGCGGACTTGAGGCCGGCGAGGATCTCGGGGGTGCTGCCGGGCCGTACGCACTCGTCGCGCGAGACGCCGTGCAGCGGCGTGACCTCGGCGTCGAAGAGGCCCGTGTCCCAGGCGGCGGCCGCCTTGTGGTGCGAGGAGACGGCGAAGTCGTCCATCCGGTCGCGGGTGAGGGACCACTTGGCGGCGATGAGTTCCGCGCTGACGCCCTGCGGGACGAGTCCCTCCGGGTAGCGCTCGGCGACGCCGGGGCCGAAGGGGTCCTTGCCGGGGGGCACGTTCGACCACATCGGCACCCGGCTCATCGACTCCACGCCGCAGGCGACGACGAGGTCGTAGGCACCCGACATGACGCCCTGCGCGGCGAAGTGCACGGCCTGCTGGGACGAGCCGCACTGGCGGTCGACGGTGGTCGCCGGGACCGTCTCCGGGAAGCCGGCCGACAGGACCGCGTAGCGGGTGGTGTTCATGGCCTGCTCGCCGACCTGGTCGACGGTGCCGCCGATGACGTCGTCGATGAGCGCCGGGTCGACTCCGGAGCGCTCGACGAGGGTGCGCAAAGTGTGGGCGAGGAGCTCGACCGGGTGAACGTCCGCGAGGGCGCCGTTCGGCTTGCCCTTGCCGATCGGGGTACGTACGGCTTCGACGATGACTGCGTCACGCATGGTGCGGGCCTCCTTGGCCGCTGGGGGCCACCAGGGCGATTACTGGTGAGTAGGGAATCCGGATTCACCATAACGCGGTTAGTTTGAAAATCAAAGCTCACTCTGGAATCGGCTGCACGGCCGCCGTCCGGACCCGCTCCCCCCCTCGGTCGCCGACGCCGCTCCCCTGCTCGGTCGCCGACGCCGCTCCCCTGCTCGGTCGCCGACGCCGCTCCCCTGCTCGGTCGCCGACGCCGCTCCCCTGCTCGGTCGCCGACGCGTGGCGCTGCTCGTGGGCGAGAAGTACTCCCTTCTCGTCCCGCGGGAGGTACTCCTGGGCAACGGCCGCTCCGACCGGCTGGTACGCGACATCGACGCCCCGCGCGACCTGCCGGCCTCCCGACCGCGGCGGCTCGTCGACGCCGGGATCCAGACGAGGCGGGCCTACCGCGAGCATCCACAGCGCTTCGATCACCGGCCGGCCCACGCCGGTACCGAGCCGAAAGGGGTCCTGATGACCCTCATGGCGTGGGGCGACCGCCATCCTCGCGCGGACGACGACCGGCCCTTGATGATCGAGCACCTCCGCGGCGACGAACTGGTCGCGGGCGTGACCTGCGCCGCCGGCGGCGACGAGTTACGCCACGAGGACCTCACGGCCCACCCCCAGGCCCCGGACTGGACGGTCTCGGGACCGACGGCGGCCTGAGCGCTGCGCCGGGCCCGGCGAGGAACCCCACCTGCGAGCCGACCGTGGCCGGTCGCGCCGCGCCCCCGCTGCCCCCGGGGGCGCGGGTACCGCGCCGGACTATGCCGGAGCCGGGCGGCAGACGCTCAGGGCCCGGCATGACAGGCCGACCACGCAGGAGCCGCGTGGCCGACGCCCAGGACCACCCGACGCGACAGGCGGCCCACATCAACGCCACGTGGCCGACGCCCAGGACCCGGCATGACGGGCGGACCACCCGGAGTCGTGTGGCCGGCGCTCAGGGTCCGGCGTAGCAGTGGACGGCCACCGTGCGGCCCGGCCCCCACAGTTGCTCCACCGTCGCCATGCGCTGCCAGCCCAGCCGCTCGTAGAGCGCTGCCGCGGCGGTGTCGGAGGCCACGACGTCCAGCACCGGGTGCAGGCCGTGCCCGCGGGCCTCCCGTACGGCCCGGTCGATCAGCAGCGCGCCGATGCCGTGCCCCCGCGCCCACGGCGCGACGAACAGCCGCCCGACGACGGCGGCCGACTCCGCGTCCGTACCGGCGCGTTCACACCACAACCCGGGGGCGAGATCGCCCTGGCCGCCGCGCGACAGGCCGACATGGCCGGCGGTACGGCCGTCGAGTTCGGCCACCCAGGCCCCCAGTGAGGCGGCCGGGGACAGCCACGCCTCGGGCCGGTCGGGCCAGTCCACGGGATAGCCGTCACGCCGATGGACCTCGGCCAGGATCCGCACGCACTGCGCCAGGTCGTCGCCCGTCCGCTCGCGGACCGCACCGGCCGCCGGACCGTTCACGCGCCCTCCTGCCGGCTCTCGTACACGTCGAGCCGCCCGCACATCCCGAACCTCCCCTGCCCCGAAGCCTGTTCGGATCGTACGACGGCCCCGCCGAGGTGGGAGAACTCACCCCGTTCGAGGCGGTCGAGCTGTTCCCCCGTCGCCGCCGCGGCCGCCTGGGCGCCGCGCCGCCAGCGCTCACGCCACTCGGCGATCCGGGGGCGCACCAGCGCGCCGGCGGCCCGGTGGAAGGCGGCCAGCGCCTCGGGACCTTCAGCGGCGCGCAGCGCCCGGTAGCCCTCCAGGGCGAGATCGCGGCGGGCACGGGCGATCCGCTCCCGCTCCGCGTCGGGCGCGTCGTCCGGGATCGCCGTCGCGGCGGCGTACGTCCCCGGGTCGGCCAGGTACGGCGGCGGCAGGGTGAGCACCGCGTCGCCCGCCTCCGGCAGCCCGCCGTTCTGCATCAGAACGGTGATGCGCAGATCGCCCTCGTTGACCAGGCGGTGGATCGTGCCGGGCGTGAACCAGGCGACCGTGCCCGGCGCCAGCGGCGTGACCGCGTACCCGGACGCGGTGAGTGTCTGCACGGCGCCACGCCCGCCGGTGACGACGTACGCCTCCGAACAGGCCAGGTGCATATGGGGGGTTCCGCCGCAGTGACCGTCGGCCGCCGGCCAGTCGTACACCGACAGCCGCGACAGTCCGATCCCGCCCGGCAGTCCGGCGAACTCCGCCGGACTCACCACGGGTGCGCCTCCAGGTACTTGGCGATCTCCTCCCGCGCCCACGCCCCGTCGGCGACCACGACCCGGTAGCGCCGGGTGAGCGTGTCGCCGGGGGCGAGTTCGAGCTCGTCGTGGAAGGCCCAGGACGGGGCGACGGCGGCGAAGGGGTCGTTGCGGACGAACCAGTGCGCGGGGTGGGTGCCCCCGGAACCGGAGTGGTCGTTCTCCGGGGCGTGCGCGAAGACGAGCGTGGCGTGGCCGTCCGCGCCGTCGTGTTCACCGCACAGCGCGAGCCAGGGCGACTGGCTGCCCATGAGCTCCTGGCCTTCGCCGTCGGGTCCGATGACGCGACCCTCGCGGAAGGCGCGCGGGCCACGCCAGAACAGGCCGGTGTATCCGGCCAGTTCGCGCCCCGCGGTGGTCGGGCTGCCGAACCGCAACGGCTCGTCGCGCCGGTTCGTCACGGCGGTCGTCCAGGTCAGCGCCCAGGAACCGGCGGCCGGGTCGACGTCGTGGATCTCGACCCGACGCCGTTCCTCGGCCCACAGCTCCCCGCCGTGGGGGTGCCAGGTGAGCCGTTCGGCGATGACGGCGCGGTCGCCTTCGGAGGCGACCTCGTCGAAGGCGACATGGGCCATCGAGCCGACGCGCTCGGGGAGTCGGAGATATCCCTCGCCGTGGACGTAGGTGTTGCCGCCCCACAGGTTCGCCCCCGACAGATGGGAGGCGGTGAGCGACAACCCCTTGTGCCAGCGGTGGTCGTGGGGACGGTAGTCGGTGACGATGTCGCCGGCCAGGGTACGCAGGGGGTGGATGTACGGCTTCGGCGCTTCCCAGGCCGCCTCCGGCCGGTAGACGTAGGCCAGCAGTTCGACGCCGGTGGTGGGTTCGGTCACCATGACGCGGTCGCCGTACGCGTGGACGACGCGCAGTCCGTTCGTCATGCGGGTACCTCCTCGTTCGCGTGGGACCCGGCGGCAGCGCTCTCGGGCGCCCAGCCGGGCACACCGCCGTGCAGGGCCGGGTAGAAGGGGTCACCGGGTCGGATCTCGCCGCGCCGCACCGTGACGTCGGTGAACGCCGACTTGTACAGCGCGCTGATCAGTTCCAGGGCGGCGCGCCCCTCCTCGCCGCTGCTGCGCGGCCGTTGCCCGGCGCGCATGCTGGCCACCAGTTCGCGCAGCTGCTCCAGGTGCGAACTGGGCACGTCCGCGCCGAAGTCCCGCCAGACCGCCGCCTCGTCGGCCGGCACGTGCGGGGCCGGGGTGATGCGCCAGTCGGCGTTGCCGTGCCCGTAGAGGTGGGTGAGTTCGACGGTGGCGCGCTCGCAGTCGACCCGGATGCGGCTCACCTCGTCCGGGCTGAGGACGCTGTTGACGATCGTCGCCATGGCCCCGTTCTCGAACCGGACCAGGGCGGTCGAGACGTCCTCCGTCTCCACGTCGTGCACCAGCCGACCGGCCATTGCGCGCACCTCGGCCCACGGCCCGAGCAGATCGAGCAGCAGATCCATCTGGTGGATCCCGTGCCCCATCGCGGGGCCGCCGCCCTCGGTCCGCCAACGGCCCCGCCAGGGCACGGCGTAGTAGGCGCGGTCGCGGTACCAGGTGGTCTGGCAGTGCGCCACGAGCGGCCGGCCCATGGCCCGCTCGGCGAGCAGCCCGCGGACATGGCGGGAGCCGGAGCCGAAGCGGTGCTGGAAGACGATGGAGGCGTACGGGCCGCCCTCGGCGCCCTCCTCCGCTGTCACGGCGTCGAAGTCGGCGAGCGTCGGCACCGGCGGCTTCTCGCACCACACCCAGGCGCCGGCACGCAGCGCCGTCACCGTCTGCGCACGGTGCAAAGCAGGCGGGGTGCAGACGGTGACCAGGTCGGGCCGCTGCTCCCGCAGCATCCGCTCCAGGTCGGTGTAGGCGTGCGGGATCCCGCCCGCCGCGCAGAACTCCCGCACGGCACCGGCGTCTATGTCGACCGCGGCGACCACCTCCGTCTCGCCCTCCTCGGCGAGGCGGGCCAGCGCGGGCAGATGGGAGCCGCGCGCGATGGCGCCGGCGCCGACGACGGCGGCGCGGACGCGGCGGCCGGTGAGCGGAGCGGGGCGGGCCTGGGACGTCCCGGGGCGGGCGGCGGGTGTGGACATGGACGTGATCAGCACTCCTCCGGAGCGGCGAACAGAACGGCAGACCCGGCAAGCGCGGCAGGCACAGCTCACAGTAAGCGCTTTCCCTTCGTGGAAACGTATGCGGCGGCACCGCGGCCGGTCAACACCCGGGAGCCCCCGCGCGCCGACCGTGTTCGAAACCCCTGTGGCGGACCTGTCATCGGGGGACGCTACGCTGCCTCACGGCGCACGTGATCAACGCGCGCGACGGAACGCGTGTCCGTGTCACCGCACGGCGGACCCGGCGGCCCCTCGCCCCTTCCACACTCGGCACTTGGACTCCCTCACTTCATGTCTTGGTTTGAATCACTCATCCTCGGACTCGTCCAGGGGCTGACCGAGTTCCTTCCCGTGTCGTCCAGCGCGCACCTGCGACTGACGGCGGCCTTCTCGGGATGGAAGGACCCGGGGGCCGCGTTCACGGCCATCACGCAGATCGGCACGGAGACCGCCGTACTGATCTACTTCCGCAAGGACATCGGGCGGATCGTCTCCGCGTGGTTCCGCTCGCTGTTCGACAAGGCGATGCGCAGCGACCACGACGCCAAGATGGGCTGGCTCGTGATCGTCGGCTCGATCCCGATCGGCGTGCTCGGCCTGACGCTCAAGGACCAGATCGAGGGACCGTTCCGCGACCTGCGGGTCACGGCGACCATGCTGGTCGTCGTCGGCATCGTCATCGGCGTCGCCGACCGGCTCGCGGCCCGCGACGAGCAGGGCGGCCGGCACCGGGCGCCCAAGCAGCGCAAGGCGCTCGAGAACCTCAGCGTGAAGGACGGCCTGATCTTCGGCCTCTGCCAGGCCTGCGCCCTCATCCCCGGTGTCTCCCGCTCCGGCGCCACCATCAGCGGCGGCCTGTTCATGGGCTACAAGCGCGAGTCGGCGGCCCGGTACTCCTTCCTTCTCGCCATCCCGGCGGTCCTCGCGTCCGGGATCTTCGAGACCAAGGACGCGCTGGAGAGCGACCACGTGGCCTGGGGACCGACGCTGTTCGCCACGGTGATCGCGTTCGCGTCCGGCTACGCCGTCATCGCATGGTTCATGAAGTTCATCTCCACCAAGAGCTTCATGCCGTTCGTCTACTACCGCGTCGCCCTCGGCATCGTCATCATCGCCCTGGTGGCGACGGGCGCGTTGAGCCCGCACGCGGCGGAGTCCGCGGGCTGACCTGCCACCGGGAGAGGCGAACCGACCGCTCGGACAGAGCAGTTGAACCGCGCCTCTCCCCAACACCCGCCGCGTGGGCTCACGGTGGGTCCGTTTCAGGTCGCCCCCCAGCGATCGGACGATCATGGATCCGTGACCAACCGCATACGGTCTGAGTAGCGACCCGGTAGCGCAGTGTCAGTGCTTGCCCCTAGGCTTGCCTCCATGTCCCCGCAATTAACGACCCCTGGTTCCGTGCGGTCCGCTGCCGAGGTGAACGAGCAGATCCGGGCGCTGTGGCTGCGCGCGGGCGGCTCCCTGTCGGCCCAGGAGCGCGCGGAGTACGAGCTGCTGGTGGTCGAGTGGGCCGCGGCGATTCGCGGCCGCGTCGTCAGAGCGGCCTGAGGCGCCACGCCTTCCCGGGGCAGAAACCCCGCCCCACTGCCCCCTCGGCCCACGCACGCCCGGCCCGAGGTCGGCCGCACTCCCGGCGCGGCGTCCGCATCAAGATCGGCGAGTCCCCCGGCCATGGCGCAATATGTACATATGGGTGTACGGCGCGTATCGGTCGACCGCCTCCTGGAGCAACCCCTGAGCCGCGGACTGGTGGCGATCCCGTTCGTACTGATCGTGACGATCACCGTGGTGGACCTCCAGGTCCCGACCGATGTCCACCTGGGGCCCCTGCTGGTCGTCGCGCCCGCTCTCGCCGCCTCCCTGGCCGGGACGCGCATGACCGCCCTGGCCGGGTTCCTGGCCGTGGCGGCCCAGGTGCTCATCGCGGTGTTCCACGGCGGACTGGACACCCCCAACCACATGGCGCAGATCACCGCGCTGATCCTGCTCTCCGCCCTGACGGTCTTCCTGCGCCACATCCAGGAGCGGCGGGAACGCGCGCTGAGCCTGGCACGGTCCGTGGCGGAGACGGCACAGCACGTACTGCTGCGGCCCCCGCCACGCCGGGTCGGACCGCTGCGCGTGGCCTGGCTGTACCTGTCCGCCGAGGACGAGACCCAGATCGGGGGCGATCTGTTCGCGGTCGCCCGCTCCGGCGGTTCCGCCACCCGCGTGGTCATCGGCGATGTCCGGGGCAAGGGCCTGGCGGCCATCGCCGAGGCCTCGCTCGTGCTGGGCGCGTTCCGCGAGGGCGCTCACCGGTACGCCACCCTGCCCGAGCTCGTCGGTGTCGTGGAGGAGAGCGTGTACCGGAATCTGGCGGACGTGGTGGACACCGAGCACGACCTCGGTGAGCACTTCATCACCGCGCTCCTGCTCGACATCCCCGACCACGAACCCCAGGCCGAGATGATCAACTGCGGCCATCCCCCGCCCCTGCTCGTGCGCGGCCACGAGGTCGTCACGCTGCCCGCCCGGCACCCCGTACCGCCCCTGGGCCTGGGCGAACTGCCCCAACCGGCCCGGGCCCGCCCGAGCGACCCGTTCACCGTCGAGGCCGGCGACATGCTGGTCCTCTACACGGACGGTGTCGTCGAGGCCCGCTCACCGGCCGGAGTCTTCTACCCGCTCGTCGAGCGGGTCGCGACCTTCCTGCCCGCGGCCAGTCCCGAGGCCCTGCTGCGCCACATCCATCGCGACCTGCTCGACCACGTCGGAGGCAGCCCCGCCGACGACGCCGTCATCCTGGTGATCGAGCGGACCGCCTCCCGCCACCTCCACCGGCCACACCTGGGCGTCCACCTCGACGGCCACCCCCGGGCACACGCGGGCGATCCACCCCGGCAGCCGTCCGACTGACCCCCGGACGACAGTCGCCCTCCCGCACCCTCCCGTTCCCGGGTCGTCCCGCCCCAGCCCCTCCCGCTCCCGGCCCGTCCTCGGCCCAGGCCGTGTGCCGCCACGGCGTCCCGCGCGCTGCCGTCCCGCGCCGTGTCGTCCCGCCTCGCCCGCCCGGCCGTCCGTTAGGGTCGCATCGCCACAAAGGTCCCGATCTTCCCGGAGGGCAGGACAGCGGAGATCAATCGCGAGCGCGTCGTCAGGACCCTGACGTTCTGGCTGCGTCCTTCCTTCGCATTGCGTGTCATCAACCGGTTCCAGAAGATCGTGGGCTTCGACCGCTCGATGGCCCTGGCCTCCACCGCGCTCACCGCGCTCATCCCGCTCGCGATCCTCAGCAGCGCCGTGCTGAGCAGCGTCACGGCCTACGACCCCGGGGAGCGCATCATCAGCCGCTACGGCCTCACCGGGGCGGGCGCCGACGCGGTCACAGCGCTCTTCTCCCCCGCCGAGGAGACAAGTGCGAGCGTCGGTGTCTTCGGGATCCTGTTCCTGACGATCTCCGTACTGAGCCTCGCGCGTGCCGCACAGCGGCTGTTCGAACAGACGTGGCAGCTGAAGCCGCTCAGCGTGCGCAACACCCGCAACGGGCTGTGGTGGATCGTCGCTCTGGCCGTCTACTCGACGGTGACGGGGTGGGTCCACGCGATTCTGGGCGGAAGCCCGCTGGCGCCGCTGGCGTTGGTGCTCGACGTCCCGCTGACCTGCGCCTTCCTCGTCTGGAGCGGCCGACTCCTGTCCGCGAAGCGGATCGACTGGGCGGACCTGTTCCCCTTCGGGGTCACCGCGGCCGTCCTGACGGCGCTCTACTCGCTCGGCGCGACCGTCTATCTGCCGCGCCTCTTCAACACCTACGCCGCACGCTACGGAGCGGTCGGCGCCGTCTTCGCGACGATCTCGGCCCTCTTCGGAGCCATGTTGGTCATCGTCGCGTCGGCGGCCCTGGGTCGAGAGGTACGTGACGAACTCGCCCGGATCCGGCAGGGTCACCGCCCCTCGGACAACGAGGTCCGCCGTCAGTGGGACACCGTGGTCGAACAGGCCCGTTTGCGTTGGCGCACCGCACGAGAACGGGCCTCCCACCATCGGCCCAAGGGCCCGAAGAAGACGTAGCGGACCCAGCGGCCGTCACGCGGGCGGCCGCAGTTCCGCGTCACCCCGCAATCGCCGGCACGTCGCCCGGCGGGACCCTCCGGCGGATCGGATCGTCCAGCCGGTGCCGGACACGGACCGGTTCGGGGAGACGGACCAGTTCGGGGACATGGACCAGTTCGAACCTGCCGGACTCCACGGCGGCGGGTCGCCACCCGTGCCGGCGCGCACCCGCCCGGATCTGCCGGCCCGTCACGTGCACCGGCACGGGCCGACGGTCGCCTTTGTCGGGGCGAACACCTGGTCGGGTTCGTCACCCCGGCCCCCGATCCACAGGACCGCCCCGCCGCGTCCGCGCCCGCGTACCCGGTACGCGTACCGGCGCCCGCTCACCGGCCCGGCACCGGACGCGCACGGTGCTTCCTCCTCGGCCGCCGTCACCACGACACCGCGCTGCCACGGCCCTCCTGGCTCGACGGGCGCCGGGGTGCGACGGTCCAGGTCCGCCGAATATCGCCGCACGCCCCTTGGCGCGGCCCGTCCCATGCCCAACACTGAGCCGATGACGCAGCGTGTGGAGCTCGCGACGGTGATGGACCGGCTGGCCGTGGACGGACTGGTCACCGACTACGCGGTCGCGGTGGACGACGGCGACTGGGCGGCGTACCGGGGGCTGTTCACCCCGGACGGGCGCGCGGACTACCGCTCGGCCGGCGGCATCGAGGGTGACGTCGGGCAGGTCACCACCTGGCTCGCGGACAGCATGCGGCTGTTCTCCATGCGTCAGCATCTGATCGTCAACCGACGGGTGCGTTTCGGGGTCCTGGAGCAGGACACCGGGGACACGGCCCGTGTTCAGGCCGACTACGTCAACCCCATGCGCTTCGCCGGTCCCGACGGCGAACCGGCAGCCGGGCCGCCGGACTTCGTGTGCGGCGGCCGCTACTCCTTCGCCATGCTGCGGACGCACGACGGCTGGCGGCTGCGCGAGGTGGTGGTCGAGGAGAAGTGGCGCCGCCTGCCGGACCGCCGGTTCGACCCCGTGGCCGATCCCGTGGCGGACCCGGTGGCCGACTGAGCCGAGGCCCTCTGTCGTACTTCCTCACCCGACGCGCAGACTGGGAGCACCCGTCCCGGGTAGGGAGGCTCGGTATGAGGACGCTCGAACACTGGCTCGCCTCCCCGTGGCGTCGTACGACGCTCGCGGCACTGGCGGGTGCCCTGCCCGTGCCGGCGTTCCCCGCGCCCTCCCTGTGGTGGTTCGCCTACGTCGCCCTGGTGCCGTTGATCCTGCTGGCGCGCTCCGCGCCGAGCGGACGGCGCGCGGCGTACGACGGCTGGGCCGGCGGCTTCGGGTTCATGCTGGGCATGCACCACTGGCTGCTGCCGAACCTGCATGTGTTCACGCTCGTCATAGCGGGGCTGCTGGGTGCGCTGTGGGCGCCGTGGGCCTGGCTGGTGCGCCGCTTCCTGGCCGGGGTGCCGTCCCGGATCCGGGTCGTGGCCGCCCTGGGCGTCCTGCCCTCGGGGTGGCTGGCGATCGAACTGGTGCGTTCCTGGCAGGGTCTGGGCGGGCCCTGGGGCACGCTCGGCGCCACCCAGTGGCAGGTGGAGCCGGCGCTGCGACTGGCGTCGGTCGGCGGAGTGTGGCTGCTCAGCTTCCTGGTGGTGGCCGTGAACGTCGCGTTCGCCGTGCTCGCCTCGGTGCGGGAGTCGCGGATGCCGGCCGTGGCCGGTCTCGTCGCGACCGCCGCGGCCACCTCGGCGGCCTGGGTGTGGTCGCCGCGCCCCGATGTCGACGGCCGGGCGCGGATAGCCGTCGTCCAGCCCGGGGTGGTCGAGGGCCCCGACAGCGTCGAGCGCCGCTTCGCCCGGGAGGAACAGCTGACGCGTGAACTGGTCGGGCGGGACGTCGACCTGATCGTCTGGGGCGAGAGCAGCGTCGGCTTCGATCTGGGCGAACGGCCCGACCTGGCGCGGCGGATCGCCGCGCTCTCCCGGCAGACCGGCGCCGACATCCTGGTCAACGTGGACGCCCGCCGCTCCGACCGTCCCGGCATCTACAAGAGCTCGATCCTGCTGGGCCCGGAGGGCCCGACCGGCGACCGCTACGACAAGATGCGACTGGTCCCCTTCGGTGAGTACGTCCCGGCCCGCTCGCTGCTCGGCTGGGCGACCTCGGTCGGCGAGGCGGCGGGCGAGGACCGCAGGCGCGGCACCGGGCAGGTGGTGATGAACGCCGGGCACGGGCTGCGCGTGGGCCCGATGGTGTGCTTCGAGACCGCGTTCCCCGACATGACCCGCCATCTCGCCGAGGACGGCGCCGTCGTACTGGTCGGCCAGTCGTCGACGTCGTCCTTCCAGCAGAGCTGGGCCCCGGAGCAGCACGCCTCGCTGGCCGCGCTACGGGCCGCGGAGACCGGCCGCCCGATGGCGCACGCCACGCTGACCGGGGTCTCCGCCGTGTACGGCCCGAGCGGGGAACGGACCGGGCCGTGGCTGGGCACGGGCGCGAGCGCCTCGCAGGTGTACGACGTACCGCTGGCCACGGGTGTCACCCCGTACGTCCGGTTCGGGGACTGGCCGGCGCAGGTGGCGCTGCTGGTGCTCGCGGCGCTGTGTCTGACGGAGGGCGCGCGAGCGGTCAGACTGCGCCGGGGCTCTCCCGCACCGCGCGTACCACGCGCTCGCACAGCTCATGAGTCGCCAGTGCGTCCCGGGCGCTGAGCACCGTGCCCGCGCGCACGGCGTCGAGGAAGGCCAGGACGGCCTGCTCGATGCCGCGCTGCCGGGCCACCGGAACCCAGTCGCCGCGTCGGCGCACCGTGGGCTGGCCTTTGTGGTCGACCGTCTCGGCGAGGTTGATCACCTGGCGTTTGGTGTCCTGGCCGGAGACCTCCAGGATCTCCTCGGCGGAGCCGCTGAGCCGGTTCATGACGCCCAGCGCGGTGAAACCGTCCCCGGCGAGCTGGAGCACGACGTGGTGCAGCAGGCCGTCGCGGACCCGGGCGCGCACGCTCACGTCGTCGACCGCTCCCGGCACCAGGAAGCGCAGGGTGTCCACGACATGGATGAAGTCGTCGAGGATCATCGTGCGCGGCTCCTCCGGCAGCCCGACGCGGTTCTTCTGCATCAGGATGAGTTCGCGCGGATGCTCGACGCACTGCGCGTAGCCGGGTGCGTGGCGCCGGTTGAAGCCGACGGCGAGTGACACGCCACGCTCCTCGGCGAGCGCCACGAGCCGTTCGGAGTCGGCGAGTTCGTAGGCGAGCGGCTTGTCGACGTAGGTCGGTACGCCCGCCTCCAACAGCCGGGTGACGATCTCGGGGTGCACGACGGTGGGCGCGTGCACGAACGCCGCGTCGAGTCCCTGGGCCAGCAGGGAATCGAGGTCCCGGTGGCGCTGGGCGTCGGGCAGACGCAGGCTGTCGGCGACCCGGTCGAGAGTGGCGGGGGTCCGGGTCTGCAGGTGCAGTTCGACCCCCGGCTGGACCCCGAGCACCGGCAGATACGCCTTCTGCGCGATGTCGCCGAGTCCGATGCAGCCGACCTTCACGGGGGCTCCTTCACTGCTTGTCCACGCCTGCCTCCACGGCAGCATACGGGCGCCCCGGCGGCCGCCGGCCGGCGGTGCCGCCGAAGCGGCGCGCGAGGTCCCGCCGCGGGGGGAGCCGCTCCAAGGACCGGGCGGCGACTGAAGTCCCCTGGTGGGACAGGCTGCGGTGGGCCAGGATGCGAGCATGACGACCGAGCGCAGCGAACCCGCCCAGAACGCCGACGAACGCACCATGCTCGAAGGCTGGTTGGACTACCACCGGCAGACGCTCGCCCACAAGTGCCAGGGCCTGACCGACGAACAGCTCAGGACCGCGTCCGTGCAGCCGTCGGAGCTGTCACTGATGGGTCTCGTGCGGCACATGGCGGAGGTGGAACGCAGCTGGTTCCGTAAGGTGTTGACGGGCGACGACCCCGGCCCGCTCTACTACAGCGACGAGGACCGGGACGGCGAGTTCCACCTGACCGCCGCGGACACCTGGCAGGAGGCGTACGGCAGCTGGCAGGCGGAGATCGGGATCGCCCGGCGCAACGCGGCCGGCTTCGGCCTCGACGACCTCTCCGAGGGGCGGAGCAGGTTCACCGAGAAGCCGTTCAGCCTCCGTTGGATCTACACGCACATGATCGAGGAGTACGCGCGTCACAACGGCCACGCCGACCTGATCCGCGAGCGCATCGACGGCGTCACGGGCGACTGACGTCAGCCGCGGCGAGCGCGAACCCCTCGTACGGGGTGCGAGATCACCCGTGTGGGGCAACCTCCGCTCGTCCACCGTGCCTGACGGGGGCCGAGCCATCAAAGTTGCGCGGGTGCATCGAACGACGACCACCGCAACGCTCCTGGTCTCCGTGGCCGTCTCGGCCCTCACCGGCTGTGTGACGGTCCAGCGCCCGCCCGCGGCCGGGCCTACTGCTCCGGCGGCGCCCGCACCGGCGCCCGTGCCCCGGCCGGACGGCGAGGCCGAGCCACAGGTCGTGCAGGCGCCGGCGCGGGAGGCGCTGGAGCTCGTGGGGCCGTCCCGGCCCGCCGCACCGACGGCCCCGGCGCGGCGGCACGCGGCACCGGCCGCGCAGGCACCGGCACCGCACGACCGCCTCCGGCCGCCGCATCCGGAGGCCCGGCGCTCTCCGCGGCCGCACGCCGCGATCCCGGACCTGTCCGAGCCGGTGCGCAGGAACACGGACGTGTGTGCGCTCGGCAAGAAGTACGGCGGCTGGCGGGGGGACAGCCCCGAGGCGGTGATCTGCGATCAGGCGTACGGACGTTGAGTCGCGACGGGACGGCGCCGGTCCCTGCGAGAACGCCGCCGCGGCGGGCCCCCGGACTCCTCAGGGGCGGGCCCCCGCCCTGACGCGCCCGGACGCCTCAAGGTCCGCCATCGCACCCCCGCCCTCACACCCCCGACCCCTCAGGGCCGCTGCCGTGGTGGTGCCCAGTTCCCCTCGTCGGTGTCGTCCTCTTCGCCCAGCCGCAGTTCCATCCGGCTGATCGCAGCCCGGACCCCGTCCCCGTAGGTGTCGTCGCCCAGGACGCCCGCGGCCCCGCGGGCCCGGCGGACATGGCTGCGGGCGGCGTCGGAGCGGCCGAGCTTCACGTAGTCCGCCGCGAGGTTCAGGTGCAGCGACGGATACAGCGCCCGTACGGCGACCGCCCCCTCACCTTCGGCGTCGTCCCGGCGCCCGGTGAACCGTTCCTCCGTGAGTTCCTCGGCGGCGGTCAACGCCCGCAGATCCCACGCGAGTTCGTCGTCGGGTTCGTCCTGGGTGTCGGCGAGGTAGTGGGCCAGGGTGCAGCGGTGCAGCGGGTCGCCGTGCGCGCCGATCTCCGTCCACAGGTCCAGCAGGCGACGGCGGGCCTCCTCGCGGTCTCCCCCGTGATGCAGCATCACGACCTGCCCGATCCGCGTCAGTACGGCATCGGACGCCGTCTGTTCCTGTTGTTCCGCCACCGCGTCCTCCGCGTGCTCGTCGGCCGTCCTCGCCGGTCCCTCCCGACCGACGCTAACGGCAGGCACCGGCGATCCGGGGCAGGCGGCACCGGGCCGGCCGGTGAAGGGACCGGCCCGGCGGCGGTCAGCCCAGGTTCGGGACGGTCCAGTCGATCGGCTCGTGGCCCTGGCGTGCCACCGCCTCGTCGATCTGCGTGAACGGACGGGACCCGAAGAACTTCTTGGCCGACAGGGGCGAGGGGTGCGCGCCCTTGACCACCACGTGCCGGGTCTCGTCGATCAGCGGGAGCTTCTTCTGCGCGTAGTTCCCCCACAGGACGAAGACCGCCGGGTCGGGCCGGTCGGCCACCGCGCGGATCACCGCGTCCGTGAACTTCTCCCAGCCCTTGCCCTTGTGCGAGTTCGCCTCGCCGGAGCGGACGGTCAGCACCGCGTTGAGCAGCAGCACGCCCTGCTGGGCCCACGGCATGAGATAGCCGTTGTCCGGGATCGGCGTGCCCAGCTCCTCGTGCATCTCCTTGTAGATGTTGCGCAGGGACGGCGGGATCTTCACACCGGGGCGGACGGAGAAGCACAGACCATGACCCTGGCCCTCGCCGTGGTACGGATCCTGCCCGAGGACCAGCACCTTGACCTGGTCGTACGGCGTGGCGTCGAGGGCGGCGAAGACCTCCTCGCGCGGAGGGTAGACGGGACCCTTCGCTCGCTCCTCCTCGACGAACTCCGTCAGCTCCTTGAAGTAGGGCTGCTGAAGTTCGTCGCCCAGCACCCCGCGCCAGGACTCGGGCAGCATGGCGGTGTCGGTCACGTCAACGTCCTTATGTCGTGCGGTCGCTTCCAGGCCTCAGAACCTACAGGCGACCACTGACACTCGGCCCCGCGGACGGAACTACCAGTTGGTCTTGCGCGACAGCTCCCACATCATCATGATCGTCGACGGGTCCAGCGCGCGCTCTCCGCCCGAGATGTCCACGCTCGCGGCCACGTACTGCTTGCCCTGCCACAGCGGCAGCAGCCGCGCGTCGTCGACGAGGATCTGCTGGGCGTCCTCGAAGTCCCGCACCACGTTGGCGCGGTCGCTCTCCCCGCGGGAGTGGGGCAGCAGTTCCTGGGTGATCTTCTTCGCCTGGTAGGGCGTACCGAGGGCGTTGCGCTCACCCACGAACGGTGCGATGAAGTTGTCCGCGTCGGGGAAGTCAGGGAACCAGCCGCGCCCGAACACCGGGTACTCGCCCTTCTGGTAGCCGTCGACGTAGGTCTTCCAGGGCCGGTCCTTCAGCGTGATCGTGAACAGGCCCGAGGCATCCAGCTGGCGCTTGATCTCCGCGAACTGGAGGGCCGTCTCGGAACCGTAGCGGTCGCTGGTGTACCAGAGGGTGAGCGGGACGGGCTCGGTGATGCCCGCGTCGGTGAGGAACTTGCGGGCCTTGGTGGTGTCCGGGTCGCCGAAGTCGTCGAAGAACCCTGTGGTGTGGCCGGTCAGACCCTTGGGGACCATGGAGTACAGCGGGTCGACCGTGTCCTTGTAGATCTTGTGCGTGATCGCACCCCGGTCGACGACCTGTGCGATGGCCTTGCGCACGGCGGTCTTGCCCGCCCAGGGATCCTTCGGGTTGAACACCAGATAGCTGATGTCGGTACCCGTGCCCTCGACCAGCTGGAGGTCCTCCCCGGTGCCGTTCTTCTCGAGGGCGATGATGTCGCCGGCGGCGAGACCGCGGTAGGTGACGTGGATCTGCTGGTCGCGCAGGGCCTTCACCATGGCGGACGAGTCCTGGAAGTAACGGATCGTCACCGCGTCGTTCTTGCGCTCGGCGAAGCCCTTGTAGTCGCCGTTGGAGACGAGCTGGGCCTGCTTGCCCTCGTCGTACGACCGGAGCCGGTAGGGCCCGGATCCGTCGACCTTGCCGTCCTTGCGGAGGGAGTTCGCCGGGTATTCGGCGGGGTCGACGATGGACATGGCCGGGGTGGCGAGGACGAAGGGGAAGGTCGCGTCGGGCTGGTTGAGATGGAACACGATCTCGCGGTCGCCGACCGTCTCCACCTGGTCCAGGCTGCCCAGCAGACCCGCCGGACCCGTGGGCGCGTTGATCTTCTTGATCCGGTCGATCGAGTGCTTGACCGCCTTCGCGTCGAGCGTGTCGCCGTCGGAGAACTTCATGTCCGCACGCAGCTTGCAGCGGTACGTGCGGTTGGAGTCGTCGGTGAACCCACAGCTCTCGGCCGCGTCCGGCTGCGGCGTCGTCGCGCCGTTCGGGTAGGCCAGCAGCGTCTGGTAGATGTTGCGGAACAGCTCCCAGGAGCCGTCCCACGAGGCGGCGGGATCCAGCGTGCTGGGGGCGCTGGTCGTCCCCACGACGATCGGTCCCTGGCTGTCCGCGCCGCTGTCCGAGAAGTAGCCGCATCCAGCCACCAGGGATATGGACGCGATCGCCGCCGCTCGCCGCGGGCTTCGCTTCCGGTTGAACACGCGCACGCTCCTCGATCTGCCATACCAAGGGTCGGCAGACCATACCGCAGTGTCACGGGAGTTGAACCTGCTTCGCACGGTGCTCGAGATCGACTCGTGAATGACGACGTTGTCATGCTTGTGCATGGTCCCTTGTACGACGAAACGGGCGCCGTTCTCCCTCGGAATCCGTAAGGATCCGCATGGATCCGCATGGATCCGTCAAGGGGGAAACAGCGCCCGTGTCGGGTTCGCGCGACTCAGCCGACGCCGGCGTTGAGGAAGATGCCGCCGTCGACGACGAGGGTCTGACCGGTGATCCAGTCGGACTGCGTCGACGTCAGGAACGCGGCGGCGCCGCCGATGTCCGAGGGCACACCGAGCCGGCCCAGCGGGTACGACGCGGCCGCCTCCGCCTCCCGGCCCTCGTACAGGGCCTGCGCGAACTTGGTCTTCACGACGGCCGGGGCGATCGCGTTGACCCGGACCTTCGGCGCGTACTCGTGCGCAAGCTGCTGGGTCAGGTTGATCATCGCGGCCTTGCTGATGCCGTAGGCGCCGATGAAGGGCGAGGCCGAGAGGCCCGCGACGGAGGCGATGTTGACGATCGCGCCGCCGTTGTCCTTCTGCCAGGCGTGCCAGGTGCGCTGGGCGAAGCCGAGCGCCGAGATCACGTTGGTCTCGAAGACCTTGCGCGCGACGTCCAGGTCGAGGTCGGCGATCGGCCCGAACACCGGGTTCGTACCGGCGTTGTTGACCAGGAAGTCGACGCGGCCGAAGGCCTCCATGGTGCGGTCGACGACGACGGCCTGATGGTCCAGGTCGTGGGCCTTGCCGGCGACGCCGATGACCCGGTCGGCGCCGAGCTTCTCGACGGCCTCCTTGAGGGCTTCCTCGTTGCGGCCGGTGATGCAGACCCGGTCCCCGCGGGCGACGAGCGCCTCGGCGACGCCGTAGCCGATGCCGCGGCTGGCGCCCGTGACCAGGGCGACCTTGCCGGAGAGTTCAGTCATGTCCGTGATCCTTAGTCGAGCGGTCCGCCGGCGACGTACAGCACCTGGCCGGAGACGAAGCCGGCGCCCTCGCTGGTGAAGAAGGCGATGGCGTTGGCGATGTCCTCGGGCTCGCCGACGCGCTGCACCGGGATCTGGGTGGCGGCCGCGGCCTTGAACTCCTCGAAGCCCATCTTGACCCGGTCGGCGGTGGCCTTGGTCATCTCGGTCGCGATGAAGCCGGGGGCGACGGCGTTGGCCGTGACGCCGAACCTGCCGAGCTCGATGGCCAGGGTCTTGGTGAAGCCCTGGAGACCGGCCTTGGCGGCGGAGTAGTTGGCCTGGCCGCGGTTGCCGAGGGCGGAGGACGAGGAGAGGTTGACGATCCGGCCGAAGCCCGCGTCCACCATGTGCTTCTGGACGGCCTTGGTCATCAGGAACGAGCCGCGCAGGTGCACGTTCAGGACCGTGTCCCAGTCGGTGGCGGTCATCTTGAACAGCAGGTTGTCGCGGAGCACGCCGGCGTTGTTGACCAGAATGGTCGGGGCGCCGAGCTCCTCGACCACGCGCGCGATCGCCGCCTCGACCAGCGCCTCGTCCGAGACGTCCGCGCCGATGGCGACGGCCTTGCCGCCCGCGGCGGTGATCTTCTCGACGGTGTCCTTGCAGGCGGCCTCGTCGAGGTCGATCACGGCGACCGCGCGGCCTTCGGCGGCCAGTCGTACGGCGGTGGCGGCGCCGATGCCGCGCGCTGCGCCGGTGACGACGGCGACCCGCTGCTCAGTGGTGGACATTGCTGGTTCTCCTCGCGCTTGAGATGCGGCTCCCACGGTACGCCCCTCCGGTGAGCGACCGCTTAGTACCTTCAGCAGACGTGACGCTAGAAGCGATGGCACCCGGTGTCAACGGCACACCGCGCGCGTGTGATCCATTACCTGACCAGCAGGTCGAGCAGCCGCTCCGGCTCGGCCGCCGCGTCGGCGGTCAGACCGGTGTGCACGGGGCCCGGCTGGACGACCGTGGAACGCGGTGCGATCAGCCAGCGGAAGCGCCGGCCGGCGTCGTCGCGCGCCGCCTGCCCGGCCGCCTCGCCGCCGGCGCACACGCCCTCGACCGCGCGCAGCGCGGCCCGTACCCCGGGCATGTCCACGTCCGGGTCGAGGGCCAGCAGTCTGGTCTCGTCGAGGTGTGTGCGCACCCCGACGAAGGACTCGGCCCGGCAGTAGACGAGGACGCCGGCGTTGATGCACTCGCCGCGCTCCACCCTGGGCACCACCCGCAGCACCGCGTACTCGAAGACGTTGCGCCCGCTCACCGGACCCCCTCGATGCGCTCGTGGACGTGTCCCGCGCGCGCGAGCAGCGGACGCGCGTAGGCCTGCCGGAGGTCGTCCGGCGTGGCGAAGCCCGGCTCGTCCGTCAGCCACACGTCCGGAATCCCGGCGGTGACCTCGGCCAGGAGTTCCTCGGTGACCAGCGGCGCGAGTTCGGCGGCGGCCGCGGCGACATCCGGCGCGAACGGCCTGAGCGCATGGTCGGACATGTCGTACGGACGGGCCGCGGAGGCTTCGGCGCCGCGCCAGTTGTGGTGCCAGATCATGGTGGCGCCGTGGTCGATGAGCCACAGCTCGCCCCGCCACATCAGCAGGTTGGGGTTGCGCCAGGAGCGGTCGACGTTGTTGACGAGCGCGTCGAACCAGACGATCCGGCCGGCCTCCTCGGGGCTCACCCGGAAGGCGAGCGGGTCGAAGCCGAGGGCGCCGGAGAGGAAGTCCATGCCGAGGTTGGTGCCGCCGCTGGACTTGAGCAGCTCCTGCACCTCCTGGTCGGGTTCACCGAGTCCCAGTACCGGGTCGAGCTCGACCGTGACCAGACCGGGCACCCGGAAGCCGAGCCGGCGGGCGAGTTCCCCGCACACGACCTCGGCGACGAGCGTCTTGCGGCCCTGTCCGGCGCCGGTGAACTTCATGACGTACGTCCCGAAGTCGTCGGCCTCGACGAGCCCCGGCAGCGAGCCGCCCTCACGCAGGGCCGTGATGTAGCGGGTCGCGGTGACTTCCTTGAGCATCGCCCCAGGTTACTGGGGCGATCGCGGCCGGCGGACGTCGGCCGCTCCCGTATCGCGCGGTGGATACGCGCACATCTGAACAGCCGGTCCGCCCAGGCCGTACTGGTGTGCAGATCACCAGGGATCGAGGAGTCGAGGGAAGGGAACGTCAGGATGACCAGCGAATCGCTTCAGCCCGTCACCGGCCCCAGCCGCCGTACCGTCGTGGCGACGGTCGGGGCGGCCGGGATCGCTGTCGCGCTGACCGCGTGCGGGTCGGGGGACTCCGGGGACAAGGACACCTCGGGCCCCGCGGCGGCCCCCGGCACCGTCCTCGCGAAGACCTCGGAGATCCCGGAGGGCGGCGGCAAGATCTTCACGGATCCGGCGGTGGTGGTCACACAGCCGACGGCGGGCACCTTCAAGGCGTTCTCCTCGAAGTGCACGCACAAGGGCTGTCCGGTGACGAGCATCGCGAACGGCGTGATCGTCTGCCCCTGTCACCACAGTGAGTTCTCCATCGAGGACGGCAGCGTGAAGCACGTCCCGGCGACCAGCCCGCTGGCCGCCGTCGAGATCACCGTGTCCGGGGAGGAGATCAAGCTGGCCTGAGTCCGGTCAGCCGGGCCCGGCCCGCCGTGGCCGCCGCAGGCAGCCGAGCAACTCGTCGGTGGTCGCGAGGGTCGCCACGAGGGCGAGCGTGTTGCGGATCATCGCGGAGGTGTAGTCGGAGGGCACCCCCGCGATGGCGTCCGTCGGCACGACGGCGGTGTAGCCGCGGTTGACCGCGTCGAAGACGGCGTTGGGGACGGCCACGTTGGCGGAGACACCGGTGACGATCAGTGTGCGACAGCCGAGGTTGCGCAACAGCGCGTCGACATCGGTGCCCTGAAGGGGGGACAGGCCGTGCAGACGCCGTACGACGAAGTCCTTCTCGGCGACCTCGATCGGGGGTGCGACGCGCACCGCGGTGGTCCCGGTCAGCTGCTGGACGGGCAGCCGCTCGGCGACGCGGAAGAGGCGGGCGTTGCGACTGGCGCCCCGGCCGTCCGGACGGCGCTCGGCGACGGCGTGGATCACCTGGATCCCGCTCTCGTGCGCGGCGGCGACCAGCCGGGCGACGTTGGCCAGGGCGCCCGACGACCGTGCCTCGCGGGCGAGTTCGGGCAGTGCGCTGTCGGGGCCGACGACGCCCTGCTGGCATTCGACGGTCAGCAGCACCGTGTTCACGGGGTCGAGGAGGCGGGACAGCTCTTCTGACGACGGCATGGCTCTTCCTTGTCGCCGACGGTGTCGGGGCGGGCGAGACTAGCCACCATTGCGCGGGGACGGAAGACGAACCATTCTTTTCTGACGTGACGTCAGAGAATCTCAGGGGATCCGCCCGCTCGGGAACGGCCTCCTCTGACACGACGTGAGGAAAGAAGAGGGGGCCGCATGACCGTCACTCAGCGCCGGGGCCGCAAGATCATGATGACACCCGGGGAACTGGACGAGTTCCTCACCACCCAGCGCACCTGCCGGGTCGCCACCGTGTCGGCCGACGGCGCGCCGCACGTCAGCACGTTGTGGTTCGCGTGGGACGGCACGTCGATGTGGCTGTACTCGGTGGTGCGCAGCAAGCGCTGGACCGATCTGCGCCGTGATCCCCGGGTGGCGATCGTGGTCGACACGGGCGAGGAGTACGACGAGCTGCGGGGGGTCGAGCTGTCCGGGGCCGTGGACTTCGTGGGCGAGAGCCCGCGCACCGGCGAGCTGCGCGCGGAACTCGACGTCCCGGAGACCCTGTTCGCCCGCAAGAACTTCCGTCTGGAGGAGATGCCGCACGACGGCCGGCACGCCTGGGTGCGGCTGACGCCCGAGAAGATCGTGTCGTGGGACTTCCGCAAGCTCGGTACCACGTAGAGGCGTTCAGCCCACGCGCCGCGCCGCCGCCCGCAGCGCCTCGACCGCCGCGCGGATCGACGGGCGGCGGTCGGCGTCGGCGCGCCAGACGACGTAGACGTGCCGACGCACCCGCTGCCGGAGCGGGACGGTGACGACGCCGGGCGGCATCGGGTCGCGGCCCAGCAGGGGCACGACGCACACTCCCAGTCCGGCCGCGACCAGTCCCAGCTGGGTGTGCGTCTCACCGGCGCGGTGGCCGACGATGGGCTCGATGCCGCGTGAGCGCAGGGTGTACATCAGCCACTCGTGGCAGAACTCGCCCTCTCCCCAGGTGATCCACTCGTCCTCGGCGAACTCCCCGAGGTCCACCTCGTCGCGCCCGGCGAGCGGATGGTCCGCCGGCAGGGCCACGTCGGCGGGGTCGTCGAGGATCGGCGCCTTCGCCAGGCCGTCGGGCAGCGGGATCGGCTTGTTGTACCAGTCGAGTACCACCGCGAGGTCCAGGTCGCCGCGCACCACGGCGGCGATCCCGTCCTCGGGTTCCAGCTCGCAGGAGCGCAGCCGCAGCGCCGGGTGCTCGGCGCGCAGTGCGGCGAGCGCGGTGGGGAACAGTCCACGGGCGGCGGTCGGGAACGCCGACAGCCTGAGCTCGCCGACGACCTGTCCGCGCTGCGCCTCCAGGTCGGACTGGGCGAGCTGCACCTGGGACAGGATGCGCGCCGCGTGGTCGGCGAGCAGCCGGCCCGCGTCCGTCAGCCGTACGCCCCGGCCGTGCTTGGCCATGAGCTGCTGCCCGACCTCCCGCTCCAGCTTGGCCAGCTGCTGCGAGACGGCCGACGTGGTGACGTGCAGCCCCTCGGCCGCCGCGCTGACCGAGCCGTGCCGGGCGAGGGCGTCGAGGGTACGCAGCCGCTCCAGGTTCAACATGTAAGCGATGCTACGAGGTTCTGGGCCGTGATTACGCTGGCCCTACGAGGTACAGGTGCGGGGGACGGCTGCGAACCGACGCGACCGCGGTACTCCGAGGGATACCGCCCATGGCTGGCCCCGGCTGGAGTGGTCCGTGGCCCTCAGACGTATCGTCGGGCCGGAGCCGCGCCCGTCGCGGCCGCCACCGCGTCCGCCAGGGGCTCGGTCTCGTCCGCGGTCAGGGTCGAGACGGTGATCCGGATGCCGGGGGGCGCGCTCATCCGGAAACGCGCGCCGGGCGCGACCGCCCAGCCGGCGTGCAGCAGCCGGGCGACGGCTCCGGTCTCGTCGGGGACCGGGACCCAGACGTTCATGCCGCTGCGGCCGTAGGCCTCGATCCCCCGGTCGGCGAGCGCGCCGATCAGCGCGTCGCGCCGCCGCCCGTACGCCGCCGCGACCTCCCCCGTGTCCACCGCCGCGCCGGTCCACAGCCGTAGCACCGCCCGCTGGGTGATCCGGCTGACCCAGCCGGGCCCGAGCCGCTGCCGGCCGTGGACCCGGTCGAGGGTGACGGTGTCCCCGGTGAGCACCGCGAGCCGCAGGTCGGGGCCGTAGGCCTTGGCGACCGAGCGGATGAAGGCCCAGCTCCGGGTGGTGCCCGCGAGCGGGTGCAGGGGGAGGCCGACGATCCGGTGGCCGTGGTCGTCCTCGATCAGGAGGGTGTCGGGGTGGTCCCGGAGCACCGCCCGCAGGGCCCGCGCGCGGGTGGCGCTCACCGCGGCGCCGGTGGGATTCTGCGCCCGGTCCGTGACGATCAGGGCGCGTGCCCCGGACTCCAGGGCCCGGCGCACGGCGTCCGGGAGCGGGCCGTCGTCGTCGACGCCGACGGCCGCGACCCGCAGGCCGAGCGCCGGAACCAGGTCGAGCAGACTGCCCCAGCCGGGATCCTCGACGGCGACCGTGTCCCCGGGCTTGAGGTGCGCGGCGAGGACCCGTTCCACGGCGTCCAGCGATCCGGAGGTGACGGCCAGCGCGCCGTCCGGCACCCCGTCGGCGTCCAGGTCGGCCCGCGCGACGCGCGCCAGCTCGGGCTCCACCGGGTCGTCGCCGTACAGGACCGGCTCCCGGTCGGCCTGCTCGGCGGCCAAGGCGAACGCGGGCGCGAGCGGCGGCAGCAGCGCCGGGTCCGGGTTGCCGTCGGCCAGGTCCCGTACGTCCTCCGGCACCTCCACCCGGAAGTGTTCGCGTCCCGTCGTGGCCGGCTTGGCCCGCACCCGGCTGCCCCGCCGGCCGGACGTCTCGATGACCCCGCGCTCGCGCAAGGTGCGGTAGGCGGCCGCGACGGTGTTCGGGTTCACCCCGAGCTGCTCGGCCAACTCCCTCATCGGCGGCAGCAGTTGGCCGGGGCGCAGCTCACCGTCCCCCACCGCGCGTTCGACGCTCGCCGAAATGTCCGCTGCGCGCCGCCCCTGGATCGGATATTCTCCTAGCACAAAGTTGATTATGCACTAGTGCAATGGAGAGCGCCATGCAGGGGACCGCCCAGACGCCGCCATCACCCGCCGCCTACCGTCCGACCGACCGCACGGTCCCCACCCGGGCCGCGGACCGGGCCTCCTACGACAGGGAACTGGTGCACGCGATACTCGACGAGGGCTACGTCTGCCACCTCGGGTTCGTCCGCGACGGTGCGCCTGTGGTGCTGCCCACGCTCTACGGCCGGGTCGGCGAGCGCCTCTACGTGCACGGCTCGACGGGCTCGCGTCCGCTGCGGATGACAGGACAGGCCGAACCGGGGCTGCCTGTGTGCCTGACGGTCACCCACGTCGACGGCCTGATCCTGGCGCGCTCGGCCTTCCACCACTCGCTCAACTACCGCTCGGTGGTGGTGCACGGCGTCGCCCACGAGGTGACGGACCCCGAGGAGAAGCGGCGGGCACTGGACGCCCTCGTGGACCACGTCGTACCGGGCCGCGCCGCCGACTCCCGGCCCGCGAACAAGAAGGAACTGGCCGCCACCTCCGTGATCCGCCTCGACCTGGACGAGGTCTCCGCCAAGCTGCGCACGGGTGGCGTGAGCGACGAGCCCGAGGACCTCGCCCTCCCCCACTGGGCCGGCGTCGTCCCCCTGCGCAAGGGTTACGGCACCCCGCTCCCCGCCCCCGATCTGGCCCCCGGCACCGAGCTCCCCGACTACCTGGCCGGCCTGTGATGCTGATCCACCCCTGGGACGCGCCCCGTGACGACGCCGAGTGGCAGGGCTGGCTCGCGACGCACGACTTCGGGCAGCTCGCGGTCAACGGCCTCCCCGGCGAGCCGCCGCACGTGCAGCCCCTGCACTTCGCCTACGACCCCGGGCGAGGTGAGGCCCTCACCCACCTCGCGCGTCCCAACCCGCTCTGGCCCGCCCTGGAGGCGAACCGGGAAGTGGTGCTGAGCGTCGTCGACGACTACGTCTTCGTGCCCGGCCCCTGGCAGGCGCCACCCGAGGGCCCGTCGGAGCACGGCACGCCGACGAGCTTCTACGCGGCGGTCCAGCTCCGCTGCACGGCCCACGTCGTGGACGACCCGGCGGCCAAGGCCGAGCTGCTGAACCGCCAGATGGGCCACTTCCAGCCGGAGGGCGGCTCGGCACGGGTGGCGGTCGGCGAGGTGCCGTACGGCCGTCAGCTGTCCGGCATCCGCGGAGTGCGGCTCGAAGTGACAGGCGTGCGGGCGAAGTTCAAGTACGCGGGGAGACACTCGGACGAGATCCGGGCACGGATCGAGACCGGACTGACGGCCCGCGGCGGCCCCGGTGACGCGGCCGCGCGCGAACATCTGCTGCGCAGACAGACGGGCTGACGGACACCGGCTGACCGGCTGACGGGCATGGGCTGACGGGAGGGGGCCCGAGGGCTCGGCCGACGGGACGGCCTCCTGACGGGGACCTGTTCCGAGGGCCCACGCCGGGCAAGAGCCTTTACGGGTCGGGCTCCTTCAGGCGCAGCCACCCTCCAGCGCAGCCCTTCCGGGTCTGGTCCCCTCCGGGGATCGACCCGGAGGGGACCAGACCAAGCCGCGCCGGACCAGGCCGCGCCGGACCCGCCCGTGTCAGGCCGTGTCAGACCGTGGTCAGGCCGTGGTCAGGCGCCGCCGTCTGCCGTGTCCGTGTCTCCGCCAAAGCCAGGCCTGTGACCGAGGCGAGCATCAGGAGGGTGCCGGTGAGGGTCGCGGGTGTGAGCCGTTCGCCGAGCAGGGCGACGGCGAGGACCGCCGCCGCGACCGGCTCCAGGAGCATGATCACGGACACCGTGGCCGAGCGGACGACGGCCGCGCCCGCGAAGTAGAGGGCGTAGGCGAGGGCCGTGGGGACGGCCGCGATGTACGCCACCAGCCACAGCGTCCGGCCCAGGTCGGCGGTGTGCGGCAGCAGCCCCTGGGTCAGCGCGAACGGCAGCAGGCACAGGCTGGTGACCGCGAACGCGCCGATCGACGTGCCGGCCGCGTCCGCCCCGCCGTCGCGCCCCCACCAGCGCGTGAACAGGGTCATCGCGCTGTAGCCCGCGGCCGACACCAGCGCGAGCAGCACCCCCCACGGACTCACGGTCGCACCACCGCCACCCGCCACGAGCACCCCGAGCCCGGCGAGCGCCCCGGCGACGGCGGTGACCCCGCCCCCGCCGAGCCGCTCCCCCATGGTCAGCCGGGCGCCGAGCGCGATCAGGACCGGTCCGGCGCCGAGCGTGACGACGGTGGCCACGGCCAGACCGGTGGCGTCGACGGCCGCGAAGTAGGCCGTCTGGAACACCGCGAGCCCCACGCCCGTGACCCCCGCGCGCAGTGCCCTGCTGCGCAACGGCAGCGGTACCGCGGCGCTGCGGGCGCGAGGACGCAGCAGCCGGGCGGCGAGCAGCAGGACCAGCCCGGCCGCGCAGCGCCAGAACGACAGGGTGACGGCGCCCAGATCACTGGTCCGGTAGACCAGGGAGGCGGCCGCGCCCGCGGTGCCCCAGGCGAAACCGGCGATGGTCAGATACAGCAGGCCTCGCCCGACGGGCAGGCCGGAAACAGCAGTGGACATGCGTTCTCTCCGCAGACGCGCAGCGACAGTGCGCGGAAGTTCGGGAAAGGACCTCGGCTCAGCGAGGTCCGCGGACTTCGGCCGCGGGCAGCACCGTGCGGCCCGGCTGTACGCCGGGCCTGATCACCGGAAGGCCCGCCTCAGGCGGCCGGAGGCGGAAGAACGAGTGCGTCCGAATGCATGATCCACACTTTAGGCCGCCGGTTCGGGAGTGGACAACTGCCGTTCGGGCCCGCCGACCGCCACCGGCTCCGGCGACCCCTTGGCGGGCGTGGACGACTGGGCGATGAACGCGCCGATCAGCACCACGGCACCGCCCACGATCTGCGGCGCGGAGAGGTGTTCGCCGAGCAGTACCCAGGCCAGCACGGTCGCGATGACGGCCTCCAGGCAGGCCACCACCCCGGCGACCTGCGGCGAGAGCCGCCGCACGGAGACCACCCCGGTGACGTACGCGACGACCGTGGCGACGAGCACGATCCAGACCAGCAGCAGCCAGGCGGCCACCGGGATGCCGTCCATCCGCGCGGTGCGCGTCAGCACGGACCAGTCCATGGTCCAGGGACGGGCCACGGCGGTCAGCACCACGGCGCCCACGAGCAGGCCGTAGGCGATGACGCCGAGCGGGTCGGGGGCGTCGTCGCCGGAGTCGCTGCCCTGGTCGGACAGGACGAAGTAGCCGACCTGGCAGCAGGCGGCGCAGAGCGCGAGGAGCAGTCCGAGCACATCGAAGCCGAGTCCCGTCCACACCTCGACGACGCAGGCGAGCCCCCCGGCCGCGAGGGCCACACCGAGCACGGCGGCACGTGTCACGGGCCGGCGCTGTACGAAGCGCACCCACCCGAGGACCAGGGCGGGCGCGAGGTACTCGACGAGCAGCGCGACCCCGACGGGTATCCGGGAGATCGCGGCGAAGTAGCAGGCCTGGACACCGGCCACGCCGAGCAGGCCGAACCCGGCGAGCAGAGCGGGGCGGCGGCGCACCAGCGCGCGATGACGCACGGCGAGCGGCAGCATGAGCAGGGCAGCGCCGGCGACCCGTAGCCACACCACGTGCAGCGGGTCGAGACCCGCTTCGATCAGCGGCTTGGCCGCTACTCCGGATCCCCCGAAGGCCAGCGCCGACGCGAGCGCGAGACCCAGCCCCGCGCCCTTTCCCCGGCCGCTCCGACCGCTCTCTGACATATGCACCGGCACATGATGACAGGCGGCGACAGGAGCGTCATCCCCGATGACACCTGTCTCACCGGCTGGACGCGCACGAAGCTCCCCCACGGACACGACGCGAACTCGGCGAACCCGCCGACCAGGCGCCTTCAGCGGGTCCCGCGGCAGGTCCCGCGGCAGGCAGTCCTCAGGAGCAGAGCCCCAGCGAGGGAGGCCTCGACAGGCGGGCTTCAGCAGACCTGGCTCACCACGCCGTCCAGGGCGTGTTCCGAAAGTCCCGTCCGGCCCGCGACGCCTGGCACGGCACCCCGCCGCGTTGTCGGGATCGCCCGCGTACGCCCGGTACGCGGACGCCCCTGCGCCTTGCGACACACCGCACCGGACGCCGCGGGCCCCGCCCTCCGGGCGGACGACGCCACTTCCGCACACGCCCTAGGCGCCCCCGGCGTACTCCTCCAGGCCGCTGTCGATGCGGGCGGCCACCTCACGCGGGTCCACCCCGGCGCGCGCCAGCACCTCCACCGCGCGGGCCTGCGGATCGAGGACGATCGCCGCGAGCAGGTCGACACAGCGGGCCGGTTCGCCGCCGCGCAGCGCGGCGCGCTCGCAGGCGTGCACCATGGCGCCGGCGGCCAGCGGCGAGAACCCCTCGGCCGCGGACTCCGTCACCGAGGACGGCGCGGGCGGCGTCGGCAGCGGGCCGGAGGCCTCGACCCCGCCCTGCCAGCGCAGGCCGTAGCCGATGCTGCGCTGGACGAGATAGCCGAGCAGGCGGGCCATCTGCGGTCCCTCGCCGAAGACGGCACGCGCCTCGGGATCGGACTCCAGCAGTGAGTGCAGCAGATGGGCGGTGTCGATATGGCGGTCCCCGTCCCGCAGCGCCCTGCGCCGGGCACCCGTGACCACCGCCACCAGTTCGGCGCTGAGCCCGGCCTCGCCGTCGGCGTGCCGGATGCCCTGTTCACTGGTCGACTGCCGGGGAATACGGGGTTGCACATCTCCTAGCTCATCAGTCTCTGCGGATCCGGGCATCCCCGGCGCGAAGCATCTTCGCGTCCCACGCAGAGTGGACACCGCAGGCCGAAATCTCCTCCCTACGGATGAGATCACGCCGTTCCTCGCGCGCGGCGCGCGCCGCCTTGCTCCACGCCCCTGAGGCAACCGGCCCACCCGGCCGCTCGTCCCACACGGACATGGAGAGCGGGTACCGCCTGGTCACGCCGCCTGCGGTCGACGGCAGGCACCATGTCTACCGGGTGGACGCCCTGACGGACGCGCTGCCCGCCGACCTGTTCCGGGACGCGTGGCACCGCCACGAGGAGAGCCGCCTCCCGCTCCCGGCTGTCCGCTTTCCGCCCACCGCTCACCGCAGCCGTGGAGCCACCACATTTCCTGACTGTTCATCAGTATTGAATGTTCGGGGCCCTGCGGCTACGTTCCGCGACACCGTAGCCCGACACGAAGAGGTGGTCGCATGGCCGAAGTCAGCGCGGAGGCACGTATCCAGGCCTCCGCCGAGAAGGTGTGGGCGCAGCTCACGGACTGGTCCGCCTACGGCGAGTGGAACGCGACTCACACCAGCTTCCCCAAGGGCGGCCCGGAGACCCTCGAAGTCGGCGCCACGTTCCAGGAGAACATGAAGCTGATGGGCTTCCCGGCGGAGGTCGAGTGGACCGTCGAGGAACTGGAGCCGGCCCGCGTGCTCGCCATCCGTGGCAAGGGCCCGATGGCGGTGACCGTCGCCACGCGCTACACACTGACTCCCGACGGCGACGGCACGACGGTCCGCATGGACGGCGAGTTCACGGGCGCCGCCGTCTCGCTGATGGCGGGCAAGCTCAAGGACTCGGCGACGGCGGCACTGAACGAGTCACTGCGCAAGCTCGACGGCCTGGTGACCTGAGGGGCACGCGCAGAGAGGCGCCCGGCGGAGCGATTCCACCGGGCGCCCATGGTGTCGTCCCGCATGACTTCCACGAGTTCCGCTCAGCCGTCGGCTTCAGGACCTGCCCTGGTCCTCGTCGGCGAGGATCAGGTACAGCTTCTTGCGGGCGTCGTTGATGACGGTCAGCGCCTTCTCGCGCTGCTCCTTGGTGCCGGTCTTCCAGACCTGGCCGAAGGCCTCCATCAGACCGAAACCGGCCTGGCGGATCTCGGAGAGGGCCTCCCAGTCGACTCCGCGCGAGGCCTCTTCCCAAGGTGCGTCGGCGCCTTCGTCGGCGGCCGTGCGGCCCGACTCGGTGAGCGAGAACAGCTTCTTGCCGCCCTCGGTCTCACTGACGATCAGGCCCTCGTCCTCCAGCAGCTGGAGGGTCGGGTACACCGAACCGGGGCTGGGCTTCCACGCCCCGCCACTGCGCTCGGCGATCTCCTGGATCATCTCGTAACCGTGCATGGGCCGGTCCTTGAGCAGGGCCAGGATCGAGGCGCGCACGTCACCTCGACGCGCCCTCCCCCGGGGCCCGCCACGCCCTCGGCCACCCCAGGGCCCGGGTCCGCCCGGGCCGAAGCCGGGGCCGCCGGGACCGAAGGGTCCGAAGGCCGCACGCCGCCCGTCGAAGCCGCCCCGGCCATGTCGGGAGGGGCCGTCCTGTCCATGTCCACGCTCGAATCCGTGGGAACGCATCGCAATCACTCCATCAGTCGTCGATCTGTCGCGATGCTTCAACGATATATCGGTAGGCTGCCCAGGGGCAAGCCCCATCCGAACGGACGGTGTCCGGCACCGCTGAACCCTGACCGAGTGCCACTGAAGTTCGACCGGTGGTCCGAGGTGCGCAACAGGGAGCAGGCCTGACGCATTCGACAGGCCACTGCGTCGCCCTCTTCTTGAACATCGGCGAAGATCTCGTTCTCAACGGGTGCCAGGCTGCGGTCCCATGGGCGGGCGATCCTGATCCCGCCGGCGGTCCGCCTCGGCGGGGGACCGGCTGATTTATGCGACAGCGACCGGCGCCGTTCGACGCGGTACGAGCTGAGGCACACGCTTGCCCGCCCCGGCGGGTCGGCGGCGCCGCATGGCCGGCGACCCATACAGAGTGCCATTACTTGCACACCTAACGTGGCACACCTAGCTTCGTAACCAGCGGAGACTGTCCGCTCTTCGTTCGGTTTGCATAACTGATGGCGGCCTTTCAATGCCAGGCGAATCCGCCAGTCCGGCTGCCACTTGTGTGCCACCTAGCCGACCATGCCGCCGCGCGACCGGATTGTGGGCTGCGCGGATTGCGGGCCGCCTGAAAGCCAAGGAGAAGGTCATGAAGAAGATGGTCCTCATCACAGCGGGCATGGCAATGGCCACGGCATTTTCCGCAGTACCCAGCCAGGCAGCTCAGGCCGTACTCGTTGTGGATGACAACGGAGCGCAATGTCCGGGCGCAGCTTTCACCACGATCCAGGCAGCGATCACTGCGGCCTCACCAGGAGACGTGATCAGGGTCTGTGCCGGGACGTACAACGAGGTTGTCACCGTGAACAAGGCGAATTTGCAGCTGATCGGACCGGCCGTGGCCCCCACAGGGACAGCGTGCCGCCAGGCCGGAGCTCCGGATCCGTCCAGACAGGCGATCATTCAGTCGGCGGGCGGTTCAGGCAGTGTCCGCTTGGTGGAGAACGGCATCAGATTCTCCCGCTTCACCGTTCAGAACAACACCTCCAGCTATGGCATCGTCACGAGCGCGGCACATTCAGGCCACCAGGTCCGGCAGAACATGATCCAGAACAATGTAATTGGGGTCTATTTCCAATCCAGCGGCACAAGCCTTTCCGAGGTTGAACAGAACTGCATCCGCCAGAACAATAAACCAGGTTCTGCAAGTGGCAGCGGAATCTACTCGGACGCGGGCCTCAAGAAGGCAGACATCGAAACAAACACCTTCTCTGGTAACGAAAACTCCGGGGTCCTTCTGGACGCGCCGGCACCCGGAGGGATCGACAATGTCAAAGTAAACAGCAACACCTCCTTGGGAGACAGAGCCTTTGCATTCATCTTCAAGTCCAACAACGCCAACGTAGGGAGTAACATCATCCGGGACAACTTTGGTGCCCCCGGGATCTTCTTGGGTGACAGCAACACGAACACGAAGATCACCTCCAACATCATCGAGAGGGGATTCCTGGGCGTGCGGGCCAACGCCTTCGGCCTTTCACCCAACACCAACGTCACCATCTCCAACAACGTCATCAGAGATTCCAACTCAAGCACCGTTGGTCACGGCATCAGTGTGGCAGCGAACTCCCTCACGAACTCCGTCATCTCCGGGAACGTCGCCAACGACAACGCGGGGGACGGCATCCGAATCGACGCCGGCGGCAACGGGGGCAACACCATCAAGTCCAACGTCTTCCGTCACAACGGCGTGCTCGACTGTCGCGACAGCACCAGCGGCACCGGCACCGACGGCACGGCCAACACCTGGAGCGGCAACGTCGGTCCGAACGCGGCCCCTCCCGGCATCTGCCTCTAGCCTCGCCCTTTTCATCCAGGGATGGCTGGCTCTCAGATCCCGGACACAGTCTGCGACCACCGGGCAGTGTTCCCCGCGGAAGCACGTGCCTGCCGTCGCATCCTCTGCGATCCCGCCCGTCATCGACCAACTCGGTCGTCAGCCTGATGCCGCGGAACATGAACTGCCTGGGCGGCTGACCCGGTTGGCCGCTGTCCCCGATCCGCGCAAGCCCTGCGGTGTGCGCCACGGCCTGGTGTGTGTGCCGGCGCCGGCCTCCTGCGCCGTACTGACCGGGCGACCTCGCTCCTGGCCATCAGCGAGTGGGCTGCCGATGCGCCATCGGCAGCCCGGGACCGCATCCGCGCCCGTCGCTGCCTGTTGACCGGCACCCGGCCGGTGCCGTGCGAGACGACTTCCATCCCCTTCTGGACCACCTCGCCGACCTGGCCGACACCGTCGTGATCAGCGACGCCATGCACACCCAACGCGAACACGCCGAGTACCTCGCCCGTCGCGATGCCCACCACATCGTGATCGTCAACGGGAATCAGAAGAAGCTCCGCAAGCAGCTCAAAGCCCCTCCCTGGCAGCGGATTCCGCTCCAGAGCCGCATCCGCGAAAGCGGTCACGGCCGTGGCGAGATCCGCCGCATCAAGGTTTGCACCGTGAACAACCTGCTCTTCCCCGGCGCCCGCCAGGCCGCCGGCCCGAACGGCGCGGCCTGCACCGTCAGAGCGGCAAGGTCAGCATCAAGACCGTCCACGCGGTCACCAGCCTCAGCGCCGGGAAGGCCACTCCCGCCCAACTCGCCGACACGATCCGCTCGCACTGGCAGATCGAGGCCCTGCACCACGTGCGGGACACCACCACCTTCGCCGAGGACGCCTCGCAGCTTCGGACCGGCGATGCGCTGCGCACCAGCGACCTGGCGCAACCATGCCATCGGCGCCCTGCGCCCCGCCGGCACCCAGAACGTCGCCGCCGCACTCCGGGCCGACTCGCACGGCCCGAAACGCCCGCTCGCCCTACTCGGCCCCACATGATCACGAACCGGACATCACGCGCCTCCGCCGAAGCCCTGAGTTGATCCCTGTTCGGCGACGCAACCTGCGGATGTCATCGCGGAGCGGGCGCATAGGATCGCCGGCATGGCGCTGCGACCTGTGCACGTGATCATCAAGGCTCTTGACGCCTCAGCGGTCGGCCGGTTCTGGGCGGAGGCGCTCGGCTGGAGTGCTTACAGCGCCGGCGTGACCACCTTCGTCGGACCCGTCGGCGGCCTCGTCTGGCCGGACCCGGTCATGATCGGCGTCGACGTCGTTCCCGTCCCGGAAGCCAGGACGACAACAAAGAACCGGGTGCATCTCGACCTCGCCACCACCTCCGCGGCCCATCAGGCGGAGTTGGTCGCGCGCCTCCAGGCTCTTGGTGCGACGCCTGCCCACGTGGGCCAGGGCGACGTGCCGTGGACGGTTCTCGCCGACCCGGAGGGCAACGAGTTCTGCGTGCTGGAGCCCCGGGAGATCTACCGGGACACCGGGCCGATCGCCGCGGTTGTGGTCGACTGCGTGGATCCGCGGGACATGGCCCGGTTCTGGGGTGAGGCGACGGACTGGGCGCTGCACGAGGTGACCGACGAGCACGCGGTGTTGCGCTCCGCCAAGGGTGCCGGCCCCTATCTCGAGTTTCTGCGCACGCCGGGAGTGAAGACCGCGCCGGACCGCGTCCACCTCGACCTGCTGCCGTACCCCGGTGACGACGAGGCGGCGGAGGTGGCCAGGCTGCGGGCCCTCGGCGCCACCGACCTCGACCTCGGCCAGGGCGACGTCCCGTGGACGTGCCTGGCCGACCCGGAGGGCCACGAGTTCTGCGTCCTCGCCCTGTCCTGACGCGGAGCATTCGCGACACCCCGGGACGCCCGTCGTCGGTCGGGCGCGCTCACCGCGTACGTCCGTCGGGCGCCGGCCCGTCGTCCGTCGCACGCCGGCCTGTTCGTCCCGTCGGGCGCTGCCCCGGCGCGAGCCGATCGTCCTGCCCCCCCCCCCCGGCCACGGCCCGTCGTCCGTCCCTGCGCAAGGCCGTCGACTGTCCGGAGCCGGATCCGGTCCAGTCGCCGACGATTGGCCTTGGTCCGCCGGGGCGCGGAGCCCTAGCGTCGTGGCATGCTCATTCGTATCGTCGACGCCTTCACCGACCGCCCCTTCGCCGGCAACCCGGCCGGAGTGCTGCTCCTGGACGCCTTCCCGGACGACGAGTGGCTCCAGAAGGTGGCCCTGGAGGTCAACCACGCCGAGACGGCGTTCGCCCACCCGCTGCCCCCGGGCGGCGAGGCCGACTGGGCGCTGCGCTGGTTCACGCCCGCCACCGAGGTCGCGATGTGCGGCCACGCCACGCTCGCCACGGCCCACGTACTGCACACCGCGGGCGGTCACCGGAGCCCCGTCCGGTTCGCCACGCGCAGTGGCGTCCTGATCGCCACGCCCTGCGAGGACGGCTCGATCACGCTGGACTTCCCCACCTCCCCGCTGACGCCCGTCGAACTCCCGGACGGGGTCGCCGAGGCCCTCGGCGCCACGCCGCTCGCGGCCTTCGACACCGGCCCGAACGTCGGTGACCTGCTGCTCGAACTCCCGGACGAGAAGACCATTCACGCCCTGAAGCCCGACCACCGCGCCCTCGCCGCCTACTCGTCGCGCGGCGTCATCGCCACCGCCCGCGCCGAGGAACCCACCCGGGGCTACGACTTCGTCTCCCGCTGCTTCTTCCCGAACGTCGGCATCGACGAGGACCCCGTCACCGGCAGCGCCCACACCGCCCTCGCCCCCTTCTGGTCCGAGCGTCTCGGCCGCCCCGGACTCACCGGTCTCCAGGCGTCGCCCCGCTCCGGCCGCGTCCGCACCGAACTGCGCGGCGACCGCACGCTGCTGAGCGGCCACGCGGTCACCGTCATCGAGGGAGAACTGCTCGCCTGACCACCGCGCCGACCCGCCCGCTCGACGGCTCACGCCGTCGGCAGCCAGCCCACCTTGCCCGCCAGCAGCGCGTACCCGACGAACGCCCCGATGTCGAGCAGCGAATGCGCCACCACCAGGGGCCCCACCCGGCCCCAGCGCCGGTAGAGGTAGACGAACACGACGCCCATCACCATGTTGCCGACGAAGCCACCGATGCCCTGGTAGAGGTGGTAGGAGCCGCGCAGTACGGAACTGGCGACCAGCGCGGTCCCCGGAGTCCAGCCCAACTGGCCCAGCCGGCGCAGCAGATAGCCGACGACGATGACCTCCTCGAGGATCGCGTTCTGCATCGCCGAGAGGATCAGCACCGGATACTTCCACCACACGTCGGGCAGCGCCTCCGGCACCACCGTGAGGTTGAAGCCCAGGCCGCGGGCGGCCAGGTAGAAGGCGATCCCGGTGCTCCCGATCACGGCCGCGACGCCCGCCCCGCGGCCCAGGTCGGACCAGGGCCGGGTGCGGTCGAACCCGAGGGTGCGCAGTCCCTGGCCCTCGCGCAGCAGGAAGTGGGCGACCAGCGCGACCGGCACCAGCGCCGAGGCGATACCGAAGAGCTGCCACGCGAGGTCGAGCCAGGGACGGCCGGGCGCGGCCGAGGCGTTGAGCGTGGCCGCCTGGTCCTTGAGCCCCCCTGGCTTGGTGACCGATCCGACGAAACTGATCAAGGCGGACACACCACTCGCACCGAGCGAAAGCCCCAGTACGAGCAGCGTCTCATCCCGGAGAATGCGCCGCGAGGGCCGCCCCTGCGGAAAAGAATCGGCCACCGAGCCCGTCTCCACCTGCACACCTGCTTCCGTTGGGTGATCCCGCACCGTGCCCGTCATCGCCAGGGTCTCGAAAGAGGTTGCGAGGATCGTGCGCGACAGGCCGTCGGGGGGACGGACTCCGTACGGGGCGCGCCTGCTGCCCTTCGTACGCCGTGCGCCGTCGTCCGGCACGAGCCAGGCAGGGGCACCACTGTCATGGGACGTCACAGCTTGCCCGATCGGTACGACGCGGGCGCGGCCGCCCCCCGTCCTCACCGTCGTCGCCGGACGTCGCCCCTCACGACCGTCCTCGTCAGCCCGTTCATGGGCGGCGCGACGGCCGCGCCATGAACAGCGACAGCACGCACGACGTCGGCGCGCACCAAGACGCCACGCACGACGTCAGCGCACACCAAGACGCCACACCACGGCGCCACGCACCACGTCGGCGCGCCACCGAGACGGCGAGACGGCCCGCACCGATGGATCCCGGAGTCGCGTCCGCGGCTCGCTCAGCCCAGCGGCACCGGCTCAGGCAGTCCCACCGGCCAGGTGTGCACGGGCTCCCCGAGCAGCGTCAGCTCGCGGTACCGCCGGGTGGTGGCGGCGAGCGCGGCCTCCCGGGACAGGCCCTTCTCCAGGGCCCGGTGGAACGTGGCCGACTGCCAGGACGCGCCGTTGGTCCGCCGCCGGCAGCGCTCGTCGATCACGCCCAGATACAGGTCCCGGTCGGCGGGTTCGACACCCCAGGCGTCGAGTCCCGCCTCGGCGAGCGGCAGCAACTCGTCGCGTACGAGGCCGACGGCGTCGACCTCCGTCGTGCCGCCCAGCCGGCCGCGCCGGGGCCATTCGAGGCGGGCGTCGATGCCGTACCGGCACGCCGCGTCGAAGTTGGCGGCGGCCGCCTCGAACGGCAGCCGGGTCCACACCGGCCGCGACTCCTCGGCCAGGGCGCGCACCACGCCGTAGTAGAAGGCCGCGTTGGCCAGGACGTCGGTGACGGTGGGTCCGGCGGGCAGTACCCGGTTCTCCACCCGCAGGTGCGGCCGGCCGTCGGCGATGCCGTAGACGGGGCGGTTCCAGCGGTACACCGTGCCGTTGTGCAGGACCAGTTCGCCCAGGCTCGGGATACCGCCCGCGTCCAGGACGTCGAGCGGGTCCTCGTCGTCGCAGATGGGCAGCAGCGCCGGGTAGTAGCGCAGATTCTCCTCGAACAGGTCGAACGCCGAGGAGATCCACCGCTCGCCGAACCAGGTCCGCGGTCGCACGCCCTGGGCCTGGAGTTCGGGCGGCCGGGTGTCGGTGGACTGCTGGAACAGCGGGGGCCTGGACTCGCGCCACAGCTCGCGGCCGAACAGGAAGGGCGAGTTGGCGCCCACGGCGATCTGCGCGGCGGCGACGGCCTGCGCGGCGTTCCACACGTCGGCGAAACGGCCCGGGGTGACCTGGAGGTGCAGTTGGACGGAGGTGCAGGCGGCCTCGGGGGCGATGGACTTGGAGGTACAGGTGAGGTGCTCGACGCCGTCGATGTCGAGCGCGAAGTCCTCCCCGCGGGCGGCCACGATCTGGTCGTTGAGCAGGGTGTAGCGGTCGACGGCGGAGAGGTTCGAGGACACCAGGTCGTCCCGGTCGAGGGTCGGCAGAATACCGATCATCACGATTCCGGCGTCGAGTTCGCCGGCTTTCCGGTCGGCATATGCCAGGGACGTACGAAGTTCCTCGGCGAGCCGATCGAATACCCGCCCGCCCAGCCGATGGGGAGCTATGTTCACTTCCAGATTGAACATGGCGAGTTCTGTTTGGAAATCACGACTCGCGATCCGTTCGAGCACTTGCGCATTGAGCATTCTCGGCATGCCGTCGGCTCCGAGCAGATTCAGTTCGATCTCCAGCCCCATGAGGTTCCTCGGGCGATCGAACCGCTTCTCCTCCAGAAGCCGCTCCAGCCCCGCCAGGCACCGCCGGAGCTTGTCGCGGTAGTGCTGGCGATCGGACAGGTCGAACCGACCTGCCGCGACCTTCTCCCCCATGGAAGCGTCCCTCCTACGCGGGGCGGCCCGGTGATTCCGGCCGCCGGTGTCCTGGGTCAGGTGGGATGATGCCCAGCGGAAGCGATCGATAACGCCTCCACCGGGCCGGGCAGCCGCTACATTGGTCGGAAGTGACCGGCGGCACATTCACGGGGCATGGAACAGTGCGGCGCTTCGAGTACCCCCTTCTCCTCGTGAAAAACGCCGACGAGAATTGGCCGACCGCTGCACATGCATAACCCGAGGTCATCGCCGTGCAGCGGGCCAAGAATCGGGATGATTCCCGCGTACTGCCGACCGAATGAACCCTTGCCGAAACCGCGGGAAACGGCTAGACGAAACACAGGGTGAACGCTCGTCGTATAAACTCCGCGAAACAAGGCGGAGAAGGTTGGCGCCCACGGTCGAAGGAATCTGTCGTCGAGGTGACGAACGGCAGGCACACCCGCACCCCTGGTTTCACAGACCCCGGCCCCTGCCTCTCCGACCCGCGAGCTGACAACGCCGTCCGCACCGCCCCACGCCGCACCGCCCCGCCGTCGCGCCACCGTGCCTGTCGAATGAGAGGCGACCCACCATGCCGCTGCATGTCCCCCCGGCTCCCGCGCCAGCCCTCCGCTCCGTCCTCACGGCACTCGGTTCCCCCACCGCGGTCCGCGAAGCCCGGACCCCCTCCCTGCGCACCGCCCAGGGACCCACGACGCCCGAACTCCCGCTGCCCGTCCACGTACTGGACCCGATCACCCCCGAAGGCGTGTCCGCCACCCGGCTGGCCGGCTGGCGGTTCCTGATCCGCTGCGGCGACCGCGCGGTGGCCGCGGCCGAGACCATGCTCACCCCCGACGGCTGGGCCTTCTCACACTTCTTCGAGGGGCCCTACATCGCCTCCACCGAGCGGGCGCTGCGCCAGGCCGAGACGGTGCAGCAGCCCTACCAGGCGCGTCTGCTGTCAGTGCCCGGCCTGTACATGCTCACGCTGTGGCTGCACGGCGACTGCGCCACGGACGGCGCCGAAGGACATCCCGCCGCCACGGACCTGCTGGTCCCGCTGGCGCCGGCCCCGCCCGGCATCGCGGCCCACCGGCCGCACCGGGTCGCCGAACTGCTCCCGGTGCTGACCCATCGGGCGACATCGGCACCGCTGCTGAGCCAACCGGCCTGACACCCGGGTCCGCCTCCGCTTGCGTACCCCGCCGCCCCTGGAATTCAGGGGCGGCGGGGTGCAAGTGTGTTTCCGGTGTCAATAGGTCACAGTTCGAGTGCCCTTGCCTACTCTGGTCAGGGCGGACCGGACCCATTGCGCTCCTAAGAGCCGCAATGCGCTCGTACGAGCCGGAAATTGCCTCCGGCTCGTAGGGACTAGCCCTGTACGACCACTTCGAACCACCCGAAGGGACCGTGCAGTTGGAATGAACCGTCCGCCGGAGTGATGCGTCATCAACCTGTAAGAAGCGGTGCACCGAAATCCCTGCGGATTGACGCCCGTGGGGCAACACTGGGTTCCGACCGACTTATCGCCACGGGGGACGGACATGACCACAACAGAGACAGAGATCCCACCCATGTGCCAGCACCAGCCAGCGTGCCCGACAGCCGACTCCGCCGACCGGGAATCCGCCCGCCTCACGGCGCACCACCCGGAGCAGGGCTGGAGCCTGCTGTGCAACGGCGTCCTGCTCTTCGAGGACACCGGTGAGCTCCTGCCGGACGGCCAGATCATCGCCCCGCACCGCCCGCTGGAGACCAGCCGGGTCGTGACGGCCGCCTAGGACGGTTCCTGAAGCCCGACGGGGCCAGCACCATCGGGCGGCACGGCGCGCCGCCCGACGACATGAGGGGCCGGACCGCAGACTCCCTGCGAACCGGCCCCGACGCATGTCCGGCGACGATCACTCACCGTAGTCCCCCGGGCGTGCTGCGACAGGGCCGCCGACCGGGCCGACCGCCGGCCACGGCGTGCGGACGTCCACGGGGGCGAGTCGTACGTGCGTGAGCGTGGGTCATCCCTTCGTCGCGCCCGCGGTGAGGCCGCCGACGAGCTGACGCTCGGCGACGGAGTAGAAGGCCAGGGCCGGGACCATGGCCAGGACGAGATAGGCGAAGACGCGGGCGTACTCCGCCGAGTACTGGCCCTGGAACTGCTGGACGCCGATGGGCAGGGTCCACCAGGTGCTGTCGGTGAACACCAGCAGCGGCAGGAAGAAGTTGTTCCAGCTGGTGACCACGGCGAGCACCGAGACGGTGCCGAGCGCGGGCCGGGCCATGGGCAGGAGCACCCGCCAGAAGAACCCGAACGGGCTGCACCCGTCGAGGGTCGCCGCCTCCTCCAGCTCGCCGGGGATCTGCCGGAAGAAGCCACGCAGGATGATGATCGTCATCGGCAGTCCGTAGGCGGCCTGCGGGAGGATCACGCCCAGCGGGTTGTCCAGCAGGTCCAGCGAGCGCAGCAGCAGGAACAGCGGCAGCGCCGCCACCGCGAAGGGGAACATCAGCCCCATCGTGAAGAGGGTGAACAGCGCCTCCCGCCCGCGAAAGGCGAACCGGGCGAAGGAGAAGGCCGCGAGCGCGGACACGGCGACCACCAGCACGGTCGTCACCACCGCGATCAGCGTGCTGTTGCCGAGCAGCCGCCAGAAGTCGCCCGCGCGCAGGATGTCGGTGTAGTTCCCGGTCAGCCACCGGTCGGGCAGTCCGAAGGGGTTGCGGGAGAGCTCGTCGGTGGACTTGAAGCCGGACAGGACGGCGTACAGCAGGGGGACGACCATCACCGCGCCGACGGCGACCAGGGTCAGGTGCAGGGGCAGGGTCTTGCGGGTCACTTGCCGTCCCCCCTCATCGTCGTGGTGGCCCCTTCGAGGTCGCGGCGGAGCACGAACCGCTGGTAGGCGAGGGCGAAGACGAGGCAGATGCCGAACATGACCACGCTGATCGCGCTGGCGTAGCCCACCTGGTAGCGCTTGAAGCCGAACTGGAACATGGTGACGGCCATCGTCTCGGAGTGGTGGTCGGGGCCGCCCTGGGTGACCACCCACACCAGGTCGAACAACTGGATCGCCCCGATGACGGACAGGAAGACGCTGATGCGCAGGGTGGGCGCGAGCAGCGGAAGGGTGACGTTGCGAAAGCGCTGCCAGGGTCCGGCGCCGTCGATCAGCGCAGCCTCCGTCAACTCGGCCGGGATGGACTGGAGTCCGGCCAGGTAGAGCATCATGTGGAAGCCGAAGTACTTCCACGTCATGACGAGGAAGAGGGTCGCCATGACCCAGGAGGGGTCGGCGAACCACTCGCCGCCCAGCGCGTCGAGGCCGACAGCGCCCAGCACGTGGTCGGCGAGTCCGTCGTCCGGGGCGAAGATCATGCTGAACAGCACACCGGTGATGGCCTCGGACAGGACGTACGGCGCGAAGAACAGCATCCGGTAGACGGCCCGGCCGCGCAGCCGCTGGTTGAGCAGCACCGCCATGGCGAGCGCGAAGGGCAGCTGGAGCGCGAGCGAGAGGCCGACCAGGATCAGGCAGCGCCACAGGTCGCCCAGGAACACCGGGTCCTCGAAGAGCCGGGTGAAGTTGTCCGCGCCCGTGTAGTCGGAGGGCATGCCGAAGCCGCCCCAGCGGAAGAAGGCGGCGTACAGCGCGAACAGCATCGGCAGCAGGACCAGCCCGATGAACAGCACCAGCGCGGGTATCTGGAAGCCGACCGCGGTGAGCCAGTTCAGCAGGCGCCGCCGGGCCCGCCCCCGGGCCGAGGCCGCGGTCGGGGGCGGGAGGACGACGTCCGGACCCGACCGCTTGTCCGGGAGGAAGGTGGAGGTCATCGCGGGCTACTGCTCTTCCTTCGCAGTCTTCGTGATCGCCTGTGCGACCTGCTCGGGGGACTTGGAACCGGCGATGAGCGCGGCCACGCTGTCGTTGACCTCCTGGCCGACGGCGGGCGCGTAAGCCTGGTCGAGATAGAGCTGGAAGCCGGTGGCGCTCTTCAACTGCGCCTGTACGGCTTTGAGGTTGGGGTCGGTGAGGACGCTCTCGGCGGCCGGGGCCACCGGGAGCACACCGGTCTTCTTGACCAGTTCCTGGTCCGTCGCCCGGGAGGCGAAGAACTTCAGGAAGTCGACGGCCTCCTGCGGGGCCCCCTTGCGCAGGGCGTGGCCGCCCCCTCCGCCGAACACCTCGGTGATCGTGCCGCGGCCGCCGTCGACCGCGGGGAACGGGAAGAAGCCGAGGTCCGCGCCGAGACCCTTGCCCGCGTCGGCCTCGACGACCGGGGCCCACTGGCCCATGAGCTCCATCGCCGCCTTGCCGTTGCCGACCGTGGCGGCCTGGCCGGTGGGGGTGGAGTAGGCGGCGCCGAGGAAGCCCTTCTGGAACGGCTGGAGGTCGACGAGCTCCTTCAGGTGGCCGCCGGCCTCGACGAACCCGGCCCCGGTGAAGTCGTTGTCGTCGTCGGCCTTGCGCAGGGCGTCGATGCCGGCGGTACGCATCGCCAGGTAGGCCCAGTAGTACATGCCGGGCCACTTCTCCTTGCCCGCGAGGGCGAGGGGGGTGATTCCGGCGGACTTCAGTTTGCGCACGGCGTCGAGGAAGCCGCTCCAGGTGGTCGGCGGTGTGCTCAGGCCGGCCTGCCGGAACAGCGCCTTGTTGTACCAGAAGCCGATCATGCCGATGTCGAACGGGATGCCGTACGTCCTGTCGTCGAGCAGGTACGGCTGCTTCGCGACCGGCAGCAGCCCGTCGGCCCACGCCTTGGTGCTGTCGGTGAGGTCCTCGACGAGCCCCGCGTCGACCTGCTGCTCGAGGACGCCCCCGCCCCAGGTGTGGAAGATGTCCGGCAGCTTCCCGGAGGCGGTCAGCGCCGTCATCTTCGACTTGTAGGCGTCGTTCTCCAGTTGGACGATCTTTATCTTCACCTTGGGGTTCTGTGCCTCGAACTGCTTGGCGAGGGCTGCCCAGACATCTTTGGTGGGCTGGGTGGTGGAGATGTTCCACCACTCGATCGTGGTCGTCCCCGACGACCCTCCGTCCGAGTCTCCGCCGCAGCCGCTCAGTGCCGTCATGCCCAGACCGGCCGCGGCGGAGACCGCCAGGAAGCCGCGGCGGGACAGTGCCGGGTCGCCCATGATGCGCTCCTTGGGTACGGGACGGCACGCCCTGACCGTCCGACAGTCCGAAAGTTTCGAAGTCAGCCCGGAAACCTTCGCTGCTGCCGCACCCTAGAGACAGGCTCCGACGGGTGGCAACCCCCTGTACGCGGCGAATCCTCAGCCAACTTCGCCGGAATTCGCGACGGTTGGCATTCCGAGGGGTGGTCCGGGCCGCCGGAGACGGCCGCGGAGCCGGAACGCCCCGGACAGCAGTCCACCCCGACCCGGCAAGCGCGGGGGTCGGGGTGGAGTCGGGGTGATGGCGTCCGGGTGGAGTCGGACAATCGCCGGAGATCACCGGCTTGTTGTTCATCGCGTCGCCAGATATGCCCGTTCCTCCGCTGGATCCGAACGAAACTTTCGGATCGCTCGGCGAACATTAAGGAGCGGACTGTGAGGGGGCGACGGGAAGCGGGCAAGACTTCCCGTCGCCCCCGGCGAAGGCGTGGGCTACACGCCCACGTCGCGGCTGCGGAGGTCGTCCAGGGACTCGCGGCGCACGAGGAGCCGCGCGTGCCCGGCGTGCACGGCGGCCACCGGCGGACGGCCGACCATGTTGTAGCCGGAGGCCATGGACAGGTGATAGGCACCGGCCACGGGCACGGCCAGCAGGTCTCCGGGGCGTATGTCGCCGGGGAGTTCGACGTCGGTTGCCAGGATGTCGCCCGCCTCGCAGTGCCGGCCCACGACCGTCACCGGGGCGGGCGCCTCGGTGCTGTGGCGGCCGATGAGGCGGGGTGCGTAGCGCACGCCGTACAGCGCGGGGCGCGGGTTGTCGCTCATGCCGCCGTCCACGGCCACGAAGGTGTGCTCACCGGTGCGTTTGACGGCCAGGACGTGGTAGATCGCGATGCCCGCCGGGCCCGCGATGGCGCGGCCCGGTTCGATGATCAGGCGCGGGACGGGCAGCCCGGCCGACGCGCACGCTCCGGCCAGTTCGGTACGGACCCTGCGGGCCAGCGTGGTGATGTCCAGTGCCTGTTCGCCGGGAAGGTAGGCGATGCCGTGACCGCCGCCGAGGTCGAGTTCGGGCAGGACGATGCCGTGCTGCTCGCGCAGCCGCGCCATGAGGCCGACCATGCGGCGCACGGCGGCGAGGTAGGGCTTGACGCTGGTGATCTGCGAGCCCAGGTGGCAGTGCAGACCGGTCAGTTCGAGCTGCGGCTGGTCGAGGATGCGGGCGATGGCGTGCTGGGCGTAGCCGTCGGAGATGGACAGGCCGAACTTCTGGTCGTCGGTCCCGGTGCGGATCTTCTCGTGGCCGCCCGCGCTGATCCCGGGCACCACGCGGACCATGACCTTCTGCCGGCCGCCGGGGCCGACCGCCGCCGCCAGCCGCGCGATCTCCGACGGGCTGTCGATGACGATACGGCCGACACCGAGACGCAGGGCGGTCTCCAGGTCACGCGGGCTCTTGGCGTTGCCGTGCAGGACGATCCGCTCCGGCGGGAAGCCGGTGGTGACCGCGAGTTCCAGCTCGCCGGCCGAGCAGACGTCGAGACCGAGTCCCTCCTCGGCGGTCCAGTGGACCATGGCACGGCACAGGAACGCCTTGGCCGCGTACAGCACTTCGGCGTCGGGGAAGGCGTGCCGGTAGGTGCGGCAGCGCTCACGCACCTCGCCCTCGTCGAGGACGTAGACGGGGGTGCCGAAGCGTTCGGCGACCTCGGCGAGGAGTACACCGCCGACCGCGAGGGCGCCGGGGCGTTCCTCGGTCGTGGAGGCGGGCCACACGGACAGGGTCTCCGCGGTGGAGACGGTGGGTTCTTCAACGGTCGTCATCGTACGTACTCCTTCAACCTATCCGCAGGGCGAACACCGGGGCGACGGGCGCGACCGGGACGAGGGGCGGAGGACGGCGCCGAGAACTGCGGGTCCACCGTGAGGGCGGTGACACCCAGCGGCGCGGTCAGCGCGCGCAGGGCGGGCCCGGCGAGCCGGATCCACGCCTGCCCGGGGCCGAGGCTCGCGGTCAGCCTGCGGACGGAGGTGAATCCGACGGCCGTACGGTGGCCGAGCGGAGTGCGGAACAGCATGGCCGCGCTGCCTTCTGGTCCCGGCCGGACCGGAACGAACAGTGGTCCGGCCGGGAACCGATCGAAAGGTTCGGGGTCGTCGCCGCACTGAGTGTCTGCCATGGGATGCCTCCTGGAGGATCCGGGGTGGTTCAGGTCGTTCAGGTCGTTCGGGAGGGACGGTTGGGCCCCGACGCGGGGAGGCGGACCGGGGCTCGTCCTCGACGCTATGCCCGGCTCACCCTGGGTGCGGGCGGCTCATGACGTGATGCTGACGGCGAACAGGCCGACGCTGACGGGTTGCTGACGCGAGTGGCGAACGGGCCTCGGGACGGCCGTCAGAAGTACGCCAAGAAGCGTCGAACGGGGTGGCCGAGGGCCTCGGACCAGGGGTGAGATGGAAGCGTCCGACCCCGAGGATGCCCGCGGGCAGTGCACCGCCGGCGCATGCGAAGAACGGTGAAGTCATGTCTGGTTCCGAGGGCCCCACCGCGTTCGACGGCCCCACCGCGTTCGAGGGCCCCACGGCCGCCCGGGTCGTGGTGGGAGTGAGCGGTTCGCCGGGAAGTATCAGCGCCCTGCGCCGGGCCGCCAAGGAGGCGCGGCGGCGCGACGCCGAGCTCTGGCCGGTGCTGGCCTGGGAGCCGCCCGGCGGGGAGCTCTCCGCCCTGCGGCACCAGGTGCCGAACGCGTCGGCCGAGCAGTGGCAGCACCTGGCCCGGGAGCGACTGCTGACCGTGCTGGGCGAGGTCTTCGGCGACGCGGGTCCCAGCGTCGGCATGCGCGCTCTGGTCGCGCGCGGCGCCCCCGGACCTGCCCTGGTGGAGATAGCCGACGGTGAGGACGACATCCTGGTCGTCGGCGCGGGACAGCGCAGTCAGTGGCACCGCGCGTGCTCACGCTCGATCAGCCGCTACTGCCTGGCCCACGCCACCTGTCCGGTCCTCGCGGTCCCGCCGTCCCCGCTGGAGTCAGAACTGGCGGCCGTGCACCGCCGCAACGCCTGGCGACTGCGGCTGGACACCCGGACTCTGGCCCGGGAGACGGAGACCGTGCCGCCGGACGCCTGAGCCGTCGGCGGCTCAGCGGCCCACCCGGACGCCCGAGCCGCCGGCCGACCGGCCCACCGGTCCCCCGGTCCCTCGATCCCCCGGAGCCACCCGGTCCCCAGAGCCCACCGGTCACCCGGTCACCCGGTCACCAACGGCCGAACGGCCCGCTACGAGAGCATCGTCGCCGGAAGGTCCGGCCGGGCCGGCTGCCGCCCCGGTGCCATCCGCAGACTCAGCACCATGGTGAGGCCGCCGCCGGGCGTGTCCTCGGCGTCGAGAGTGCCGCCCATCGCCTCGGCGAAGCCGCGTGCGACCGCGAGGCCGAGGCCGACACCGGCCCCGCGCGGAGCGTCACCGTAACGCTGGAACGGTTCGAAG